>JBLHTH010000013.1:0-38320 GCA_047627195.1 Pseudohongiellaceae bacterium | reverse complement strand
AAACCGTTAAAAAGGAAAGCATCACTGCCGGGGAGCAATTGCAAATGGATGTCAGCAATTTCACAAGTCGCTGTCTTTCTCGGATCGATGACCACAACTTTCATTTGTGGCCTCTGCCTTTTAGCGGCACTAATGCGCTGGTATAAAACCGGATGCGTCCACGCCGCGTTAGAACCCGCCAGTATCAATAGATCGCAAATTTCCAAATCTTCGTAATTACACGGCACCGCATCTGCACCGAAAGCACGTTTATAGCTCGCGACCGCGGAAGCCATACAAAGTCTTGAATTGGTATCGACGTTCGAAGAGCCAATAAACCCCTTCATTAACTTATTGGCTACATAGTAATCCTCAGTCAATAATTGACCGGACAAATAAAATGCAACTGAATCTGGGCCGTGCTCGTGGATAATCTCTTTGAAGCCATCGGCGACTTTTTTCAATGCCTCATCCCAGCTAACTTGACTCCCATTTACTTCTGGATACAACAGGCGATTAGTTGTGGAAAGTGTATCGGCGAGCGCACTACCTTTTACACAAAGTCGACCCAAATTTGCCGTATGCTGCTCGCTCCCTCTGACCTCCAATTTATTATCTTTTGAAACCTGAGCATCGATACCACAGCCGACACCGCAGTACGGACATGTTGTTTGCGTGCATATTTTGCTATCACTATTCATAAACGATCGATTAGTTTGAATACTTTCGTGGCAGGATAAGAGGGTTTTCTCAGAAACTTAGAAAAACTTCTTCTCCCTCTATAGTGACGTTATAAGTGCTGACAGTGAGGTTATCTACTTCAAGACAACTACCACTGACAAGGCTAAAATGTTGTTTAAAAAGCGGCGAGGCAACAACCAACTCGCCCTTAATATCGCCAACAATACCTCGGGACAAAACATTGGCTTGGCCGATGGGGTCCCAATTGGAAATAGCATAAATGCTGGGCTGTTCTTTCGGTAGGTAAAATAGTGCAACCTGCTCATCACCTACAAGAACGCAGATACCGCTATTTACAACAAGATCTTTTTTCTGACATAAAAAAACTTGCTTTACGCTTTCGCTGGCGGATTTTTTCATTTGATTCATGTAAATAACCTAGTTGATACAAATAGTTTAAAGTTAAAAACTACCTTAAGAAGCTAGTTTCAGGCTTTTACGCTCACTTTCTTGGGCTGGGCGCTTTTGTTCTCGCTCTTGCACAAACACTATGCGACTGTCCTCCTTATCACTATTAATAAACTGCCGAAATCTTTTCAGCTTTTCTTCATTTTCAAGCGTAGTTTTCCATTCACATTGGTAACTCCCTACTAAACTTTCCATCTGTTGCTCAAGCTCTTCAACAATACCAAGCTTGTCGTCAATAACGACTTGCTTGAGGTATTCCAACCCCCCATCAAGATTGCCCAACCACACCGATGTGCGCTGTAGTCGATCCGCCGTTTTTATATAAAACATGAGAAACCTATCGATAAACTGTATCAGTGTCTTGTCATCTAAATCGGTAGCAAAAAGATCAGCATGTCGTGGCTTCATTCCGCCATTGCCGCCTACATAGAGATTCCAGCCTTTCTCTGTTGCGATGATGCCGAAGTCTTTGGACTGCGCTTCAGCGCATTCGCGAGTGCAGCCCGATACTGCGGATTTTATTTTGTGGGGAGAACGCAGGCCCTTGTAGCGATTCTCTACATAGATCGCCATACTGACGCTGTCCTGAACGCCATAGCGACACCAACTGCTACCAACACAAGATTTGACGGTTCTAAGTGCCTTGCCATAGGCATGTCCTGTTTCGAACCCTGCATCCACTAATATTTTCCAAATATGTGGAAGCTCATTGATTCGAGCACCAAACAAATCTATTCGTTGACCCCCGGTGATTTTCGTATAGAGTTTATACTTTTTAGCAACGTCTGCGATCACCCCTAGTTTTTCCGGCGAAATTTCTCCACCGGCTATGCGAGGGACTACAGAGTAAGTCCCATCTTTTTGCATGTTTGCCAAAAACGTATCATTAGTGTCTTGAAGCCCTACCAAGTCTGAATCGAGCACGTAGCCATTCCATAGCGACGCCAGTATAGATGCCACCGTCGGCTTACAAATATCGCAGCCCCTTCCATTGCCATGTCCATCTAGAAGCACAGAGAACGAAGTAATGGATTCAACTTTACAAATATGGAAAAGCTCTTCTCGAGAAAATTTGAAGTGTTCGCAGAGATGATTATTAACTTCAACGCCGCGTTCCAACAGTTCGCTATCGACCACGGTCTTTAAGAGAGCGGCACAGCCACCGCAGCCAGTACTCGCGGCCGTCGCGGTTTTGACGGCGGATAAGGACATAGCACCTGCGTCCATCGCTTCTATGATCGAAGATTTAGCCACGTTGTGACAAGAGCAAATGATGGCACTTGAAGGAAGCGCAGACGCGCTCAAAGTTGGGGCGCCAGACACAGAAGGAAATATAAGTGTTTCTGGATTTTCTGGTAGTTCAATTCCATTTAGGTAGTACTGTAATAAAGTGTCATAGTCACTGCAGTCACCAACCAACACGGCTCCTAAGAGCTGCTTGCCATCAAACGATACTATTATGCGTTTGTAGGTCTGGCTTTTCTCATTCGTGTATTCAAAGTTAACGGCGCCGCTTGTCACTCCCTGAGCATCGCCAATAGAGCCAACATCAACGCCTAACAATTTCAATTTCGTGCTCATGTCCGCACCTTGAAAAGCAATCTTATGCTCGCCAAATTGACTAGCAGCCGCCTCAGCCATTCGATAACCCGGCGCAACCAGCCCGAATATCTTGTTCCCAAACAACGCACACTCGCCTATTGCATAAATATCAGAGTCGCTGGTGCGGCAGTGATAGTCGATAACAATTCCACCTCTCGCTCCAGTCTCTATTCCGGCGTCTTTCGCCAAGTTGTCATAGGGTCGAATTCCAGCGGAGAACACGATTAGATCGACATCTAAATAAGTATCGTCTGCGAACAGCATCTTCAACCTGCTTTGATCGCCAACAATAATTTCCTGCGTCGCCTTGCTGGTATGAACTTGCACTTCCAACTCTTCGATCATCGCTCTAAGCAGCTTACTGCCTCGTTGATCGAGTTGTTGATTCATCAAACCTGAAGCGAATTCAACTACGTGCGTCTTCAACCCTAGGCTCTTTAGCGCATTTGCGCATTCAAGTCCTAGCAGTCCTCCGCCGACGACAACCGCTGAGACGGCATTCTTGGATTCCGCCTTAATAGCACCAAGGTCATCGATGGTCCTATAGGCTAAACAACCGGGAAGGTCAGCGCCTTTGATTGGTGGAATAAAAGCATAAGAACCCGTCGCTAGAACCAGCTTGTCGTAACCAAACTTTCTCCCCGTAACCGTGACCACTTGTTTGTTGTCCCGATCTATAGATTCGACCGGATCGCCAAAATGCGCCGCCACACTTAATTGCTTATAATGCTCTCTTGTTGTTAGGGCCAAATCTTCTGGACTGCGTCCTGAAAACACTTCAGAAAGGTGAACACGGTCGTAGGCTGGACGCGGCTCTGCGCCAATCACTGTAACTCTATGCTGAGGTGATTGTTCAAGAAGTCTCTCGACATAGTAATGTCCAACCATGCCATTACCGACGACAACAATTTTTTTACCTGTACTAATCTTCATTTCCTTTAGTGTCCTGAGATTAACTGTAAATTACCGCTGGACTGCCTGTTGTCACCAAACATCATCCACGGCCTAATTTCTGACAAAGAATTTGACTCATCCATCAACTTTTCATACCACGACGAATGGTCGCTAGCCCCGATCATGATGAAACCTACAAGTCTCGAGCCATTGAAAACAAGCCTTCGGTAAACGCCGCTTTGTCTGTCGTAAATTGATTGACTCTGACAGGATTCCGCAAAAGGCAGTTCCCCGGCAGAAACCACCGTGACCCCAGAAACCTTCAACCGCGTTAGGCTGTCGCTATGGGTATAAGTGCTGTCGCCATCTCCGGCGAGAACGTTTGCCAGCACCTTCGCTTGCTGGTAAATGGGCGCTACCAATCCGAATAGCTGTGCCTCCAATTCGCAGCATTCTCCCAGCGCATAGATGTTAGGTAATTTGGTTTTGAGCTGAGCATCTACCAGAATCCCATGGTTGCAGGGGATCCCAAACTCCTTCGCAAGTTCAGTGTTAGGAACTATGCCGGCTGTCACCAGCACCATATCCGCGTCAACAGTTGCACCCGAATCCAGCTCAACTGCTACTACAGCATTACCTTCTAAACAGAATTTTTTGGCAGTAGCATTCGATTGAAACTCAATACCCTGTTTCTCTAGAAGGTTTTGCAACAAGTCAGCCGCCGTTGCATCCAGTTGCCGCTGCATGATCCACTCCCCACGATTAACAACCGTGACCCCTACCTGAAGCTTCGTTAAGCCACTCGCGGCTTCCAGCCCAAGCAAGCCACCACCAATAACAACGGCATTGTTGCTGTCGCGCGCCAGTTGCTGTATTTTTTCGAGATCTTTCTGAGTGCGAAACGACAGAACATTCTCTGCATTCACCCCTTCAATATTTGGATAAAACGGAGACGAGCCCGTTGCGAAAATCAGAACATCATAGTCACGCGATCGTTGCCTATCAGTCGTTAAATTTTGATTCTCCGTATCTAAAGCAACCACTTTTTCGGCTAGGCTTAGCGTGATGTCATTCTCGGCATACCAAGAATCAGCAATTAGATTAAGTTCTTCACTGGATTTTTCTTCTGCGAGGAGCGAGGACAACAGAATACGGTTATAGCTTGGGGAACTCTCTTCTCCTATGACTTCGATGTCAAAATTATGCTTGTGCTCTGCCAGCTCTTTTAGCAGTCGCGCCGTTGCCATACCGGCTCCTATTATGACTAAGCTAGACACGATCTATACAACCCTGTCTTGACTAGACGCATTTACATTAGCGGTTTGCGACTGCGATGCCGGCATGATCGATGGAAGTTTTTGTTTATCGTAGAGAAACGTTAATACCTTTTGACGCAGTTGATTAAAATCCGCATTCTGAGCTAGTGCTAATCGCTGTCTTGGCCGTGAAAGGCCTACCTCAACTATTTCTCCTATTGTCGCCGACGGTCCATTAGTCATCATCACAACGCGATCAGATAAAAGTACTGCTTCATCTACATCATGGGTGATCATAATTACGCAGCAGCCCAAATCATTGTGGATTTCCATAAGAGAGTCCTGAAGATGCGCGCGCGTGAGGGCATCAAGCGCACCAAAGGGTTCATCCATTAGCAGAACTTCCGGCTGCATTGCCAAACATCGTGCGATGCCCACTCGCTGCTTCATTCCTCCAGAAATTTCATGGGGCATTTTGGATAGCGCGTGTTCCATGTGCACCAATCTAAGATTGTGAACAATCCATTCTTTCATCTCCTTCTTAGACTTGCGATTTCGAAATACCTGCTTAACCGCAAGCTCCACATTCTCATAGACATTCATCCATGGCATCAGCGCATGATTTTGAAATACCACTGCGCGGTCTGGGCCTGGCTCATTGACTTCTTTGCCATTGAGAATGACACCGCCTTCGGTTGAGTCTAAAAGTCCCGCTACAATATTGAGCACCGTTGACTTGCCACATCCAGAATGGCCTATTAACGTAATGAACTCGCCTTTTTTAATCTTGATCGAAACATCTTCGAGCGCTCTAAACACACCACTTTCGGTATTAAATTCGATTCCGACTTTGCTTAGTTCTAAAAAACTCACTGCGGCTTTCTCCTCATCTCAACACCGTTTGTTTGTCCCAGCTAACTCCGCGCTGGATTAGCAACATCACCTTATCTAGGCAGAACCCGATAAAACCAATTACTATGACCGCTACCATAATTCGACCTAAGGAATCCGAGCTACCATTTTGGAATTCGTCCCATATAAATTTTCCTAAACCTGGATTCTGAGCCAACATCTCTGCGGCAATTAACACCATCCATCCGGTTGCCAGAGAGAGTCTTAATCCTGTAAAAATTAGGGGTACAGCTGAAGGCAGAACTATTTTTTGAATATGCTTAAAAGGAGAAAGTCTGATGACACGCCCGACGCTTATTAAGTCCCTGTCGATAGTCGCGACACCTAAGGTGGTATTGACAACCGTCGGCCAAAGACAACAAAGTGCTACCGTGAAGGCAGAGTTCAGAAATGACTTATCAAACATCGGATCTTCCGAAACATACAATGCGCTGACTACCATGGTAACTAAGGGTAACCAGGCTAAGGGCGAAACAGGCTTAAATATCTGAATTATCGGATTGATTGCGCTATAAAGAGTGCTACTGAGACCGCACGCAATGCCTAAAGGAACAGCGATTATCGACGCGATAAAAAAACCAAATGCTACCGTGTACAGGCTCGTCAAGATCTGTCGAGGGAACGTAGGTTGTCCAGTATAATCTCTCAATTTCACGACAAATGACGGGTCCTCACTCAGTCTTTTTGCGTTTCGTTCATCTTGACGCTCGTAAAATGCCACTTCTCTTGTTTGCTCACGATTGTAGTCGCCTACCAAATTTCCCGCCTGCTCCCATACCTGAATCGGCCCAGGAAACTGACCCAAAGAAGTCTCTATACGATTAGCCGAAAACTGCCAAAATATTAAAAAAAGCAAAATCCCCATGCCTGACAATAAGGCCGGTCGCACCATGCGAATCACCGCTGCCCCAAGTTCATTTGAATCGGTCCCAATTTTAAAAAAATCAGCTTTCACTACCGTTGTTTCCCTCATAACTTATACCAAGGCTTGCTCTAATATTTAACTTTAAAGAACTTCATTCTTTAAACCAATCGTGAGTGATTCGATGTAAGCGTTGGGACGACTTCCATCAAAAACTTTACCATCTAGAAAATCGTGCTGAGGGGGTTTGAAGCCTGTCTCTACCGTAAACTCAGGGAAGTCTTTGCCGGACATATAGCCTTCGCCGATCAATTCCTGAGCCGCTATTTGATAGATGTCCGGCCGGTAAACGCTTTTTGCGGTTTCTATATACCATTCATCAGTCTTAGGCTCGGAGATTTGCCCCCAGCGTCGCATCTGGCTCAAATACCAAATCGCATCTGAATAGTAGGGATAGGTCGCGAAGTAACGGAAGAACACATTGAAATCTGGCACCTCTCGTTTGTCGCCTTTTTCGTATTCAAATGTGCCGGTCATTGAATTAGCTATAACCTCATAATCGGCTCCTACGTATTCACTACGAGCCAAAATTTCTACTGCCTCTTCGCGATTTGCATTTTCATTTTCATCTAGCCACATTGCAGCTCTAAGCAAGGCCTTAACAATTCTTACAGTTGTATTAGGGTACTTTTCTGCGAATTCATTGGTGATTCCGAAAACCTTTTCCGGGTTATTTTTCCAAATCTCATAATCTGTTACAACCGGCACTCCAATACCTTTAAAAACAGCCTGCTGATTCCAAGGCTCGCCTACGCAGTAGCCAAAAATGGTTCCAGCTTCCAGCGTAGCTGGCATTTGCGGCGGAGGAGTAACTGATAACAATACTTCCGCATTAAGCGTGCCTGATGTGTCGCCACGATGAGGGGCGTAGTATCCTGGATGAATTCCACCTGCGGCTAACCAATAGCGCAGCTCATAATTATGTGTTGATACTGGAAATACCATTCCCATGTTAAAAGACTCGCCCCTGTCACGATAGCTTTCTACCACCGGTTTTAGATAATCTGCTTTTATTGGATGAACTGGCAGTCCACCCTCGCGAGGAATGTATTCGGACATCTGATCCCAGATATCATTGGACACTGTTATGGCGTTGCCATTGAGATCCATACTAAACGGAGTAATTATATGAGCTTGAGTACCGTAGCCAATGGTCGCAGCGAGCGGCTGTCCGGCAAGCATGTGCGCCCCATCTAATTGGCCATCGATAACCCCATCAAGTAGGACTTTCCAATTTGCCTGAGCTTCGATGGAGACATACAAATCCTCATCCTCGAAGTACCCCAGCTCGTAAGCGATTGCCAGAGGAGCCATATCTGTTAATTTAATGAACCCAAAAGTAAGCTCATCTTTCTCAGGTGGACCAACGTCAGCATGGGCCGTCCAGGAGAGCTGCGACACGGCGAATAACGCGAGTGATATCATCGCTGCGGTGCGATCAAATTTTGCAATTGATACGAACTTTTTTAGTAGTTGCATTGTTTCACCTGTAAAAATTATCCATAAAAAAAGCCCACGCAGCTAATCGCTGCGTGGGCTTCATTACCCGAGATCACAAGAATCTATCTTGTGCACTTTATATTGTTCTGTAACAACTCAGCTGCATATCATGTGCCAACATTCCAAACCGCTATTTAGCTAGGTATTTCGTAGATATAAGCAAAATTAACGCTCGTTAATAAGCCAAGCTCAAATAAAACGCCCCGTTATAATGCGTATATATTCTATTCTTTTAAGATCAACTCGCTCACTTGATCGCAACTTTTCTACTCGCCCTCTTGAAAAAGCATCTTGTCCGGCCCCATTACAACACCCTCTTCCAATTCCCAATTACTATTGTGAAGCCCCTCTGTTTTAAAATCTTTAGATGGACAAGATTTCCCCAAATATCTGGCGGCCTCTCGATATAGATCTGGCCGGTAGGATTGCTGAACAAGACTACTTACTTCCTCCTTTGTAATTGGTTTGCTCAATGCTCGAGAACTCTCTTTTAGCATCAACTGCGCGTGAGATCGCCAGGGAAAACCGGCTTGATAAGACCCAAATACATGAAAGTCCGCAACCTGAACCGGCTCTTGATTCTTGCTGAAACAAAAATTGCCCGTTAGCGAGGGCAATATCGTCCTGACAGGAAGATCAAGGTATTCCTTTTCGCTGAGGGTCTGCGCAACGAGCATTCGATATTCGAGCTTGGTTAGCTGCTCGCAGGCTTTCATCAAGGCGATTCTCAACCTCAGATGAGATCCAGAACATAGACGGTGCCAGTCTTCCGTAACGCCTAGTACTTTTTCCGGCGCATTATTCCAGATCTGATAGCCGCTGCTTATAACCGAGCCAATTCCTTGTTGCACAGCAAGAGTATTCCAAGGTTCGCCCACACAATAGCCATCGATAATTCCCCTGGCTAAGCTATCGCACATCTGTTCCGGTGGCAGCACTATAATTTTCACATCGCGATCTGGATCGACATTGCCCGCCTTGAGCCAAATTCTCAATAACTGTGTGTGCATGGAAAAAAGATGCACAGTGGCAAAAGTCAGCGTCGGTTTGCTGCCGGCCTTGTCAATTAAGCGGTGAAGAAACTTACTACTGGCCAGCGGATCGGGCAAACCATTGGCAGCGATCGAATGAATCTGACTGTAAAGTTCATTGGACAAGGTAATCGCATTGCCATTTAAGCTAAGGGAAAGACCGGTGAGTATATTGGCGCGAATGCCTGCGGCTCCGTAGCTGGTCATCATTGGCAACGGGGCCAGAAGTTGCGCAGCATCAAGGTCACCCATTACTAGCCTGTCACGAAGATTCGCCCACGACACTTCTCGAATCAAGCTTATATCGAGACCTAATTCCTCGTAATATCCCAGCTTCTTAGCCAAAATAAGTGGAGCGGCATCGGTGAGGCGCATATAGCCGAGTTTCAACTGTACTTTTTCTGCTGGAGGTAAGGCATGTTCTGCTGTCATTCAGGAGTATCCTTTTCCACAAGGCTTAAAGTTGCCACAACTGTCTTTGCCACTTCAACCAAATTAAGATTGTTATTCATGGCCAATCGTTTCAGCATAAGATGGGCTTCATTTTCATCTAACTTTTTTTGTTGCATCAACATAGCTTTTGCTTGGCCTAAGGTTTTTTCATCTTGAAGCTGAGATTTCGCCAATTTCAGTTCGTCACGAAGGGTTTGAAAGGAATTGAACTGAGCGAGCGCAACATCGATTATTGGCTTGACCTTGGCCGCCTCCAGGCCTTCGGTTAAATACGTATTAACACCGGCTTGAAAAGCTTGCCTTATATATTCTGGATCGTCTGCCTGAGAAAACATAACCATCGCGGTTGGATTGTGATGGTTAACCAGAGTGAGGCTCTCGAGGATATCCCGCCCCGGAAATTTCAAATCTATGAGCACCACGTCGGGACGGTTTTGCTCTATCTGGAAAAGTAGGGCCGAGGTCGAAGCTACTATTGAAAGTACTTCAAACCCTAGCACCCCCAAACTTTCTTCTAAAGAGGATGCTCGCTCGGCGTCGTCATCGACAAGCATGATGCGCAGTGGTTTATCTGAGTGCATTGCAGCCTATTTTTATTTACGTGAGTTCAAATCACCTGATTCATTGGTCTTACAATCAACTTACCCTGCAATCACAATGCCATGCTCAAGCTAAACCAAAATTTATCTGTATCTACCTTGAATCCGTCGCTATCGTACGTCGCATATTTAAGCTGCGCGGTCACCATCGCCCCCAAGGGGTAGGTAGCGACAATATCCCACTCACTACCATAGTCCCCACCGCCCTCGTTCGCAGTGAAACTGTGATAGGTTGCAGAAAAACTCGCAATTCCCAACTTTCCTGAGACTGTTAGGAAAGAATCCTCTATACCCGTTTTCGGGGTTCCCAGAAAAAGGTCAGTCCAACCCTGCCATTTGTGAAGTGTTGCTAGCGGTGTTTGGAATGCTGCGACACCGTCATCACTGCCTAGTAACTCGTAGCCTAGTAGAACTTTTGCTGGACCAAAATTGTAGGAAATATCAGCTGAGATATAATTAGCATCATAAGAAAGAGTATTGCTGCCATAGTCAGACTGCTGAGCCAAACTTGCGTTCACAGCGACGCCTGAAAAAGAATTTGCGTAACTCACTCCATAGGTCAGACTAGAAAGTGCAGCGGCATTATCAAATTCCAGCGCATAAAATAGACCGCTAAAAGTACCCACATCCGTTTTATAGCTGGAATATGCTATATGGGACTTACTGTCTAGATTTGTTTTCTGAACACTCGATTTGGAGGTTCCAAAAATTCGATTTACATTCCAAATATAACTGTAGTCGAGATTAAACTTAGAGCCAGCTTTACTGTAGCTGATAGCGTCTAGGGTTTGCTCATTCTGACGCCAAGCGACGCTGCCGATAAATCGTTGGGCTGCATGATTTATTCGCTGCGTGCCCACTTTGTAAGTCTGACTTTCATCGGGGGCATACCTGATAAATGCCTGATTAATTTCTGAACCTACTGGGTCGGCAATGACCGAATAATTGCCACGATAGCGATCAGTTATTAGTGAATCATAATGGTCTCCGGCGATGCTGCTAACATTGTCAAATTCAAGCAAGCCGCTAAATCCGTTCACCACGCCGGATTTAAGTGTCAGTCGAGTTCTTAAAGTCGATGCAGATGCATCGCCCAACGTATTGTCCTGCTCAACCATCTCTGAGCGCGCCCTAAGGGAGAAACCCACTGACCCTGTGGATATTGCACCTTCAATTTGATCAAGTAGAGACTGCCCATAAGATCCTTGATTAAAAGAAATGAAGATTGATGTAACCACTGCGGCCTTCAGAAGTATTTTATTCATATTTTTCTCCAAAAAAAAACCTGCACTCCCATAAGAGAGTGCAGGCTTCATTGCCATTAAATTAATTACTTTAAGTTGTTACATGGTCGCCAAAAAATTTCTAAACCAGACACCCAGTGCAGAGATGACTATTTATTAGGTTTACTATTTTGTTATTTAATATGCATTCAATAACCATGCCAGCAAACAATATCATAGAGAATTACAAAAAATTGGTAGCTAGCCCAGTGGCTTAATGAAAAATACAGGCTGGTGAAATATCGATCTTATCGCGCCCTTACCGCACTCTAAGTTGGCAAATGGCATTCCACTGCACTTTATCTGCGCACTAAGCACCGAAAAAGCTTCTCATTTCTAATCCGATAACCAGTGCTGTTAATTATTCAACAAGTGCATTCAAAATTAGATAGAATGCTGCCATGTCAGCCAAACCTACAATACCTTCGCCTTTAAATTCAAAAATCATAGCTATACCTGAGAGTCGGCAACTCGATGTCTTAGCCGACTTATTTGAACGTCGTCAGGCTAATGTCATTAGAGTGCCGCTTGTCTCAATTCTTGATGCGCCTGACCAAGTACCTATTGCTGCTTGGCTAAAAAAATTCATCACAGACCCACCTGACACGCTGATTGTATTAACTGGAGAAGGATTACGCCGCCTGTTGTCGGCCGCTATCCGAGAGGGACTCGAGCAACCATTCGTAAATGCCCTGGCAGCTGTACGCAAAATCTGTCGCGGGCCAAAGCCAGGTCGTGTACTAAAAGAGCTAGGTCTTAAAGCTGATATTTTGGCCGTCGAGCCAACAACGGCAGGCATAATTTCGACACTTAAAACTTTAGAACTGAAGAATTCTAAAATCTCCGTACAGCTATACGGAGAAGATCCTAACCTTGTCCTTATGCAGTATCTCTCTTGCTGCGAGCTAGACAGATGCGATTCGGTTGCTCCCTATATCTACGCATCAAACAGCGATGTTGATAAAGTACACGCCCTTATCATTCAGATGTATCAAGGAGAAATAGATCTGATTGCCTTTACCAGTAAATCGCAGATCAGCCGATTATTTTCAGTGGCAACGAAATCAAACTTGGAAACTGAATTGAAAGTGGGCCTAAGTAAGACCAAAATTGGCGCTATTGGACCGGTGGTTCGAGACGAACTAACTGTGCATGGATGTGACGTTGATGTCATGCCGAGTTCAAACTATCACATGAAGCCAATGCTACGGGCTGTTGAAACCTTGTACGCATCTGAACTCGTCGGCAATAAGCAATAAACTCAATGAGCAAGCGATTGATGTTGAGAGTTTTTAAAAAGGCAAACCGAGCTATCGTACGCTAGAAAAATGTGGGACTGGCCGCATCGACATCTCAGATTTTGTGAGAGAACGTTGATTTGTGCTGAGTAAAATCAACGGATAATATTTTTATCCGACAAGGTCGTGGAATTTTTTCGGCCCCAAACTCTTTATTGGCTCAACACATGATCTGCAAGTCTGAAATTGGCGGTGTAATTCTGGCAGGTGGCAAAGCGTCACGCATGGGCTTTTGTGACAAGGCTTTAGTCCCGCTGCACACAAAGCCAATAATAGAATACGTAATAAGCAAAGCCAGCCCACAGGTCAAACAGCTGATACTGAGCGTCAATCATAATGCCGAGCGCTATCTGTCATATAAACTACCAATTGTAAGCGATCAAGATCAAAGCTATTCGGGGCCATTGCTCGGCATCTTGAGCGCAATGCGTTGGTATCAAAATAAGCAGGCTGAATCAGGAATTAGCCATCTCGCGTGTTTTCCCGCTGACGTCCCTGAATTTCCAAAAGATGTAGTGAGCCAACTGGCTTGTGAATTGAACAAATCATCTGCCCTTATTACCTACATCTACCATAAAAATCAGATTCAACCCCTTTTCTCTCTTTGGCATCTCGATCTAGCTGAACAAATCGAAGAAGCGATCGCATCGGGGGTTTACGGGCCGAAATTATTATTCGGCGATCTCAAGGCTGTGGCCGTAAATTGTACAGACAACTCTCTCGGCACCTTCTGCAACATCAACAGTCCTGAGGACTTGGATTCCGCATCACTGCTCATTGCTAGAGAATAGCCTATGCTTAACGAGCATAGATTAAAATTTATCGGATCCGAAGCAATAGTCCGAAACTCTCTGCCCTAATAATCTTCGACCGGCTTTCAGCTTCCTAAACACTTTGGTGGCCAGAGAATGCGAGAGACGGCGAAACGTCGAGTTTCGCAAAAGAAAAACTGCCCTTAACCGTTTGCTCAACCGCAACTGTTTACCTTTCGCGCATCCAAAAACTACTGGATTTGTACTCTGCACGAAATTTCCTCTGACCTCATATTTCTATTTTTACTCTGACCCCAAATTTCTTTTTGCTGTTCTGGAAAGGAATGAAGGGTATACCAAGCGAGTGTTCGGTAAAACTGATGCCGGCCATCCCGCGAACTCAATACACTTCAGCTCGGAAAAAAAGACTGCGTGAATGGCCAACCCAACTATCCGAAAGGCATGAATTTAGGAATCGACGCTAACAGCATAGCCAGATAACTCCGTTTGCGGGTATTTTAGGATTCACTTTTTTTGATGACTTAAGCCACTCTTAAAAAAAGAGATACCAATAGTGTCACTGTAAGGTTTTTGCAAGGGATTCACGCATCTTTCTGTCTGCTACTATTGAATCTTTGGCTCGACTAATTAGCGCACTCTTTAATGACCTCATTTATAAGCCAATTAATACCCTAAAAAATCAGCGTGGCGGGTCCACCTTTGTCGACACTGAGCCATTTACGCGGAACCAGCCTGCGACAGAGTAGCGGTCGCGGTTGGCAGGTAAAACCTCATGCGCAAACTCTTCGCTGAGAAAAACAACAAGAGTCCCTAATAACGGCGTCACTTTGATACCATCTAAATCTTGATCATTCTCATAAAGCACAAGCTCACCTCCATCTGCCGCTGCCCATCCAGAATTGAGGTACAGCACGAGTGATAGAACTCTGTTTACTTCTCCCCTAAGGGCATCACAATGTCGCTTGTAATAATCGTCAACCCCATAGTGGGCGACGTGGCTTTCGAAAGAAAATAGCCCAAGGAGCAATTTTTCATTAAGATATTTTTGCAACGAACTCGCCCACCTTAACCAATCACTGCCCGCTTTAGAGTCCCCCGTAATCCAACTAATTTCATCCGTACGAATGAAATTATTTTTCACGAAATCATTGCCACGCCCCACCCCTGCAGCTGAAAATTTATCCTCATCCATTGACAAAACATGGGCACGCAGCGGCTCACTTAGTGACATGGGAAGCGAAGCTGGGTTAATGCTGAATCCCTTGTCTCTTAGGTCAATGGCTATACGCGCAAATAACGCCGAATCGGGGTCCTGCGCATAGGCAGGGTAGGTGTTTTTCTGGACCAATGTTTGCATCGCACTCTCACTTTTTAGGGATATTGCCTATCATTTATTATAGAAATGTTTCAAAGCCATTAACTATCAAGTGTATTTGCGCGTGGTTTAGAACGCGCTTAACTTTTGTAAATCGCTATTTTCTGCTTACTCTAGCAGTGTAAAATTTAGCTTCAGCGTTTGTACTCGCCTGTCCTCATTAGTCAATCGCCGTTTTCTATAAATGTTATCAGCATGAAGGTCTAAGCCACCGGGCATAAAACATGGCTTGCTCAGTCAGGCAGCTTATTATTAATCCATCTCACAAATAGCCCTGTTTCAGCTCACTCCCGTTTCACTGTGAATGCTTATTGCTTCGAATAGCCAATAGCTTAGCCCACGCGCTAAATATCTTGATATATTCGAAGAGGTAGCCCACTCTAGCCCTTGGCTCCACCTTACCTTTGGCAAATTTCTTCTGCGCTAAACCAAAGACTGAATTTACAGCTTGAAATGACTGTATTTTCTCGCTGCCCCCCATTATTGTTGTAGTCCTATTTATCGGAAGCTTTACAATGGACACCGAACTTGTCAGAACCTTTCTCGAGGTAAATAAAACCCGTCACTTTGGCCGAGCCGCCGAGAATCTATTTCTTACTCAAGCCGCGGTGAGCGCGAGAATAAAACAGCTAGAAGATTATCTGGGAGTTAGCCTTTTTATTCGAAGCCGCAATAACATACAACTCACCTCTGAGGGCGAGAGACTTATTCCACATGCAGAAACGATGCAAACTTCTTGGTCTCGGATTCGCCAAGAAATCTCACTTAAACAGAACCTAAACCACTACATGGCAATTGGATCAACTCCAGGGCTTTGGAATATGATTCTGCGAAGTACACTGTCGGGCATTCATAAAGAAATGCCTAATATGGCCTTACGAGCGGAGGCCCACTCTGATACAGACTTACTAAGGCAATTAGACGAACGCGTAATTGACTTAGCTATTCTTTACGAGCCCGCAAGAGCACCAAACTTGAAGGCGGAATCTTTAGGCGAAATGAAATTAGTTCTGGCTAACATCCAGCCAGATATAGCACTCCAAGAAGCTCTAAATAAAAACTATGTGTTCGTTGACTGGGGAACGCATTTTGGCGTGTTCCATGCAAAGAATTTCCCCAATCTAGCGCCAGCCATATTAAACACAAATATGGCTACAATTGCAGAGTCCTTTATCCTGTCTGAAAAGGGCTCTGCCTATCTTCCTCTGAAGCTACTAAAAACCCAAGGGAACAAACTGAAGCAGGTAGTTGGGGCCCCTGAGTTTTCAAAAGAAATCTACGCCGTGTATAGAACAAGTGCCGAGAACATTGATAGCATTGAAGCGGTCGTTAAACAACTCGAACTATCTTTGGAGCTCTGATGGGGCGGGAGAGTCAGAATCATCGAAAAGATTATGGTAAATACCAAGCTCCTCTCTCATTAGCTTCAATTCGAGACGCTGCTCAATTTGGCGCCGAATATCCACCTTATGGCGAGCCATATCTTGCTTGCTAATAATTAAATCAATTTGCACTTCTTCAGCGGCGTCTTCGTCATCTGAATAGTCGTCGAACTCAGTATCTGTACCCATTATGAATTTCCTCACAGGTAGCGTAGTGGACAATAAATCAAATCAATGTATAAACTTGGGAAAAAAGGCATGGCCAAAAATACCAAATTACTTAATTCCTATGTAGCTATACGACGCCAATATCGAGTCTAGCCCACTTAATGTACAACAATTTTTTTCTACCGCCATAACAAATATTTTTTGTTAAAACGCTTAACTTAAATCATTGCCTTTCGTGATGGTGCAGCTTTTTCCCTGCTGTTTCCAGCACTTTATGTACGCTTCCAAAATAATCAATTCACTCTGTCAGACCCAATCGGATAGTAGCTTTCTGAGTAATGACAGCGTCATCAACGTGTAATCGATTATATCTTTCAATTTGTATTCTTAATTATAGTAGCAAATACAATTAGAGAAAAAACTGAGCGCAATCCCATGTTTTGTCTCCCACTCACTTAGTTTGCAAAAAGGTAGTTTAGCTGAGCGCCCATGGTTCAAAAATATTTGCCTAAATATAAAAAAAATCTTGCTGCGAGATTAAATCGGCTGTATAAAACGCGCGTTGATTTAGTAGGTCTCTGTAAGAGAGTACCAGGATCATAAGTTTAGCTGTTTTTTTTAAACCGCTCTCTCAAGATTATGGAGATTACTGGCGATGCTTTACCCTAAAAAATTTGGGAACAACCCCCTCTTTCCTCAAGCTTGCGACTTTAGAGTTATTACTAAGGATCAATCCGCGGGTTATGGCGTGTTTGCGATGCGTAGCTTCTGCGCCGGTGAACTAGTGGCTATGATAGCAGGAGATGTCGTGCCCGATATCTTGCAACACACTCTACAAATAAGCCAAGGCAGACACCTGCTCGATCCATACTTTACAGGTTATCTTTTACACTCATGCTCACCCAATATTTCCGTCGATATGGAAAGTATGGCCATAACCGCAACACAAAATATAGCTACCAATTCCTTTCTTTACATGGACTATGCGCAGACTGAAGAAATTCTCTACAAGCAATTCCATTGTTCATGTGGCAGTCAAGCCTGCCGCGGTTGGATCACTGGCAGTTTAGAAATGCCAACTGGTGCGTTCATAGACAACACAGAAGTCACGGAGTTAAATTAACTAGTGGATCGCTCTTCTACCTACTTCTCTTGGTGGCAAAGACCAGATCTGTGCTACATAAGTGGTCAATTGCACTTTGCAGGAAATTCGATACAAGATCTTGTCATCGAATACGATACGCCAACGTTTTTCTATTCCGGGCAGCGAATAATTGACAACATTCAGCGCTTAAGAACGGCTCTCGATTCCTCAGAACTGCGAAACCGCTACACTATTTTGTATGCCATGAAGGCCAATCGGTTTCGACCGTTGTTGCAGCTTCTGCAAAAAGACGGCTTCGTAGGAATCGACGCATGCTCACCGAACGAAGTTGCGCATGCAGTGAAATGCGGATTTCAACCAACACAGATATCCTTTACCGCCGGCAGCTTGTCTCAAAAAGATGTAGCACGGCTAGCAGAGTTCGACGGACTCTTTATGGATTGCGATTCCATTCACGCCATTAGAACATGGGGAGAATTGAAGCCGGGAAGTGACATTGGTATCCGTATAAATCCCGGTATGGGAGTAAACCGCGAAGACAATGAAAGATTACAGTATGCAGGCGATGTGACGACCAAATTTGGCATTTACAAAGAGCAATTCTTGGAAGCGCTTGAGTGTGCCGCGCAATTCAATCTCAAGGTAACCAAGATTCATTTCCACACTGGGTGTGGGTTTCTAACACCTCAACTTGAACAGTTAGACGAAGTCATTGCAGCTTGTTTATGGTTTGTCGACAGCTGCCCTTGTGTCACAAAGGTCAATATAGGAGGTGGCTTAGGTGTACCTCATGTTGCTGAGGATAGCCCGCTAGTGCTTAGCGAATGGGTCGCGGTTTTAGTCAGACACTTTGCCCAGAGAAGCATCCACCTGGAGATGGAACCGGGTGAATACATTGCCAAAGACGCTGGCATACTTGTACTTGGTAAAACTTTTCTAGAAACAAAGCGCCAGACTCTGTTCCTTGGCGTCGATGCCGGATTTAACATCGCGCCTGAACCAGCTTACTACAAGCTGCCTTTTCAGCCTGTGCCACTTATAGATCCCATGGGGCTACCAGCAGATTCTCTCGAGACAATGATGGTAGTGGGCAACATAAATGAGGCACTCGACGTATGGTATGAAGATGCGTTGCTACCCAACATGCAAGATCAAGATCATCTCGTGTTAATCAATAGCGGGGCTTACTCCTCGTCTATGGCATCTAATCACTGCATGCGCGGTGAGTTTAAAGAAGTGCTTCTAGATTAGCCATCAGGTTGGAGGCACCCATGATCGAGCGATTATTCGCTTATGGCACATTAAAACCAGGCGAGATCAATGCACACTTTTTGGCACAAATCCCTGGCAAATGGATAGAGGCGTCTCCTATAGGCTTTCACTTTCCGTCAGGCTATGGCGCCACCGAAGGCTATCCTGCTTTAATACCCTCATTTTCCGGGAGGCCCATTGCCGGATTGGTTTTTGAAGCAGAGTTCACTATTGATCAGTGGCAAATGCTGGATGATTTTGAAACTGATGCCTAGCAAAGAGTGATGACCAAGGTAACGACGACATCTAAGACTTGCCTTAGTGCCTATGTCTACGCTCTCAATCAAGATGATCTAAGAACATTGAAACGCACAAAGTACGATGCTGTGTGATCCTAAAAATTTGAGAAAGCCAATGCACCAACTGTGTTTATTTTAGTCGATTTCGTTGACGGTATACTGACGACACTGAACCTCCCCATCGGAGAAAGTTTTGTCATACGTTAAGTGATTGAGAAGCATAGTCAAACAGCCTTAAGGTACCAATGCTTCAAAAACCCATCACTGCATCCTATCCAGATATCGTTTCATTAAAGCCCGCTAGTCTTATAAAAAAATAGCACCTAATACGCTTTAAATGCTACCGGCACCGCTCACAAATTTTTAATTTTAATCAACCATTGATAACCATCACGGCGTCCCCATATCTTACCGCACTCCGGAGGCTGGAAGTCCTATTTCCAAACTCACCTGCCTGGCCGGTTCTGACAAAATTTTCTATTTGAGATTATCGTTCTGAAGGAGGATCTTCTCGTGCCTAATAAAAAAAACCTATCTCTACGCCCTCTTAGCGACCGTGTGGTCGTGCGGCGGCTGGAGCCTGAAACCATATCTGCCGGCGGCATCGTCATCCCTGACTCCGCGAGTGAAAAGCCCAATCAGGGCGAAGTACTCGCGGTAGGTCCGGGGCTGCGCCTAGAAAACGGCAGGGTAGAACCTGTGGCCGTAACGGTAGGCGATATCGTTCTGTTCGGAAAATATTCAAGTAATGAAATTAAAATCAACGGTGAAGAGGTTCTGATTCTCAAGGAATCCGACCTCCTAGCCATTATGACCGATTCAACCACTGTGAGTAATTCACTGGAGAAAAAGGCATGACTGCCAAAGAACTTCGCTTTTCCAACGACGCCCGTGTGCGCATGCTCAAAGGTGTTAACGTGTTAGCCAACGCGGTCAAAGTGACTCTCGGCCCCAAGGGCCGCAACGTAATTTTGGCAAGTAGCTGGGGGCCACCTAAAGTAACAAAAGATGGCGTCACCGTAGCCAAGTCAATCGACCTAGCTGACCGTTTCGAAAACATGGGCGCACAGATGGTGAAAGAGGTTGCGTCTAAAACTGCCAGCATCGCAGGTGACGGCACAACTACTGCCACCGTACTCGCCCAGGCCATCCTTCGCGAAGGCAACAAAGCTATTTCCGCTGGGTTTAACCCTATGGATTTAAAACGGGGTATAGACGCAGCTGTCAAAGCAGCTACGGTCGAATTACAGAAATTGTCAAAACCGTGTAGTGACAACAAAGGTATCGGACAGGTCGCTACTGTGTCCGCTAACTGGAACACCGACATAGGTGACATTCTTGCCCGAGCGATGGAAAAAGTGGGTAAGGACGGCGTGATTACCGTTGAAGAAGGCAAATCTCTTGAGACTGAATTAGATCTCGTTGAAGGCATGCAGTTTGACCGTGGTTACATGTCCCCCTACTTCGTTAGTAACCCAGATAAGATGCTGGTAGAACTTGAAGACCCTTATGTTTTGCTCTACGACAAGAAGGTCAGCAAGGTCAGTGACATACTTCCCGTGTTGGAAAGCGTCGCTAAAGCCGGTCGCAGCCTGTTAATTGTTGCCGAAGATATCGAAAGCGAGGCTCTTGCCACCTTGGTGGTAAATAACCTGCGCGGAATCGTCAAGGTTTGCGGCGTTAAAGCCCCTGGCTTTGGAGACAGGCGCAAGGACATGCTCGAAGACTTGGCTGTTCTAACTGGCGGCACCCTCATTAGCGAGGAGCTTGGCATGAGCCTAGACACTGCTGACATTCAAGATCTGGGCGGCGCCAAACGTATAGTAATCAGCAAAGACAGCACCACAATAGTCAACGGCGCTGGCAAGAAAAAGACTATCGATGCTCGCGTGCAACAAATACGCACCGGCATTGAAAAAACCAGCAGTGATTATGATCGTGAGAAAATGCAGGAACGTCTGGCTAAACTAGCAGGCGGCGTTGCTGTTATTAAAGTCGGAGCCGCTACCGAAATCGAAATGAAAGAGAAGAAAGACTTGGTAGATGATGCACTGCACGCGACTCGCGCTGCTGTAGAAGAAGGCATAGTGCCGGGCGGCGGGCTGGCCCTAATCCGGGCTGCTGATGCCATCAAGGATAAGGTAAAGACCCTCAACGCCGACCAGAAGATCGGGGTAAGCATTGCTTTGAGAGCGATGGAAGAGCCCTTCCGTCAAATCATCGCAAATGCCGGCGTCGACGCTAGCGTAGTGCTAAACAAAGTTCGGAGCAAGAAAGGCAATTATGGTTACAACGCCCAAACCGAAGAGTACGGCGATATGTTGGCAGCAGGAATTATCGATCCTACTAAGGTTACGCGCTCGGCACTGCAAAACGCTGGATCGATTGCAGGCTTGATGCTGACCACCGAAGTGATGATTTCCGATAAGGTAAAAAAGAAAGGAGGCGGTATTGACGATGACGTGCCAGATATGCCGGATTATTAATCGTTAAAGACATTCGGTAGATGCATACGCAGGGATCAAAACATGGTCTCTGCGTATAGCTTTTCCCAAAACATCGGCATGTGATGATTTCATAGAATTTCACCCTGCCGCGAAGAGGGCCTTATAAATTTACTCTTCAAAAAATCTAATACCTAAAAGAGCATACCAGTAAGCGATATAGCTACGGAGATTTTTTGATTATATTTTTAGCTAAAATTATTATTTTATAACGTGAGAAAGAACAAGTGAAAAGATACTTCGAGAATTTAGCCAATGCACTATTGGGACAGTCTTACTCTAATTTGAATTCAGCTGAACAGCGGGTAATCGACAGTATTGCTGGAAACACTTCTGTTACCCAAAATATTAATGAGTCTTTCCATGAGAGCCTTACTCTTGGTCAGAGAATGGCTGACAAAATCGCAGCTTTCGGTGGCTCTTGGACTTTTATAGTCGTTTTTTTTGCGTTCATCGTAGTCTGGATCCTTATCAACACTTTACTATGGGTCAGCAACTCAGCCTTTGATCCGTATCCTTTTATACTGCTGAATCTTGGCTTATCCAGTTTGGCAGCGTTTCAAGCGCCCATAATAATGATGTCCCAGAGCAGGCAAGTATCCAAGGATCGTTTAGAACAGAAAAATTCTTACGAGATCAATTTGAAGCTCGAACTCGAGTTGATGCGAGTACATAAAAAAGTCGACAAGCTGCTCGCCTTTTCAGCGAAGAGCTCGGTAATTCGTTCCGCAAAAAGCCCGATGATTCGATCCGCGAAGAACCCGATGACGAATTCAACAGTAAGTTTAGCAAAAAACGCAAATGCTATGCTGACACCCAAACGTTGTCAGAATATAGCTCAGATATGAATATGGAACTGATCGTTAATATTGAACCTTTCAGCTGGGGCGCCATTGGCGCATCCATACTGTGCGGAGTAATAGTCGGCATTGAGAGGCAGGTGCGAGGCAAACCCGCTGGTATAAGAACTTCATCTCTGATTGTTCTGGGCACATACCTCTTTGTTGCCATAGCTTTATTGTCCGCAACAGAAGCAACAGATCCATCACGAATAATCGGGCAAGTAGTCACAGGAATAGGGTTCCTCGGTGCGGGGGTGATGCTAGCAAAGAAAGGTATGGTTATTGGCGTAACATCCGCAGCAGTAATTTGGGCACTGGCGGCACTTGGCGTTTGTATTGCTATTGTTGGCGAACTGGTGGCAATTAAATTGGCAATAGTTATAGTGTTAATTCTACACGGTGTCGATGTCGTGGAGATGAATTTCGAATCCCTTACCAAAGGTATTCACGCGAAGTATGCTAATTGGCGACAGCCGAAACCTTGAGTAAGTAGATAATTAAGAGGGTGAGTAGCTCAGAAGAGCGACTTGAAAAGGCTCAGCATTACCAACAGAAACCAAATGTGTAACGCCGGATAGGATAATCAGAATCCAACCTTGTGCGGATAATTCCATGCGCTAGAACCGAAAATAAGATCCCAATCTTCGCTGCCACACCGGAATACCATAGTGATGCGACTGAGCCCAGCAGCGGATTATGAAATAAAGGGTTAAAGCTACCAAGTCACTTTAATCAACTACTGTAATGCACTCATGTGAAGCCAGCGACTTAGCGATAGAGACCGACGACCTTGCCCTGACTTCACAATTCTAAACTCTGGCGCAAACCTCTCTATCCTCAGCAGCCGCCTGAGCCTTTTATCCACGAAGGTACCTAGATTGTCTTTCTCTTTACTCATTCCACTCGCCTTTAACTATCTAGGAGTGTTTGAGCAGCTCAAAGATGAGTCTGCCGGGATGGTTGTTCCCGTTTTCTGAGGCCAATTTAGTTGTCGATTGATTTACTTTCGATTTTCTTCGATCGCTCGTTAGTACACTTCGCGCTCGATTATAATGAGAAACGCTCACGTAAAAAATGGGCTATGCCGTCCGCATGATTATGCCCAATCACGGCGCTGGCGGACTTTTTAATTTCGTCTTTAGCATTCTCCGGAGCATAGCTTTCATCAGCTAACGCAAACATACTTAAATCGTTATCACTATCGCCAAAGCAAATTATGTTGCTGGCTCCTAATTGCGTTTTTAAACTGGTAACAGCGGCGCCTTTATTAGCGAGGCAGTGATGGACATCCATCCACCTAAATTGACTACCTTCTAACGCCACCCCAGAGTAAGCAGTTAGATTTTCATGTTTAGCAATTTTTCTCCACATTTCCCCTATCGCATCGGCAGAGCCAATCATACTAATGTTGGTGACTTGGCTGTCATTGGATAACGCGTCTAAAGGTAGGAGTTTTGCATCGCTTTGCGAAAAATACTTATCAATAAGGTCTTTTTCTACATCGTGACGTGTTGCGGGGTGAAAAACATAATGATGATTATAATCGATGGCGTGAACAAAAGGAGTAATCCCCACGGATACTGCAGCGTCAATTACTGTTGAAATCTCAGCGCTGCTAAGCAAGTTTTCAAGCGTAAGCTGTTGATTTTTAGGGTCCCATATTGTCACTCCATTATTGTAGATTTGAGGCAAAGCAAAATCATGCCCCTCCACAATGCTTTTCGCCGAAAGCATAGAGCGCCCCGTTGCTACGGTATAGGCTATATTGTTATCACTTAACAGAATTAGCGTTTCCTTAGTGAAGGATGATATTTCAGATGCATCATTTAATAGCGTGCCATCTAAATCAAAAAATATAAGGTGCATAGAGTTTTCTGCGGCTCAAGGTTACGGACCAAAGTTAGGCCCTACGTTTAAAATATTCAGTGTAGGTATAGAGTACGTGCTGCTCAGCAATTTAGTTTAAGTTCAGATAGATCAGTTTTTAGTGAAAACCGAACATTAATCAGGTTTAAGAGAGAATGCGAACAGATATCAAAGGCTGCAAGCGCTAGCCTTTTGTCACTGACGGTTATTTATCGAAGCATCGTACTCGTCAATATCATTAAATCGTATCATAGAGTCCAATTCCTCTATGTAGGCTTCACCTCGTTCAGAGTAAGACTCAAGCCCCACTGCGATCTTTAATCCGGTGACAGCCTCATTCCTGTCACGCAACCTCTGTCGAATCGACCTAAGCTCAGCATAAGCAGGGTGATAATTGAGGTTGCGCATATACCCCTTTACCGATTCTTTGGCTGACCCAAACCCTGCCACCTCATGAACTACCCCGTCATTTCGCGCAGCGGGCGCGACGCCACAACCTTTTGTATAGCATCACTGGCCGTAGAAATTATTACCCTCTCTAGCAAACCGTGAGGTGACTCAGGCGCTCTCGTTGGCAGCCTGCGCCAGCGATGGCGGCACTACATCTACTCGTCTGAGCATAGTGTCCCAATCAGCCGGCTCCTCCAAGGAAAACTTCTTTCTAGCTAGATGACTTACTAGAAATTACCAAGCAGCAGCACAAACAGCAACATACACTTCTTCCTTATTTACCGGAAACAAATATTTGGAGCACAGCCTTACTGCCTAGAATGATCCGGAGCAGAAAAAAGTATAAGCAACGTGGCCCATTGGATTTCCACTGCTTTTGAAAAAAGTATAAAGCTTCTATCAGAGTTTACTTTTTATGTGGCTTCTATAGCCCATAGTAGGCTGGCCTGCTTTGAGAAAATTCGGACAACCGCGATGAATTGTTCAATTTATATCTTCAGAAAATCAAACAATACGAACTAGAATGTCCCGCAGCAAAGGGCGATCCGCAGATACGTTTACAAAAAGTTCTGTATAATTCTGAATAGCTAATATTTAAAAAAATTCACTGCTCAAAGTCAGGCCTTTCTATTCTTTGTCAGTTCTCGTGCGCAGGTGAGCTCCACGCACAGCACGAGTATTAGCTCCGGATGCTTTGACCGCTAATCCATAGGTTAGTTTTGCATTGAAGAAAGCAAAGTAGTGTTGCCACCTGATGCAGTTGTATTCACGCAAGTGTGCCGCTCTTGAATACAGAGGTGATGCATATCATCAGAGACGCTCAGAGGTATTATGCGACCTGAACGACTTGCAAGAACTTTCCTTATTTCCCGCGCCTCGGCTTCGGGTCCACAAAATGCGACCACCTCAAAACCTTCAAGATCTGCCAACTGACTTGCCTTAAGCTGTCCATCGATACAGCAGTAGCCAGTAGCCCCTGGGGCACAAACAACAACAGGGCAACCAAAACTCCGAGCCATGCCTGCTTGAATATGAGCCTCTTCCGCGGTGGGGCCTAGACATAGGACAACACCTCGTGGCCACACGTTAAGCGTATTGGACTCACCGGTTGGCCCGGGCATCTCGATTGAGTGGAGCAGTTCCAAGGACTGCTCATTGGCCCGGGCTAATTCTGTCTGCAGCTGATCAATCGAAACAGAGTTCGCCCCAGAAGGACAGGCATGCAAACGCCGAGCCGGAAGATAGAACCGGCGCACATAGTGAGGGCCACCGGCCTTCGGACCGGTTCCCGACATACCTTCACCACCGAAAGGCTGGGTCTCGACAACCGCGCCAATCTGATTACGATTAATATAGATGTTGCCAACCTTTAGCTGATATGGGATGGCGTCTGCTCGCTGGCTAATTCTAGTATGCAGACCAAAGGTCAAACCATAGCCGCTACTATTTATGTCATCAATGATGCTCTCAAACTCACTTGAGTGAAAACGAACAACATGCAGAACCGGACCGAAAATCTCCTCTCCCAAAGACTTAATGCTATCCACTTCGATTACGGCAGGACCAACAAAACTTCCACCTTCGGGAGTTCGCATTTGCTTAAGCAATTTGTCCTTGGCTTTAGCATCAGAAATGTACGCATCAATTTTTTGCTTCGCCGAATTCGATATTACAGGGCCCATATCTGTAGACAAATACTTCGGGTCACTAAGGCTCAATTCATCCATCGCGCCATAGAGCATTTCAAGTAAATCGTCCGCAATGTCCTCTTGAACATATATAATGCGCAGCGCCGAACAACGCTGACCAGCAGATTGAAATGCTGAGGCGACAGTGTCACGAATCGCTTGCTCAGGTAGCGCAGTAGAATCAATTATCCCCGCATTAAGGCCACCAGTCTCAGCGATTAGCAGAGCCTCAGGTGCCAAATTTTCTGCCATCGCTTGATGGATACCTTGTGCTGTTTGCGTAGAGCCGGTAAAACAGACCCCCGCAATTCTGCAATCTCCTACGATGTGCTGACCTATCTCTTGTCCTGTTCCTAAAACCAATTGCATGCTTGCAATGGGTACACCTGCCTCGTGCAGCAACTCGGTTGCCCGGAAAGCAATCAGAGGCGTCAGCTCAGAGGGCTTGGCAATAACGGCATTTCCAGCGGCAAGAGCGGCGGCAACTTGTCCCATAAAAATTGCAAGAGGGAAATTCCAAGGGGATATGCAGCAAATAATTCCTCGGGGAGGCGCGCCCTCATAACCTTCGCACTGGTTCGCGTAGTAGCGTAAAAAGTCGACAGCCTCACGCAGTTCAGCTACCGCGTCTGAGATAGTTTTACCCGACTCTCTGCAGAGCATCGCAAATAACTCGCCTGAGTTGCTTTCTAGATGTTCGGCAGCGGATCGTAAAGTTGTCGCCCGCTGAAGCGCCGAACTGGAAAGCCACGGCTTTGCCGAATCGAGTGCTGACTCCAGCTCATCCCGACTTGCTGAGTGGACTTCACCTACAGTGTCGTCATGGTTCGCTGGATTGATAATGAATTCAGGACTGCCGGAATCAGAATCTGATTCGACCGGGCTACATAGCAGCGACTTAGCTTTCCAAACCTTGTCTTCAAACATCCGGCGACTTTGATTAATGCCCCCAATATCTATCGGATTGCTGGCATCCCAGCCCTTTGATGCAAGACGGGTAGGCCCATAAATTTCTGGCGGCAAAGGCAACTGCGAAGGTCGCTCCACATAATTGGTCTCGAGCATTTCGAAAGGGTCAATTGCGAGCGCTAGAGACGGAAGTTTCTTGTCGTTTATCTGATTAACGAAAGACGAATTAGCCCCATTTTCCAGAAGCCGGCGTACTAAATATGCCAACAAATCCTCATGCGGACCCACTGGCGCATAAATCCGGCACGGCGCATCGGTGTCTTCTAGCAAATGGCTGTGAAGGCTCTCACCCATACCATGGAGCCGCTGAAATTCAAAACGACGACCTTTGGCAAGCTCCAGTATGGTCGCGGCGGTCTGCGCATTGTGGGTAGCAAATTGCGGATAAATTCTATCGCTGTACTCAAACAATCTCTTAGCGCAGCTCACATAGGAAATATCTGTTGCCGCTCTAGAGGTATACACAGAGTAATTCTCGGCCCCTACTACTTGTGACGTTTTTATCTCGGAGTCCCAATAAGCTCCTTTAACTAGCCTGACTGTGACTTTGCGGTCTAACTCAGTGGCCAGACTGTTCAGCCAATCAATGACAGGAACTGCGCGCTTACCATATGCCTGTATCACAATACCAAAACCATCCCAACCAGCCAGTGACGGGTCACGAAGTGCACTCTCAAATACATCCAGCAGCGGTTCAAGCCGACTGGCTTCTTCTGCATCTACGGTTAAGGGAATGCCGCCTTTCTTGGCTAGCCGGCACAGAGATTTTAGCCTCGGCACCAGCTGCTTCTCTAGCCGATCGGCTTGGGAAAATTCAAACCGAGGATGAATCGCCGACAGCTTTACTGATATTCCGGGACGGCCGATCACCGAAGTCTGAGGCTTCGATGTACTTATCTCCCTTATTGCCTCAGCGTAAGATTCAAAATAGGCTTCGGCTCCTGCCTCAGTCAGCGCAGCTTCGCCAAGCATATCGAAGGAATAAAGATATCCCTTATCAATCTCAGGCTTGGCCCGCTTCATAGCCTCTTGAATCGTTTGTCCAAGCACAAACTGGTTTCCCATCTCCTTCATTGCTTGGCGCACGGCCATACGCACAACAGGCTCGCCGACCCGCTTCACGGTTCTGTTTAATAGTCCGGTAATGCTCGAACTGTTGTCCTCGTCCAAGACTTTGCCGGTGAGCAACAAACCTAAAGTGGCAGCGTTTATAATACCAAACTCAGATTTTCCGAGATGCTCTGCCCAGTCGAATGGCGTGATTTTATCGTTAATCAAGATATCGATAGTGCCAGAATCGGGAACGCGCAGCATCGACTCCGCTAGACACATCAGTGCAATTCCTTCGTTTGTGGAAAGACCGTATTCACCAAGAAACTGATCCATCATTCCTGGCTTACCTGAATGACGAATATAGTCGATAAGTTTTACTGCTCGCTCACCTATATTCTGACGCTGCTCCATTGACAGCACGTTAGGTGAATTCAATTGTTCGAGAGTCCATTGTTCATCTGCGGAAAAATAGTGCTGAATGCTTTCTCTTAGTGAGTCCAGATCTGATAAATACATAGTATCCATTGAATTGAGTTTATTGAATGAGGGGGCGCAAAGGGTTGTATCAACAACCCTTGAACGCAGAAAATGAATTACTGGATGACAAAACAATACACGAACATTGCATTGACCAGCGTGACGTGTGGCCTAGTTTTTACTACCCGCCATCAGGGAAGAGATACGTTGGTGTCTTTCGTTAATTTCAGTGCTGGGCGCAGTATCAAATATTGAAACGATCACAGCCGCTGCTGTCGCCACTACAAAACCCGGGATGATTTCATAGATTACCGCCGACAATGGTTCACCTGCAATCGTAAACGGTCCATAGATCCAGAACAATACGGTAATTGCCCCGGATAACATCGAAGCAAGTGCGCCGTTGCGAGTCAGGCCCGCCCAGTAAAGGCTTAGCAAAATAACAGGGCCAAAAGCCGAACCAAATCCAGCCCACGCGTTGCTGACCAGGCTCAAAATCGAGCTATTGCTGTCCAAAGCAAGCAATGTAGCAACAATTGCAACGCCAAGAACAGAAAGCCTTCCTACTGTGACCAGTTCAAATTGCGTTGCTTTTTTGCGCAAAAATACCTTATAGAGATCTTCGGTGAGAGAGCTGGAAGAAACCAACAATTGTGATGAGATAGTACTCATGATGGCCGCAAGGATTGCCGCTAGTAAAAAACCCGAGATGTAAGGGTTAAACAAAACCTGTGATAACAGGATGAACACAGTCTCTGAGTCATCCAGCACAGTGGCAGTTTGACTAACATACATGTAGCCCATCAATCCCGTCATCACCGCGCCAATAACCGCGATGATCATCCAGCTCATGCCTATTCGGCGCGCTGTCTTCATATCCGCCAAGGATCTAATCGCCATAAATCGCACAATAATATGCGGCTGACCAAAGTACCCCAAACCCCAGGATAGACTGCTGATGAGCCCAAGCCCCGTGACTCCTGCAAACCAGGAGAGATAATCAGGCGCAAGCACAGTCAAAGACTGATTCGCCGCTTCCAAGTTGCCTAGCTCCTGCCACGTGACGAGCGGCACAAGAATAAGAGCCACAAACATTATGCAGCCCTGAACAAAGTCGGTAAGGCTCACCGCAAGAAATCCACCGAACATTGTATAAGCCACTACAACTCCGGAAGTTATAAACAGGCCTATCTGATAATTGAGACCGAACGAGGCCTCAAATAATTTACCGCCAGCAACAACACCCGCCGAAGTATAAAGTGTGAAGAAGATGACAATCACTAATGATGAAAAGACGCGCAGATAGTGCGAGTCATCATGAAAACGTTTTTCAAAGTAATCGGGAATGGTGATTGCATCGTCTGCTTCTTCTGTATACACGCGCAGACGAGGCGCAACTAACAGATAATTGAAATAGGCGCCTATAACAAGTCCAACCGCAATCCAGGCGGCACCAAGACCAGACACATAAACCGCCCCGGGCAAGCCCATCAGCATCCACCCGCTCATATCAGATGCGCCCGCAGACAATGCAACTACCGCAGGGTGCAGCTTGCGGCCACCTAACATGTATTCGGAAACGTTTGATGTGGACTTGAAGTATGCATAAACACCTATACCCATCATCAATAAAAAGTAGGCTATCAACGAAGCTATCATCGGAGTATTCATTTAGTTATGTTTTCCTTTTCCAGATTTTCAACTTGTTGGGAGTTAACTCTTTTCGTTGATCAGCAAGCCTTTCTATCTCAATTCAATGGCACGCGCCAGCGCAGCCTCAACAGTGGCCTTCATTAACGTCTCCATCGCCTCGTTTTTACGAAGCTGTGCTAATCCCGCTGCTGTTGTTCCATTCGGGCTAGTAACCGAATCTCGCAGAGATTCTACATTATCAGGTTTAGCAGACGCCAAATCGACAGCGCCGCCGATAGTGGCTAGTACTAGCTCTTTGGATACAGACGCAGACAAACCGATAGACTGGGCTGCTTCAATCCAGCAGCGAATAATTTCAAATGCGTATCCCGTGCCACTGCCTGCGACTGCGGTTACCTTGTCGAGGTCTTCCTCTTGGGATACTTGCAAGCTCACCCCAATTGATTCGGTCAGCAGCTTGGCTAACGCAGCGTCATCTGGCGAGGATTTATCATTGACATAGTAGCCGGTCACGCCTTTGCCGATCTCGGCTGGCAAATTCGGCATCATTCTAATAATTGGACGTGCTCCAACGATCTTGGTTAACGACTCGATCGAAAAACCCGCAGCAATAGAAAACACACAGGCACCGCCGCTGATGAACGGCAAATAATTTGGTACCACCTCGGCAATCAGCTGCGGCTTGACCGCGATGACACAGTAATCGAACAACATATCTTTTAGATCAACAGGATCGCTAATCAAGGTGGTACCTATGGGAGCGATATCCAAAAATGGATCCGCAACGGTTATAGCAATCTCTGTGTTACTAGCCCATCGAGATACGAGTGCTCCTCCCATCTTTCCACAGCCGATGACAAGTAATGACATAATTCACTCCAATTTTTTGTTTATTGAATGTTGTTTATTAAATATAGGTTCTTAAGAAAAAGTTTTTTGGAAATTCAGCAGATCAATACCCTAGAAGGGAATTCCCAGAGGCGTTGGGCTCTAGCCTCGCCAGACACCGCGCAGTATTTATGCTCAGTACACATGCTCGATATAGAAGGCAGGAGAAGATTTCTTGCAGTTTTTACGCACGCAGCGTTGGCCTTGGCTAAAATAAATGCTGTTTTTTCAGTTCCCGACCGTAACCTGAGCATTGCTTTGTTTGAGTACATACTTCGGATATGCTAACATGAGCTCGTCTTTAAGTCTAAAGACCCTCTACAAAAGTCTTAAGGCTTACTTTTTAAAAAAAGTTAAAGACTTACTATTAAAGACTAAAGACTCACTAAACATTCAAAAACACTTGGCATTTTAAGGTTAGGCAAAGATATCTTAATTGACTGATTGGTATATTTTTTAGATGTTTAGTCCGGCCATTAGTTTAACTATTTATTTAACTATTTCGCGTCAACATAAAGCATCACAAGGAGATCATGAGCTCGACAATTGAATCAAATATAGTTTCGTTCAATAAAGTTACCGAAAGCAAACCTAGGGTGGTCGTAAAAATTGGCTCCAGTTTGCTTGCAAACGACGAGCATCTGACCCCTCGCTATGCTTTTATCCATGGCTTGCTTAGTGATATAGCAACACTAAAAAGCAACGGCTATGAAGTTATTTTGACATCATCGGGGTCTGTTGCCCTGGGGATGAATGCCATAAGTTCCACAATTGAAAAAGCCTCTATTACCGACAAACAAGCAGCGGCAGCATGCGGACAGCCGATTCTAATGAACGCCTACAAACAGGTTGCTCTGGAGTATGGCTTTGATATCGCACAGGTGCTAGTCACTCTAGAAGACCTAGAGGATATGCAGCGCTTCCTAAATACCAAAAATACTGTTGGCCGCCTGCTTGAGCGAGGCGTCATGCCTATTGTAAATGAAAACGACACCGTCACGACAGAAGAGCTAAGAGTTGGTGACAACGACCGCCTGGCAGCAAAAATTGCGCAAATGGTGCATGCTGAACATCTGATAATCCTAACCTGTATAGATGGCCTGTATGACAGAAACCCTGACGAGGATGGCGCTCAGCTCGTTCGCTCGATAGAAAACGTAAGTGAGTATCTAGAAGTTGCAACTGGCACCAGTACACTGGGCAGCGGAGGCATGTTTACCAAACTCCAGGCTGCCAATATGGCGCAAAATGCGGGATGTACAACAATCATCGCTCGCGGTCATTTAGATGCCCCGATTAGCTCCGTGATGTCTGGCGAGCGTGTTGGTACCGTGTGCAAGGCCCACAACACACCCGCATCTTATTGGAGAATTTGGCTTACCGATCGCCTGCAAATGGCGGGGGGACTGATTATCCGACAAGAAGTCGCAGATCAGCTTGAAGATTCTGGCAATGGGATAGTGTGTTACGACGTAGTATCAACCCACGGCTCATTTCAAAAGGCTGATGTTCTGCATGTGTATGATGAAAAAGGCACAGAAATTGTACGTGGACTTTGTAATTTTTCATCTGATGAATTGGCACTTATTGCAAACAGGCCAAATGAGCCTGTAGAAGAAATCTTAGGTTATCGCTCGTCCCCTACGCTAATAAGCAGAGACAATTTAGCCGTGCTCGCCACACGCCACTTACCGTGGGAACAGCCCGATCCGGCTGTTTGGCAGCAAACGGTCGATCCGTAAAAATAGAAATCACCTGCTTAGATAAGACTCGACGCCAAAATAGAGTTATTCACTGAATCAGGCCTGCACTTAGCCACCGCAGGCCATGCTCTTGATTAGATGAAAATACACAAATCAATTGCCTTGACCACCTTTGGACAAGAACCTACTGGGAAACCGGCGTAGCCCTGTCGGATATAGTTATGCCCCACTGACACAAATAGAAGGCTAGGAGCGCGCCTAAAGCCGCGACCGACTGTCCAAGCAAAATCCTCGCTATAAACATGCAACTAAAATAGATCCAGCAAGCTACATCGCACCTACGCTAACGGCCAATAAGTATCAATACTGCTCAATAAAGTGTGGAATACAAAATCGCTGTTAGGTACATTAGGTCTGTTGTCGCACTACTATAAGAACCAGCCGTGGCAGATAGCCAGACTTTTTTCGAAATAGTTAATCGTTTTTCCGACTTCCTGCGAACTACTAGCAAGCCCGTTCTCTGAACCCCCGGTGCATTTGGAAAAGTGGCGGTCACGGCAGCAGGAAACTGATTTAGATTATTCTGCCATGCCAATTGGGTCGGATGTCCAGTGCGTATGCACACATTTGACGATTCTCGGAAAATCCGTCTTAGCGAAACTGGTTTACCAGTGATCGTCGTTTTAAGATTATTCTCAGATGTGTTCTAGAAATCTTTACAGTCACAAAACCTTAACTAACTTCAAATAGTCTCGGACCCCACATTATGAGTGGACGCAAAATAGCAATAATCGGCAGTGGAATTTCCGGCCTAACATGCGCCCATCTGCTTAGCAAAAGCCACGACATAACAGTCTTTGAAGCTAATGACTATATTGGAGGCCACACGCACACTGTGCCGGTGAAAGTTGATGGGGAATCGTTCATGATCGATACAGGCTTCATAGTTTGTAACGACCGTAATTACCCGAACTTCCTCAAGTTGATGGAAAAACTAAAGGTAGAAATCAAACCCACTGAAATGAGTTTTAGTGTTTACAACCCATCCTTGAACTTGGAATACAATGGTCATAATCTGAACACATTATTTTCCCAACGCTTAAATATCTTTCGGCCATCGTTTCATAGGCTGGTCAAGGACATCTTGCTCTTTAATAAGGAAAGCAAGGCAGCGATAGCAGCAGGTGAAATAGACGCAATCTCTCTGGATCAGTTCATTACCGACAAAAAACTGAGCACCCAATTTAGAGAAAATTATTTGCTTCCAATGGTGGCAGCAATTTGGTCTTGCAGCCTAACTCAAGCGGGACGGTTTCCTCTTGCATTTTTCCTGCGGTTTTTCCTTAACCACGGGCTTTTGGATATAAAAAACAGACCTCAGTGGTATGTATTAACCAAAGGCTCCTCTTCTTATATTGAACCTGCGATTGCTGGGCTTTCCGAGCGCATACACCTTAACAGCTCAGTTCAAAGGGTTACGCGAACTGAGTCGGGCATTGAATTACACGTATCGGGAACAGTGCAGCAATTCGACGAAGTTATATTTGCCTGCCACAGTGATCAAGCTCTCGCAATACTAAGTAATGCATCGAAAACTGAAACTTCGGTATTAGGAGACTTGGGTTATCAAAGGAACGATGTAACCTTACATATGGACTCCAGTGTAATGCCGAAAAAATCACTGTCTTGGGCTAGTTGGAATTTCTTAGCTGGTCAAGCCCAATTAGACGAAGCTCCAGTCGTTACCTATTGCATGAACATTCTTCAGGGCATCAAAAGCAAGCGGCCCTTTTTAGTCACATTGAACGCAAAGGCTAAAATTGATCCCAAAAAAATCCTGCAAGAGTTTCAATATGATCACCCAGTTTACTCTCAGGAAGCTGTCATCGCGCAGGGTCGCCGAAAAGACATTTGTGGCACAGATCGAATTCACTACTGCGGCGCTTATTGGTACAGTGGATTTCATGAAGACGGTGTACGCAGTGCTCTTGATGTCTGTACACGCTTCGGCGAAAACTTATGACTAAATCCACGTCAAATTTGGAAAGCGCCATTTACAAGGGTTTTGTCCGGCATCGACGATTCTTTCCTGTTACTAATCAATTTGATAACAAAATTTTCATGCTCCTGTTAAAGGTAGATGAAATCCCTCTGGTGCTTAAATCCTTTTGGCAACTCGGTGCCGGTAAATTTTGTTGGGCTCGTTTCCGCAGAGCGGACTACATCGGCAAAGATGATGAATCAATCACCGACGCCGTAAAAGCAAAAATCGCCGAGAAGCTCAATAAGCAATCATCCGAGGTGAAAGGGGAAGTCTACATGCTGGTAAATTTGCGTTATTTTGGCCTTTACTTCAGTCCACTTAATCTCTATTACTTAAAGTGCAACAATCAGTTTAAGTATATGTTAGCTGAGGTTAGTAACACTCCGTGGCATGAAAAGCATTATTACTTGATCGACCTAGGCAATATCAAACCTCACAGCAAAGAGTTTCATGTCTCCCCGTTCAACCCAATGAGCCAAAACTATCACTGGCACATCATTCCGCCAATAGACGGGCAAGATAGCTGCATGGTAGATATCCAAGCCCACGATCAACTGACGGCGACAGGAAAAGTTTTCGATGCAACCTTAAGTTTGAATCGAATTCCGCTAAACCAAACCGAACTGACCCGCGTACTACTAAGAACCCCGATACAACCAATCAGTATAATTCTGAACATTTACTGGCAAGCATTAAAACTAGCTTTTAAACGAGCTCCTTTTTATTCGTATCCAAAAGAAACCAAAATCAAAGCTGGGGATGACAGGACATGAACAAAGATAACTTAACATCGAAAACTATCAATACCATTCAAAGCAAAGCCACAGAGCCAAAAACCACTTTAATTCTTCGAAAGTTACTTATCTATGTGCTAAGCCATGCTTCTGAAGGGCATTTCATACTTAAGGAAAATGGTCGCGTGATCGCTGAAGTTGGCGACAAAAATGACCCGCTCCAAGCTGAGGCAGAAGTGCTCAATACTCGGGTTTACGGGCGAGCGCTTATTGGAGGCAATACCGCCGCCGGAGAGGCCTTTGTTGATGGCTGGTGGACATCTTCCGACATTACCCAAGTGACGCGCTTCTTCGCCCGCAATCTGGATATGATGGATTATTGGAGCAGTCACTTTGGCTGGCTGCTTAAACCTTTCTGTCTTGTAAGACTGTTTCGCAGACTGAACACAAAATCTCAAGCCAGGAAAAATATATTGGCTCACTATGATTTAGGTAACGAGCTTTACCAGTCTTTTTTAGACCCAAAAATGCAATATTCCTCCGCCATATATAATAACGGGCAGGAAAGCCTTACCGAAGCCCAAGAAAGCAAATTAATTAGACTCTGTGAGCAATTGAAATTGACAGAGGACGACCATTTATTGGAAGTAGGCTCGGGATGGGGCGGCCTTGCTATATTTGCCGCCACTAACTATGGCTGCAAAATAACGACCACTACAATTTCAGATGCGCAGTTTGCGTTCGCGCAAGAACTCATTAAAGCGAAAGGTCTAGAAGATAGGATTACCCTTCTTAACCAAGACTACAGATTACTCAGCGGCGAATTTGACAAAATCATTTCTGTAGAAATGATAGAAGCTGTGGGCAAGAAGTATTTGCCTGATTTTTTCACAAAGCTGAATAGCCTGCTAAAGCCCAATGGACTTTTGATGCTGCAGGCAATCACAATCGCCGACCAGCGCTTCAGTGACTACAGTCGTAATGAAGACTTTATTCAAAAACATATTTTTCCTGGCGGCTTTCTTCCATCCATGGACCTGATGACAAAAATAGTGGCCAATAGAACTGACCTCGTAATTAGAGATGTGCTAGATATTGGCCAAGATTATGCCCAAACGCTTGCTCATTGGCGTGACGCTTTCCTTGACAAGCAAAGCCAAATTTTGGAGCTTGGCTACGATAACCGCTTCATTAATTTGTGGCTTTTTTATCTTGGTTATTGTGAAGGTGGATTTCTAGAAAAGCGTGTTAGCGCAGTTCAGGTTCTTGCAAGCAAGGCACCTCATCGCTTCTGACGGTTTAAAGAAATCAGCGACACATAGCCAGAGCACGGGCAAGGCCGCCCAAGTTCGCCGGCTCTAATTCAAAAACTTTGTCGTATCTGCGAAGGTAACATCACTAACTGCAAGGACTATAGAGTCCGGCAGTACTGCTGAAGTACCTGCTAGCGAATCTTAATTGTCTGCGGCTGGAGAATTAGCGAGAGCTGAATCTCCATCTGTAGAATCGTCGGCGGTATTTCTGGCAGTGGGGCCCATCATCACGACATATGCGTCTACTCTGCCACTATTTAATCACTCAGACCCACGCCCAAACAGAATACTGATCTCTAGCGGAGCTCCCGTATAAATGACACCCATGTAAGTTATTGTAAAGCCCTGATGCTATCTAACGCGTTGCCTACGCCTATAATCTTGTTCTTGCCTTTGTCTTGTGCCAGTGCGGACCCTGCATAAAGCACCATCAATAAGCTAAAAATGATAATGCACATGGGTTAAATTTTAGCCGTAAATTGTGACAAGGTTTACTCCCGTAGTACGAAAAGCTTTAACATGACCAACGCTTTTGATTGAAACTTAGGCTTCCTCGACGGGCTTCATTAAAAAAAGACAGAAAACTTGTTTCTCCCTGCCAAGCGTACTTATGATTGATATCATCGATCACGTCAATGCCGCCGATGACGCGGTATACCCAAATAGAATCAATTGTTGCCAGCAGTTGCTCAGTGTCCAATTCCCACATTGATGTTTGCAGCACCCAAAGAAAAGCAGCGGCGACATCACTTAGCTCTAACAGCAGTCTAGTTTTCGTCTCCCGATACTCGAAATACTATTACAAGGAGGTAACCACAAGGACAGCTAATAAATAGCACTTCGCTTAAAGCTTTGGGGGCAGCAGTGAGCTTCGATAAAGTGTTCTGCACGCTTTTTAGGAAAGC
>JBLHTH010000012.1:0-38422 GCA_047627195.1 Pseudohongiellaceae bacterium | reverse complement strand
CACGGTGGCGGCGGACCAGGCATGGGACCGATAGGAATCAAAGCTCATCTCCAGCCGTTCGTTGCAAATCACTCGCTAATTAAGCTGGTAGGGCCGAACACGACAAATTCTGCAGTGTCTGCCGCGCCTTGGGGCAGCTCAGGAATACTGCCCATTTCGTGGATGTATATCGCCATGATGGGAGCCGAAGGTTTATTGAAAGCAACTCAAGTTGCAATCTTAAGCGCCAACTATATTGCCAAGAAACTTTCGCCACATTACCCCGTGTTGTACACCGGGCGCAGAGGAATGGTCGCTCATGAATGTATTATTGATATCCGGTCACTAAAACAAGCCTCTGGTATTAGCGAAGAGGATGTCGCTAAGCGACTAATGGACTTCGGTTTTCATGCCCCAACCATGTCGTTCCCTGTGGCGGGCACGTTAATGATTGAGCCGACCGAGAGCGAATCGCTTCAGGAGATAGATAGATTTATTAATGCGATGATTCAGATTCGCAAAGAAATTGCAGATGTAGAGTCCGAAAAAATTGACGCGAATAATAATCCGTTGAAAAATGCACCACACACCATGGAAGATATGCTGGACGAGAGCTGGGACAGACCTTACAGCAAGCGTGAGGCTGCATTTCCATTAGGTGAGGATGGCTTGAGTAAGTTCTGGCCTAGTGTGAATCGCATAGACAACGTTTACGGCGACAGAAATTTATTCTGTTCATGCCCAAGCATAGAGAACTACGAATAGGTCGGGTGAAGCAGTTATTTACGTAACTGTTTCCAGCCGCCTGCGCAGCTATCTGCGCAACTAATCACATAGGCAGCCGTGACTGATTAAGAGTCGCCAGCGCTGTCTATGTGAGAATTGCGCATCTTGCGCAACTTCTCCATCTGATCATTTATATGAGTCAGCTTCTCTGATATTTCTTTCTTACTGCTTATAATCGTTTCGTCGTCGGAGTTTTCAAATTCTTTAAACGAAGAATACAATTCAGCCTTAGTTTGCTTCAATTTAATCTCGCGATCAGCTTTGTAATGGCTTACATATCTGCGAACAGCCAAGCCAGGAATTAAAACAACTGAGATCGCCACAAGATACGGCAGGGAAATCCACAACAAAAAGATCCACCGCACATAGGCTAGGTGCATGTATTGCCACTTCACCCCAAGCATGTAGATTGACACTAGTACGGCAACTGCAGCGATTAGCATGGCAAAAAACCACAGTGAGTCACCAAGCTTTTTTATCCCGCCATTGCCATCGGGATCATCTGGATCTAAGGCACGCTGTAACCTCGGCGCTAGTTTCAAATAAAGCGCGATGACAGCAACGATAGCAAGTAATCCCATGCCTGCGGTAAATCCAGCGACGAAAAAACCGACATACATCAAAGACAATGACAGTGGCGAAGAATGAAACTCACCGGGGATCCCAAGTAAATGCGCAACCGCGACATTGATAGAACCGCAGAGTAGTCCAGCCAAACCATACTGATAGTCACTTAACCAATGGCGCACGATATAACTGGAAAGTTGATCGCTACCCTCGAATTTATTAACTGTACTCAAGCTTGCCCTGAATACATCTGTAGCAATATATAGAGCCATAATGGCAGCACTTATAATCGCGCCAAGAACCCAATAATATTGACTAAAAAATACAGACTTATCGGCCATAGCCGAATACTGAGCGGCAATATATAAACCGCCAATAACCAGTGAGATCAAAGATTTTGAGGTGTAGCCTAAGCAGCCACTGTCTCTATTGGGATCGTAGAATGGATAGAATTCTGTGGTTTTGATCGTCATATGTGATTTTCAAATAAAATGTGTTTACCTGTTATCGGTCAATTATCCCGCAATTCAAGCAGAGGGTGCCGATACTAACATTTACTTAGACAGCTAAATCAAATTAATGCCCCTTGGCTTCCAGGTTTAGACTCAATCGCTATTTTTTTCTTAACTATTCGCTTCCTAACCACAGGGCTCGTGAGAGGGACTCGCCTTCTTGTCAGATCCTTACCGGACCTAACTTTAGAATCAATAAATGACAAATAGTTAGTAACAAAGGGCGTGGATATATACTCACGATAACGCTTATAGGGCGATTTCAACTCTTTCAAATAGTTAACGAAGGTAATATGAGGGGATACGAAGTCTGACCTGCAGCCAAATGAGTTAGCAGAGTAGCTTGACCATTCATATGCGCCAGCATGCTGTCGTATACCGGTGTCTAGCACCCTTCGTTCAATGTATTTTTGGCAATCCAATGTAAGCTGGCTTCCAACAACTCGGCTGACCCTCATGCACTTCGCTAATGGAGAAGATTCTCGCTCATAACGCTCTTGGAAGTATTCCGTATAGCTATTGCTTACTGAACGGATTAGGGAATCCAGCCCTGTAGACGATGTTGGGGTCACTAATAGGTAAACCTCATTAGCCAATAAAGTGTAAGCATGAAGCTCAACTTGAAACGGTTTAAGTCCATTAAACAATCTTAAGATGTAAAATCGATGGCAGTATTTATCTAGAAAGGCTCCTCCACACGCTTTCCCGTTTAGATAAACACAATAGGTTTGTCCCGCTCTAATTTTCTGAGTATTTTGAACCATAAAATTCCCTCCTTGGAAAATGGTCATCTGAAATCACTACTTAATTCATGCTATGTATGAATTGCTAAGGGCACCTCGTCGAGCATTAATTGCTTGTCTGTTGTTCTAAGAAGCGCTGGACTGTGACTAACCAAAATTAGTGTGATGTTTGATCGACGTATCATTGTCAGGAGATCAAGAGCAGTGGCCTCACTTAAGTGAGAAAGGGCTTCATCAAGGAGCAGGATTTTGGGTTTATAATACAAAGCCCTAGCCAATAGTAAGCGCTGAACTTGCCCCGCGGAAAATAGCAACCCTAGCTCGCCTATCTGTGTGCTAAATCCCATTGGCAGTGCTCTGACCACGTCAGCAATTCCAACAAGCTCACAGACCTCCATCAATTTGTAATCATCAAATTTTTCAAGATTTAAATTGATGTTGTAAGCCAGGCTCCCGGCTAGTAGAGTCTCCCCGTGCATGATAGCAGCCAAGTATCCCCGCCTTTCTCTCATGGAAAGGCTTATAAGTGCACGGCCACCAAAAAGAATGCTCCCTGATTCAGCATTCTCAAAGTTTAAAAGTAACTTCAGAAAGGTTGACTTTCCGCAACCCGATTTCCCCCATACTCCAAGGCTCTCCCCAGCCTTTAATTCACAATTCACATTGCTGAATACATTCGGCAAATTCTCGGCATAGCGGAAACTAAGCCCTTTTACTGACAAGTTGGCAATTGATGACAACTCTAAAAGGGAATCGTGCTTCCTCTCGAACTCTCTTTCATGAAGTGTAATATCGGAGAGTCGTTCTAGTTCTAGGCTCATTAGCTTTAGTTCAGCCAACTTAGGCACCATCGCCGTGACTGAGCCGATAAAGTGAGCTTTGAGAAAAATAAAACTCATGAGTTGGCCAATAGTTAAGGATTGCTCAAAAACAAGCATCGCCCCGAAGTAAATTGTAAGTATGTGATCAATGCCAAAAACCAGCCCCTGCATCGTACTAATCGATAATTGAAATGAGCCTAGGTGATAAGCAGAGTTAATGAAGCTGGTATAAGATGACAACCACTCGTGTTCGCGTTCTTGCTCAATACCGTTAATTTTCGTTGTCGATATACTTCTTATATTTTCTATAAATGAAGTCTGTTGCTTTGCACCTGCTACGAGTGCTTCCTCACGAAGAGTTTTTTCTTTCGCTATTGAAACGCCACGTAAAATGCAAAATAGCACAATCCCAATTAGGGCTAAGCAACACAGAAGCGGGCTATAGAGATAAAGAAGAACAAGAGTCACCAAGGAGAAAATGCCGTCCACTACAACGGTAATCATTTCTTGAGTCACCAGCTGTTTAATGCTTTCAAGCGCCGAGAATCTAGAAATGATATCGCCCATTTCCCTTTTTTCGAAAAATCTTAGCGGCAACCTGATAAGGTGATGAAATGTAGACTCTGCCAGCTGAAACCCAAATTGATTTGAAAATTGAAGCAAAATGATACTTCTAAAATAGGCAATTACAGCTTTTGCAAACATTACTAATAAAAATAATGCTGACAACAACAGCACTAAGTCTTCATCTCGTAAACTCAAGCCTTGATCTATAACTAATTGAAGATAGAGCGGTGTTAGTATCGACAGCAATTGGATTAACATCGACATTACGAACACTTGGGCCATCACCTTATAAAAACCAACACCGGGTTCAAAGAGCTGTCTTAATGTAAATTTTCTTTGCACCGATGCAGCAACAAATTCATGAGCCTTTCTTATCTCTATCGCAACCCCGGTAAAATGAACACCAACTTCACTAATTGAATAGTTTCTTACGCCAACAGCCGGGTCATGCAATACCAAAGTGCGTTTGCCAATTTTCTTCAAAACCACAAAGTGATCTAAGTCCCAGTGCAGGATTACTGGTAATTCAAGATGCGCAAGGTCGGCTATCTCTACTTTTAGCGGACGACATCGAAGCCCTATTCGTTCGGTTGCCACCATAAGATCTTTAACCGATGCTCCAGCTGAAGACAATTTAAAGATTTCCCGAAGCTCTCCTAAGCCGGTTTTTCGACCTAGATAACCGGATATCATCGCGATGCACGCTAACCCGCACTCGCTGGTTTCTGATTGAAAAATCATTGGTAAAGAGTATCGCGCAGCAAAGAGTCCACTCATAGTATTTTGCCTTTTAGCTGCAATACCGGTCTAAAAATAAACTCCAATAGGGAAAGGTTCTCCATGACAAAATCTGCGGAGAATTGTATACCGCTAACAAGAGGGAACACCTCGGCTCCTTCAACATAGTGCTTTTCAAGCTCCGCAATAACTTTGAACACCGGTTCATTTAACCCAGATATAGGCAGTAATGTTTCTCGAGGATCCAATGTGGCGCGACTTATGTGAACTACCGTTGCGCTCGTATATCCAAATTCAGAAATAGGAAATGCGTCGAAACCTAATAGTAATTCTTGTTCAGTATGTATTTTCCCAATTACACTAGAAGGCACAAATAGAGTTGCTTTCAGGTCTTGGTGATCAGGTAGAATAGTTAGCAATGCTTGACCCGCAGAAACCGGTGATCCAGCCTCTACCGCCACGCTGGCCACTACCCCCCCTTGTAGAGCTTGAATAGATATAAAGGTTTCCTGGTCGAGGTTTCTGATCTCACCGGCGACTCTGCGCTCTTCACTTAAGGCTTTTGATTGCTTACTCTCGAACCCTAGGTTGAGCAAATCTAGTTGCAATAGGCCATCTGCAATTGCCGATTCGGCATTGTTAATTTTACTCAGCACCAGATTTCTTTCTCTTTCAACACTGAGGTGAGTTAGCAGTTCCCGATCAAACTTTGATTGAGATATATTCGAGTGCTTAAGCAAACTCGCTAGAGATTTCAGATAACGACCACTTAAAACTTCTTGTTGACCTAATAAAGTAGCCTCAAGTCTAAGACTGGAAAGCGATTTTTCCGATGCCGCGACACTTAAGCTACCCCTAGCTAACTCACCATTGTATAGGCGTTCGTCCATAGCTAGTTCTTTTGCTAAGTTTTCTTGAGCTAGTTGAAGCCTTTGGATATTTGAGAACTGCGGACTTTCACCATTGCCATTTAGAATCAAGGTCGACAGGGTCATTACTGTCTGCCCTTTCTCAACTAATTCACCTTCGATAATAGCGACAGAGGTAACAACTGCTTCAATAGGCGCTTTTATTTTTTGTGAGGGGGATTTTGGTTCCAGTATCCCGCGCGCGGAGTTTGTTTCTTTATATCGGAGTAAGCATAAAACTAACAGCGCTAAGCACATTAAGCCGATGCTACTCCAGACCATTGTCTTAACGGCTGATGACTGACTTATGACCGCTGTGCTTAAGTTTTTTTCGCGCCGATAAATAAGCACTTCCGGTCGAAACAATTCGCTTCGCTCTACTACCGGGGTTTCTCTCATGCGGCGGACTTAAGTTCTTGGTCAAGAGCTAAAACGAGATCGGAAATAGTACGTAAACTCTTTAGCCTATTTGGGCAAATTGTGACTTTATACTTGTCTTCAAGTTCATAAATGATTTCTAACAATGACAGTGAGTCGTACACAAGATCTGACAGTATTAGGTCTTTTGAGCCTTCAGAATCATTAAAACTATGATTTGTATAATCCGATAAGATTAACAACACATTCGAAAGTACAGCTGCTTGAACATCCTTGTTCATAAACTTATCCTTTAGAAATTTATTAAGTAGTTTTAGCGTTTTTCAGTGCGAACCCTCAGTAAAGTATTCAGGCAGACAACTAAGATAGCGCCACTGTTCTGAATGGCGCTTAAAAAAATACTGGAAAAAATCAATCTGGAGCTGCGTCATGCGAGTGACAGCATCAGCTCTAGACTCGCCATCTTTGATTCTAGGCTCAATCTGTCTGCCGATTTCTATTTGGTGGGCATCGCCATCTTTGAAACAGATAACTGGTAAAATTGGCACCTTGTTAGTCAACGACAATAAAGCAATACTTTTCGAGAAAGCGGCTTTTCTACCTAAAAACTCAACTTCGATGGTTTCACCGAACTCACTTGGCAGATCAGCAAACATCACCAGGCATCGGTTGACGTTTCGTAAAAACTCAGACAGCACGCGCACATCTACTTTATCAAGCAGCATTTGATTCCCAAGACCGACGCTTTTTCTGCCAAACGCTCTTGCCATGTTTTCAATGTATTCGTTACTTGATATTGCCTGGCTTAAGACTGCTGTTTTGCTAATGTCCCTCTGCAAGCAAACAAATTTATGTAGCCCATAGACAAAATTTCCAAAGTGGAAACTAGCGACAATTCTCGATCTTTGGTCCCGGTTCAGCAGCTCTCGAATTTGGTGGTGCTGGGGGATTTGAATGCGCTGGGCAAACTTGGCGGCAACTGCTCTTCTGTGTACGGTGTTTCTTAGGCTTTCTACAGTGCCTAAGAAGGCCCTGTTTTTGACAAGTACTTTAGCTGTAACGTGAATTGGTTCGCGAAGGAAGAATGCGATCTTAACGACGTTTAGTTGGACCTTAGAGCGAAGGTTATAGGTAGGGGTAGGACTGCTGTGCCTTCTCGAATTATTGGCAGATACGCTTACAGTCTTTTCTTGCTGAGGCTTTTGTAGCTGTAAATGAACGGCACTAGAATCTTCCCCAAAGAATAAAGAAAGGCAACGGACAAAGCTGATTCTAATATTACCACCCAAATTGGACAGTACAGAGAAAATGAATTCTTTCATCGCTGGGAGTTATCCTTAACATGTCAGCAAGTGATTGATTTCTAATTTAGGTTATTAGTCTAGTCAGTAATTCCCAGTTCCGCCACTATTGTTCGTTTTAGAATCAAAATTTGGGGTCCAACCACGGGCGTCAGTCGAAGTAATCGGTAAGTTATTAAACTCCTTACTTTATTTTCACCGCTGTTCCACTAATGCTCACCATCATCATTCCGCCTTTTGAACCTACTACTTCATAGTCTAAATCAATTCCAACAATAGCGTCCGCTCCTAACATTCGGGCTTCTGTGTCGAGTTCCTCAAAAGCGATGTTCCGGGCTTTTCCCATTTCTTGCTCATAGGCACCCGCCCGCCCTCCGACAATGTCCCTAACCGCGCCAAAAATATCCTTGAAAATATTGGCACCTAGAATTGCCTCACCCACAACAACCCCTAAGTAGTCTGTAATCACTCGTCCCTCTAGCGAGGGAGTGGTAGTTCTAATCATCTTAAGTTCTCCGATTTAGTGGCTGAAAAAAGTCTAGAAAAAAGCTTAGCTTAAGCTCTCGGTGGAAGCCCTCTTACCATGGTGAGATACTTTAATTTTGTTCCCGCTCGGCGAAACTCTGATAGAGCTTGATACTCTTTATCATTGTACCAATCTCTAGCAGCTTGCTCAGATGGGAACTTAAATATTATCGAGCGCCCTGCCAGTGGATCGCTGCCCTCAAAGGTTTCTGACTTATCATCGAAGGTTACAAACTCACCACCAAAACGCTTCAAAATTGGAAAGAAGCCTTTTTCGTATTTACGATATTCACCAACATCCTCGACTTCCAAATTAACAATTATATACACTTCTATATCGGACATTTTTACCCCCTTTTAGGATATTAGGTTTTTAATGATCAACTATTGTTAGCTTGCACTAACGTTATCCACATAACTAAAACACTTATATTGCCTACACCAAAAATAATTAGGCGATGTAGTACATTGTTGTAAGTAAGATGAATGAGGGAGTGTAGCGCTCTTGCAGCCACAAAGAGCCATGCACATAAAACGGGTGTCGGCGCGGTTAGCCCCAATGCTATATAGGCCAGGGCGCCTACATAAAAAAGTACCGGTACTTCGAAGAGATTATTAAAATTTCTAGTCGACTTAGCCACCATATCTGGTAGGTCAGAGCCTTGCATCAAGGAAAAGAAGCTAAGGGGTACTTTTCCTGAGCTTACCGATGACATTCGAGACCTAAAAGTGACAACCATCACCAGAAAAGTTAGCATGACAAGGGCGAACATAGCGTTTAGCATTTCTTTCTCCATTCAAATCAAGTTGCGTGCGATATCGCTCTTGCCCTAGATAGTTACTCGGCTCGGCGAAAATCAAAGTATAATTATTGGCTTATAAGCAGAACAACGCACAGTGTGCGGGGTTGCCTGTCCTCTAGATTATAGATACTACGCTTGAATCAAAGGAAAATAGACAACATGCCTTCAAAGCAGTTATTTGCAGATCATATTGCCAGCTTAGAAAATAATTACCAGAGTGCATTACAGTTCTGTGGAGTACCAGAGGAACGTTCAATTCTTGTACACAGTGGAAGTGAGCATTTCTACTATAGCGATGACCGAGCCATTGCGTTTCAGGCCTATGCCCATTTTTTACACTGGGTCCCTGTCAACAAACCCGATCAGTTTCTACTTTTCACGCCAGGCCAACAGCCTCGTTATCTACAAGTAGTACCCTCTGATTACTGGTATGACCAAACTATTGACAGTGCCGATTGGTGGACTGATTCACTAAACATTATCCGCCTTGATCGTGTGGAGGATATCGCCAAGTATATTGACCCGGCGAATACACTTTATTTGGGCCAAGAAACAGAAATGATTCAGGGTTTATTCGGCAGTCAGCTCAGTGTAAACCTATTGCCACTGCTACGTTATCTTGATTATAAACGGGCATATAAGACCGAATATGAAATAGCGCAACTCAGAACAGCCAACGCCAAAGCGCTCATTGGTCATAAAGCAGCCGAGGACGCATTTAAAGAAGGTCTTAGTGAATATGGCATCCACCAAGCATATCTGCAGGCCTGTGAAATATTAGAGTATGAGGCGCCTTATACGAACATCGTCGCCTTGGATGAAAAGTCCGCCATACTTCACTATCAAAACAAACGCCGTGACAGCGCCATAGGCAGCCAAGTGCTCCTCATAGATGCTGGCTATCGCGTCAATGGCTATGGTTCTGACATCACTAGAACTTACGCCAAAGACTCTGCTCATCCAGTTTTCCGTACCTTATTAAAGAGTATGGAAACAATTGAAACCGAGCTCATAGATTCAGTTGAAGTTGGCAACAACTATGCTGACATACATGCGCTGACATTAAGTAAAGTAGGCGCACTTCTTCGAAAACTCGATATTGTTAACGCAGATGATAGTGTGATGCTAGAAGCGCGATTACCACAGCTTTTTATGCCGCACGGTGTTGGTCATCTGTTAGGTTTACAGGTACATGATGTGGCCGGCTTTCAGCAAGACCTAGCGGGTACAATGAAACCGGCGCCAGCCTATTCAGCTGCTTTGCGAAATACCCGCACTATTGAGGAGAACATGGTTTTTACAATTGAGCCTGGATGTTACTTTATCCCTTTGTTACTGGAGCCCCAGCGCAATACAGCTATTGGAAAAATGCTTAATTGGAGTCTCATAGATGAACTCTATCCTTACGGAGGGATCCGCATTGAGGACAATATTCGTGTAAATAAGTCCGGTGCCGAAAACCTTACTCGAGGCCCTCACCCCAAACCCTAACTCATTCAAATCCCTTGGAATAAGTTAACGCAGAGTAATCATATCGATTATCTCCATTAACTTCGGCAGCGCCAGTTGGTTTTCGCTTACCAACTGAGCGCCTCTTCGGCCCATATCCTTGGCAGCTGTAGGGTCTTCAAGAAGATCAAGCCATGCTCTCGCCAACCCCTCTTGATCTTTTACTGTCTGCAAGCCGCCTGCTTTTTCCAGCTGATCACAGATTGATGCAAAGTTAAATTGAGAAGGGCCTATTATTACCGGCAAACCGATGGCGGCAGGTTCCAGAACATTCTGGCAACCAGTATCTACCAGACTGCCACCAACAAAGGCGATTTTCGCTAAGCTGTAGTACGCCATCATTTCTCCCATGCTGTCTCCCAAGAATACTTGGTGGGATGTTTCGAGTAATTTCAACTGCGTGCGCCTAACCAGTCCCAGTTGATTTCTCTTCACTAATTCTGCTACCGAATCAAAACGCTCGAGATGCCTCGGCACGAGAATCAACAAAACACTAGGAAACTCTAAAAGAACACGCTTGAAAGCATTTAACACTTTGCCTTCTTCACCATCGCGGGTACTTGCAGCAATGATTACTGGCCTTTTAGAATCCAAAACCGACTGCATGAATGAGTCTCGAGTTTCTATCGAATCTGAGATTACTTGATTAAACTTTAAACTCCCCGTGATAGTCATTTTTTCAGGATCAGCCCCGAGGCCAATCAGTCTCTGCGCATCTTGTTCTGACTGCGCCGCAATATGATCAATTTTTGTTAACATGGGCATGGTGAGACGATGCAAGCGCGCATAGCCTTTAGCGGATCTTTCAGACATTCGCGCATTCGCTAAAACCACTGGAATATTGAGCTCATTACTTGTGTGAATCAGATTAGGCCAAAGCTCCGTTTCCATTATCACAACTAAACTTGGATTTACGGAATTCAAAAATCTAAGCATTGTACCGGGCAAGTCATACGGCAAATAACAGTGTTGAACGCAGTCGCCCAATTGAGACCTAACCGTATCAGAGCCGGTAGGGGTCATTGTCGTCACCAGCACCGGCTGACGTTTTTTCAACAGCTCCTTCACCAACGGTATGACCGCCATTACTTCACCAACCGATACCGCATGTATCATCACCAGTGGTTCTTTATTGGTGGCGGTGACGATGCCAGCTTTATTCAGCGCAAATCTTTCACTAATTCGTTGCCTGTAGCTCGGATTTGCAAGTGAGCGCAGCATTAACCTGAGCAAAATGCCAGGAATCAGGATACTAAGGAGAAAACTATAGACAGTGCGTGGCATGAGTCTTTTAAAGCGCCAGCTCGTTTAAGTACGTGATGGGAATATTCCTATTTACTCGATATAATTTGAGCTTGAAATTTAAATGCTTGCACAAGCAACGTAAAGGTACCTAATGACATTACGCTATTCAACTGACATCGTCATCTTTGGTGGTGGAGTTGCAGGTCTTTGGTTGCTTAATAGGCTGCACAATGAAGGCTATCGTACAATTCTATTTGAGCAAGATGGACTAGGCGCTGGCCAAACGTTGGCTTCCCAAGGCATTATCCATGGCGGCCTGAAGTATTCGTTAACCGGTGGGCTTAACCGAGCCGCTAACATTATTTCCAGTATGCCCCAGCGCTGGCGTGAATGCTTGGCAGGACACGACAGTGTTGATCTAAGAGGCTGTAAACTGCTGTGTGACGAGTACTATATGTGGTCGCAATCTAGCATACGCTCCAAACTAAAAACATTTCTCGGCAGTAAATCACTGCGCGGGCGCGTGGAAAGTGTGGGAAAGGAAGACTACCCGGATTTTTTTAGTCAGGCGACTATTAGTGGAGCACTTTACAAGCTACCAGATTTTGTCATTGAGACTGAGTCTCTTGTTAAAACCCTATCTCAAGGACACGAACAAAAACTATTTAAACTGGGCAGTGGTGCTGCGAGCTTCCAATCAGATAACAATGGCAACGTGAATTCGGTTGTAGTAGAAACGAATAACGGACCGCTAACCATCGATTGTCAAAAGCTGATCTTTGCGGCTGGCAAAGGCAACAAGCAATTGATTGAGAGTGCCAATTTACAAACTGTTAAAACCCAGCTTCGCCCTTTAAATATGGTCTTCGTAAAAGGTCCAAATCTGCCTTCAATCTATGTTCACTGCATCGGGGATAGTTTTAGTCTGACACCAAAACTAACCGTTACCTCTCATAAAGACTCTGCCGGCCAAACCGTGTGGTATTTGGGCGGTGAGATCGCCGAATCAGGCGTTGGCAAAACCCGTGAGGAACAATTAATGGCAGCGCGTCAACTGATCTCTAAATTGTTCCCGTGGCTAGATTTAGGGGATACAACATGGGAATGTTTTGCTATCGATAGAGCCGAGCCAGCCGTCGATAGCAGTTTGCGCCCGGATGATGCTTATCTGATTGAAGAAAATGGGATAATGGTAGCTTGGCCTACCAAACTCACGTTGACCCCTTCTTTAGGTGATAAGGTTCTAGAGCAGTTGAGAGATCAAGCCATACTCCCTAGTGCCGCTACTGAGATTGATACTAGCGGACTAACTAAAATACTAACTCACCCAGATTTTTCGGCTGCACAGTGGAACTAATGTTATGAACTTAGAACGTCGTGTCCTTGGCAGTACCGGCATCGAGATTTCCTGCCTAGGTTTAGGGTCAGTAAAATTCGGGCGTAACGAAGAAGTGAAATATCCTAAACGCTTTTCACTTCCCACAGATATAGAAATTGAGCGGCTTTTAGATATTGCTCAAACCGAAGGCATTAATTTGATAGATACCGCCCCCGCTTATGGCAGCAGCGAACAGAGAATTGGGCGCTTACTTAAAGGCCGAGACCAGTGGGTAATTTGCACTAAGGTTGGCGAGCAGTTCATAACAGGCAAGTCTATTTATGATTTTACAGCTAAAAAAACTATAGAAAGTGTAGAGAAGAGCTTAAGACATTTGAATACAGATTATTTGGATATTGTGCTTATCCATTCTGATGGACGTGACGAAGCAATTTTAGATTCTACTGACTGTATGCAAACTTTGCTTAAAATGAAAGATGCCGGAAAAATAAGAGCAATCGGGATGTCGACCAAAACACCAGAGGGTGCTATCAGGGCAGCGGAACTATGTGATCTGATTATGGTGACTTATAACCCTTCAACTACTGCGGATGAAGTGGCGATAGATGAAGCCTATCGAAAAAACAAAGGCGTATTTATTAAAAAGGCTTTTGACAGCGGCCATGCCTGTGGTCCAGGAACGACAACAACCACTAAAAAAAATCTTGATTTCGCGTTAACAAAAACTGGCGTGTCGAGCGTTATTGTTGGAACCATAAACCCGCATCATCTTCGAGAGAATATACTAGCAGCTAAACAATAACACTCTGTTGTTCTCGGTTGAGTAACTAAACTTCTCACTATTAGCTAGTCGCCGATTTCTTTCATCTTTTCCACTATGGCCGATGTTGAACAGTTGTCTAAAAACTCCAAGGCCTTAACTTCGCCTCCGTAAGACTCTACGTAATTACCGCCGACCACCTGATCAATGGTGTAGTCCCCGCCTTTAACAAGGATGCTAGGCTGAAGGCTCCTTAGAAGTTCTTCTGGTGTATCTTCGGAGTAACTAACCACCCAATCAACAGCCTCTAAGCCAGCTAGAACCGCTGCTCGTCGATCTACAGGATTAATGGGTCTACCTGAACCTTTTAGTCTCTTTACCGAATCGTCATCGTTGATTGCAACGATCAATCTATCACCAAGCTTACGTGCTTGTGCTAAGTAGCCAACATGGCCTGCGTGGATAATATCGAAGCAGCCATTAGTAAAGACGATTTTTTCTCCGCGTTCTTTTGCATCGTGAACTGCGATCTGAAGCTGTTCAGAGGTCATGACACCACGGCCAGATCCTTGTTCGGCGAGTATTGCCCGCCTGAGTTCGGGGCCACTAATTGCCGCTGTGCCCAGCTTGCCAACAACTAGACCCGCAGCAAGATTCGCCAAAGCAGTCGCATCTGCTAGGTTATCGCCCGCGGCAAGTGCGGACGCCAGTACCGATATCACCGTATCGCCGGCACCGGTTACATCAAAAACCTCTTGCGCACGAGCAGGCAGGTGAAGCTCGGGAGAATCAGGGCGAATAAGTGTCATGCCGTGCTCACCACGAGTAATCAACATCGCCTGAAGACCTAAATTTCGCACCAAGGACAGACCTTTATTAACCAATTCCTCTTCATGAGCGCAGTGTCCAACCACCACTTCAAATTCAGATAAGTTGGGTGTAATGAGAGTGGCACCCTGATACTTTGAAAAATCTGAACCCTTAGGGTCTACAACGACCGGCATCCCTCGCTGCCTTGCTAGGTTGATTAATGCGGGTATATCGTGAAGAGCGCCCTTGGCATAATCAGACAGCACCAAAACTTGAGATTGATCAATCAAGGAACTCACTTTTGATACCAGGTCTTTTACGTCAGCCGGCTCAAATTTCTCTTCAAAATCTAATCTGATTAACTGCTGATGCTGGCTAATCACTCTCAACTTGGTAATCGTTGGCTTATGTTCAGATCGCAGGAATGCGCAGTAAACTCCCGCTGCCTCTAATCGCGATTGCAATTCAGCACCGGTCTCATCGGTCCCTATAATGCCCACCAAGGTCGCAGCGCTGCCAAGTGCAGCTACGTTAAGTGCAACGTTGCCAGCACCGCCTGGCCGATCCTCACGGTTCCCAACTTTTACAACCGGCACCGGTGCTTCAGGTGAGATCCTTGACGCAACGCCATGCCAGTAACGATCGAGCATCACGTCGCCAACCACGAGTAACTTTGCATTTTGAAATGGAGGCATCTCCAACTTCATTAGATTTTCTCCGAACTTAAAGCCAATTTAATGTCTAACCGACAAATCATATCACAGCACTTGCGATTAGTTGATCTGCTCCTGCGCTGGGTTTCTAAGACACATCTGCTACAATCGATGACAAAATTCGTGACCCAGAATACTAAAATTGCCTGAATACGACACACAGCTTAAGCCATTACGCCCTTATCTCGCACCGCGATATTGGCCTACTTGGTTACTCTATGGCTTTCTGCAGGCCATTGCCATACTGCCTTTCAGGGTCCAGTTCGCCATCGGTAAAATTCTTGGAAGACTCAGCCTCCTAATAGCCCACGATAGACGTGAGGCCTGCGAAATAAACATCAAACTCTGCTTCCCTGAGTTAAGCGACCTCGAGCGGGCAATCCTAGTTAAAAAGACCTTTATATCAAATGGCATAGGCCTTGTTGAGATTGCCATGGCATGGTTCGCTAATCCTGAGCGATTTAAAGGAATGGTTGATATCACCGGTATCGAAAACCTCAATTCAGCCAAGTCAAAAGGAAAAGGTGTATTGCTAGTAGGAGCTCACTTCAGCACGCTCGAAATGGGTGGCTTTCTTTACCCACAGGGTGAGATTGATGCAACCTACAGACCCAATGCTAATCCCTTGTTTAACGCCATAATGTACAACGGTAGAAAGCGAAATGTTGAAGGTGTTTTCGATCGCAAAAACATTCGCCAGTCCATGCGTAGCTTAAAAGCAGGCCGGGTTCTATGGTATGCACCCGATCAAGACTATGGAGCGAAAAACTCTGTTTTCGCACCTTTTTTTGGTGTGCCCGCGGCCACTATTACAGCAACCAGCCGTTTCGCTCAGTTTAATAATTCGGAAATCATATTTTACAGTCACTATCGAAAAAATGATGGCTCTGGTTATCAAATCCATTTCAGTAAGCCTTTACAAGGGTATCCAACTGGCGATGACATAGAAGACGCGACGATCATAAACAGTCATATCGAAGCGGCCATCAGGAAGCAGCCAGACCAATACCTGTGGCTTCATAAAAGATTCAAGACCCAAGCCGCCGGCAAACGAGCTCGTCCCTATAATGATAAAAAGGGCGACAAAAACAACCACAAAAAATCAAAGTCCAAGCCGTGAATGATTTTAATCTGCGCCGCATAGATATTCGCTACCTTGCTGTGGCGGCCAGTTTACTAATTTCATTCTTGATGAGAGTTTTTCCATCTTCGTTAAATGACGACTCTTATGTTTATATTAGGACCGCCGAAATATTTTTAGATCAAGGTATTGAAGCAGCGGCAAGCCATTATAGTTGGCCAGTTTTTTCAATACTAATAGCTTTGGTTAGCAAAATTGGACTCAACCTATTTAGCTCCGCGTTTCTAATTAGCAGCCTTTTTTTCGCTTTATTAACGTTTGCACTTTTAAGCATTATCAAAGTTATTGATTCAGACCGCACGACGCTTGCTGTTGCTGCGATCTGCATTCTTGTATTTCCCGAGCTTAATGAATATCGCAGTATGGTCATACGAGACGTGGCATTTTGGTCTTTGTTGAGTTTTTCACTTTGGCAGCTACTGCTTTACACCAAGTATCAAATGCTCACGAACTGCATCGGGTTTGCTGCCTCTCTAATTTTGGCGGCAGCATTCAGAGTTGAGGCACTTGCTTATCTAATCGTTATTCCGCTTGTACATATAGTTTTTACCTCAACTAAAGAATTAAGAAAGCCGTATTATAATTTATTTTACATCAGTGGTTTGATCCTGGTTGTTTTAACTAGTTCTTTACTAGCATTTAAAATTGATGCGGTTGCTCAAATAGTGGATATCATATCTAAATATCGGCCTTTCATCGAAAGTTGGATTAGTTCAGATCCGCAGCGGACAGAGGCCCTATCAGTAGCAGTTTTTGGAGAATACGCGGCAAACTATTCAGACGATTTTGTTGGAATATTTATCATAAGCGGTTTGCTCAGTTTACTTATTGTCAAAATCATCATCGGGATTGGGGCGCCGCTTTTCTTTTTTGTAATCGCCAAACCCACTGAGCATCGAATTGAAATAGACCGATCTACTCTACTCACTCTGAGCAGCTATGTTTTTGTTAATTTATCTATCGTCACCATTTTTATTTTTGTAACTAGATATTTACCTGGTCGCCACACAATGATTCTCTCTCTCATTGCGCTGATCTTCATATCCTTGCTGGCAAAAAAACTACTTTATAGCTCGTCAACATGGAGACCATCCCTTATTCGTGCAGCCAGCTGTTTCTTGCTGGTCTACTGCGCGGTTGATTCATACTATAGTTTTGGCCACAAAAAGACCTATATCTCTGACACTGTTCAGTGGTTAGATCAAACCAGCTTTTCAAGCCAGATTTTGCTAACAAACAATCACGCTATTGCTTACAAGTCTGGAAGAGTAATGAACTACGATCAGGTTCCCAGAAACTTAAGTGGTGAAGAAATACTCGATATCGAAGGTAGCGCGTTGCTAGTAGTTGAGATGAACTCATCGATGAATGCGTTAATGGCGCAGTTAGTCGATATTGGAGTTATACACTTCGAAGTCGGCTTTCCTGCTGGCGAAGAACTTAGAATGGCTATCTATAGCAAGGTGCCAAATTAAGCTGCTGCTACCATCGGCTAGGCTCTTCTCTTTTTGTTACCAGGACATCCTGCATAATTAGATATTCTAAATCTGTGCCCATAAACATATTAAGCGCATCTTCTGGAGTACAAACCAGCGCCTCACCAGGCCGACTTAGAGCAGTGTTCATCAAGACACCGTGGCCGCTTTTTTCCTGAAACAATGTCAACAACTTGTAAAGCTCCGGGTTATTTTCCTCGGTGACGCATTGAGAGCGACCAGTTCCATCATTCGAGCTTATAAAAGGGTATTTACTGCGCCAAGGCTCCTTTACTTGCTGGCTAATGCACATGTATTCATCGGCATAACTTTTTTCATAAAAGTCAGCCGACGCAGAGTCCAATACACTTGTGGAAAAAGGTCGCCAGTGCTCCCTGAATTTAATGCGTTTGTTAATGTTTTCGACAATACCGGGCTCGGTCGGATTCGCAAGTATGCTGCGATTACCCAGTGCACGGGGACCAAATTCCATCGGCCCTCGCATCCAAGCAACCACTTTTCCGCTAGCTAATAATTGCGCGGCCTCAGCAAAAGGATCCTCTAGCTCTTTCCAGTTCGGCTTCTCTGAATTCCTTTTGCACGCATCAATACATAGCTTGTTACTAAAAGTCGGTCCTAGTGACACATTTTTTAGCGGCACTAATCTGTCGCCATTTTTTCGTGCAACATAGGCCGCTGCACCGACAGCAGTGCCGGCATCGCCACAAGCCGGATGGACAATAAGCTCTTTCACTAGTGGATGATCGCATAGCCTCTTGTTGAGTCTAATGTTCATAGCGCCGGTACCTGCAATTGCCAACCGGCCGCTTTCTTCTAAAACATCTGAGAGATAACTCTCCATAATTTTTATTGTCATGTCTTCGTAGAGCTGTTGAATTGCTGCTGCATAGTGAACATAAGGATCATCAGTGAGATTCCCCTCTCTTCTTGGTCCAAGCATTTCCACCAGTTTTTTACTGAAGTAATGACCTTTTAACTTAGCTTTATAGCGCCTAAGTCCGACAGTGCTGATTAGTTTGTTGTTAACCTTAAATTTCTTACCGTCAAAGCTAGCGAGACTAGAGAGATCATACTTGTTTGGGTCTCCATAGGAAGCCATACCCATGACCTTAAACTCGCCATCTAGTATCTCAAAGCCCAGATAATCGGTTAAGGCTGCATACATTCCACAAAGTGAGTCGGGGTTGTAGAATTCCTTTAGCCGCACTATCTCACCTTGATAGCCATAACCAATAAAGACGTTAGAATACTCCCCCTTCGAGTCGAGGCAGATAATCGCCGTCTTCTGGTCAGTCTCATTGAGATGGTAGACACTGCTAGCGTGAGCCAGCTGGTGCCTTACAGGAACCACCTCAGTCGTTAGCTTTGGTATGTGGAGCTTCTCTAAAAGACCGCCAAGTTCTTTATAGTAGCGGCGATAACGTCGGTTGCCATTGATGAGGCTGTCTAAACTGCGATCAGGCGCATACCAATGCCGATAAGCGTAATGCCAGCGCGCTTTGCTGAACAGAGAAATAGGTGCGAATGGTATCGCAACATAGTCGATGTCTTTGGATCTCACGCCTGCGATATGCATTACCTGTCTTGCGGCAAGAAAAGGCCATTCTTCCTTGGCATGTTTTTTTCGAATCAGTCTCTCTTCTTCAACAGCCGCGACTAGTTCGTTGCCAATAAAAATTGCAGCAGCGGGATCATGCCCAACAGCTCCTGATAGTCCTAAAGTTACTTTTGCCACGCGTCTATGCTCGCCTATTTTCATGATACTTTTTTATCATCGGGGCAAATACCTGTTCGTACCGACTTCCAACCCAATTCTTTTCGAAGCGCTTGATGTCACTCATCGACCTTTTGCGAGACCACCATTTGAACCGGTGGCGCTGCATTGCATCTAAATCAAGGACATAGAGTTTGTCTTCTTGGAAAATAAAATTCGTTGCTTTCATATCCCCGTGACTAATCTGATAACTGTACATAATTTCAAAAAGATTCGCGAATGCGGCTATTAGCTTAGCTTCATCCACTTTCTCGTTAGCGTCCTCTAACTGCAAAAGTACATTGTTAGCTTGTATTTTCTCAGTCAAAAAGTAAGAACGTCGCTGAAATGCCCAATAAAACCGCTCCTCCAAAAACAGGTAAGCGCGAGGGGTATGAATTCCCAGCAGGCCTAACATAGAAGCATTTCGCCAACAGCGATGAGCCCGTGACTCAACGAAGAGATGCTTGATTGACTGCAGCACGCCAACAATGTTGTAGCGCTTGAGCACCATTGCTATGCCACCTATGCTCGCTTGTACCACTGTAGTTGTATGGCCATCCTTAAGCATTTGGTCTTGTTTAACATAGCTATCAGGATTTTTGATAAACGTTGCAAGATCATGCTCTTGCAACGTCCTGCTATGAACCAAATGGTATGTAGAGGTTTTCGCCTTGCGATTGGCCGAGGTCGAACGGAACATTTTTTTCTCAAAACCACCAAGCCGCTGTATCCGCAGGCTCTGAACTCGCGGCCGAACCTTCCCCAAATCCGCTGGCGAAAACTCCATATAGCCAGCCTGATAGGACTCAAGCATCCACTGCGCTTGGTCGTCGAAACTAACTGGGAATTGAGATATAAAATCGGCAATATTCTCTAGCCTCCGAGCCTTTTGGAGCGGCTTCCTGAGTTGTTGTACATCACCACCGTCAACTAGGTATAGCTGATCCTGGAACAGCATGTAATTCCCTAGATGCATGTCGCCCTGCCACAACCCAGTGTTATGACAACTGCACAGCGCATTGAAGAGCAGAGACCAAACTTTTTGGCTTTCTAAGGCTGTTACTGCTTTTTCGTTGGAAAAGTAGTCAGCAAGGCTTATTCCTGTTTCGAGGTATTCGATTAAAATTACAGCGCCCGAGCCTTTGATGCTGTGCTGGCTAAGAACCTTTGGTGTAGCAAGTTGGTGCTGCGCAAACTCTTGCATACCAGATAATTCTTTTTTCAACTTCCTTTTCCACGCCTGTGGGTGGAAAAATAACTTAGCGACTACCTTTTCCCCTTTCATGCTTGCGACTGCTGTAAGCCTTTTACCTGGAAGGAATCTGAGGATATCTAATATTTCAAGATCAGCTTCTATCCCTTCATCTAAAAGAGATACCGTAAACGGGGTAGATATATTACGACCGAGTTCAACGAGGTCCTTGCTTGCATAGCCCATTAGGTTAATTCCTGAGCTGGATTTTCTTTACCGTATAACTTTGTTGCGCGAGTGTTAACTGAACCCCAAAACCCATCAGAATCAAGAAAGACCTCGCGTAACGATCGGCCAGTATAGAGCTGGATAAACCGATACAAATCACGGTTGCTAAGACCGATATCCATGGCAGAAAAATAAAGCCCTGCGATGTCCTTAATAACCCAGCGCTTCGCCAACCTGTTACTGATCAGCGCCCTGTGCAAATCAATAAGAGAAACCTTAAGCTGGCCGTCTTGAGAACGGGCCGAGTGCAAATGAAAATGGCAAAGATAGTAATCACGATGGCACATTCCTGCGGAATGCATTATCCGACTTATATCAGCCAATAACCGAATTAGCTCTATCTTGATTTTAAATTTGGGTCTCTGCTTGTTCCAAGATTTACAATAATCTTCCAGCGCAATAGTGTCGCTTAGCTCTTCTGTAACGATAAACGACTTTAGCCGAGCAGGATTGAATCCCTGCGAACTAAAAGCCACTGGCGTCATCGTGTTTATGTCTAGCTCGACTAGTTTTTTTATGGCATCCCATTCATTTCTAGCGCCTACTATTGGTAATCTTAGCTGGGCAATATCTTTGAATATCTCTCGCCAACCAATACCGAAATGGATTTTAGCGAAGTAATACTTTTCCATAAATTTGAAGCGCAGCGTACGCCGAGATTTTACTTCTCTGTATATTTCTCCTTCTAATTTACTTACTTCGGTGAAAGGATCTTTATTCTGCCAGACGGCATCAAACTGGGGGGCTAAATATCTCATGACCGAAGAGCCATCCGGTCTTCCGTCATTTCAACTTTTCCCTCTTCTATGTGCCTAGCATTAGCTTCTATGATGTCAGCAGCAGCCTCGGGCATTGTGTACAGATTTTCGTTCTTGCCATATTCAATTCCCGCACTAGACCAACTTGCCGAACCCAACGCTTCAAGCATTTTAAGCAGCTTCTCATTTAATTGTTTTTGTTGAAAAGGGAGAGGACAAACCTCTCCAGATTTGGCTTTTTCGATATGAAACGCATAGCCGCAGCTTGCTGTCGTTAAGATTGGCAGCCCCGCAATAGTAGCCTCAAGCAATACATAGCCAGCACTTTCGCTATAGGCTGGATGCAACATAAGATTTGCTGCTTGGAGCAGGTCTGGCACATCATCACGGCCCGGAAATATCGTAACTTGATCAGTTAAACCTAACTTGCTGGCGAGTTTTACGAAGCGATTAGATTTGTCCTGTCCAATAAGCAAATAATGAATGTCTTTTTTTAGCAAAAGGGGCAATGCAGCTATAGCTTCTAAAGACCTATCCACACCTTTAACTTTGAATCCAGATCCGATCTGGAGTATCAAAATGGTCTCATCAGAAATTCCAATTTCTTTTCTAATGTGTTCGCCTATTTTAGGGTCGCGTCTATCTACCTTTCTGTCTTTCGAAATCCCTGGGGGCAGTTCGTGTATTCGAGATTCACAACCGGGGTAGTAATGACTAAATGCGCGGTGTTGCTGAGGCGATAGAAGCAATATTTCGGTTTGACTTGCATCATCAAATACCACCCGCTCATATTCTTTAAAGTGACGGTATCTACCGGTGTATTTATAGTACGCTGCGCGCTGATTCTCAGCCTTTTCCAGAAAACAAGGATCAGCGGCAAAATAGACATCTAATAAAGGCATTTTGTTAAAGCCCACCACACAAGTTCGACTAGCTGAACCCAAAGTGTTTTCTATCCATTTCGTATATCGCTTATAAAGACCAATCCTACTGACGGCCTTTACAGGAACCAGGATGACATTCAGCTTGGCAGGTATGTCACCTTGCCAACTTAAGGTGTATACGTCTACCTCATTTCCACGTGCAAGCATTTCCTGAGCAATTCGAAGGAAATCTCTTTGTTGCCCACCGTAAGGAAAGTAGGAATATATGAGAAAACTGTATTTCACTATTGTTTACTTCTCATTCAATAGCTTTTCAAATTGCTGCCAAACATGTTCAGGCCTATGCGAAGAAAAACATGCTGGTGTTACGGCAAAGGGTTGACCTTCAAATTCATCTGTCACACCTGGTCCGCTGTAAGTACACACTTTTTTTACACAGGGCGCGCAGTTCAAATTAGAATTTAGGTGTAGCTGCTTGTGCCCAAATGTTCCTGACAGCCCAGGATTAGTCGGGCCATATAGTGATACGGTCGGTTTCGCCAATGCAGCGGCCAGATGTCCTAGACCCGTATCAACGGCTATAACTCCGGTCGAGCGATTAATTTGAGCAGCCAATTCGGATAACGACTGCTTGTCTAAAACTTTTGCGCGGTGATTGTCTCGGGCTATAAATTCAGCACGCTGCCGCTCTTTTTCACTACCCCAAGGTAACAAGACTTCAAAACCCGATTCCTTAGCTATATGAGCTAAGTGGCGCCAGTAGTGCTCAGGCCAGTGCTTGGTGTTCCACGTAGTGCCATGTAGAAATACCACACGCTTAACGGAGTCGGTCGCGATGGATGGAATTATGCGATTTACATCGAGGCCGTAATCCACCAACTGAGGGTCGTAGCTATACTTTAACGCTCGTGAGAAAAGCTGCCGAACTCTATCAACAGCATGCTCGGTCCAAGGGACTGAGTACACCTTGTTGTAGAACATCGTCGCCATTGGCTCTCGGATGGTCCTGTCACTTAGACCAATAGTGAGGCCTTTTGAAAGGCGACTGATTATCCCGCTTTTAACCAAACCTTGAGCGTCAATAATAAGGTCGTAATGCGTATCTTGCAGTGATTTCTTGAACGCTCTAAATTCGTGGTTAAAGTAAGTTTTAAATATATTCTTTCGCCAGCGCCGGATAGCGACTGGTATCACTTTGTCTACGGCCGGATGCCAGCTCGGGACTTCCACAAAATTTTCTTCAACTACCCAGTCAAAAGTAATATCTTTGCGTGCTCTGTGCGCATCCGTTACCGCAGGGAGAGTGTGAATAATGTCTCCTAGGGAGGAAACTTTGACTATGAGAACGCGCAAATGACAAATCCTTTTCTAGGTCAGATCCAATAGTCGGTCGACTGATTGTGAAACAAGAGTTGGCTGAATATCCTTAAGACAACGCAGATGGCCTAATGGGCACTTGCGTTGAAAGCAGGGACGACAATCAATCTCTGTTGTAAGCAATTCTACCTTTTCTGCTAGCGGAGGTGTAAATTCAGGTGACGTTGATCCATATATTGCGATAACAGGGACATTCAGCGCGGCAGCTACATGCATAAGCCCGGAGTCATTGCTCACGCAGGCCTGGGCAAATGAAATCAGATCGATCGCTTCGGCCAAATTCGTCAGTCCGGCAAGGTTTTTAAAGCTATGTGAATAACCTTCGTCGATTTGAGAAGCGATCTTATTGCTTATTTCAGAGTCGTTGCTAGATCCAAATAACCAAATTTGCGCTCCTAATGCCAGCCTCATATTGCTAAATTTTGCAAAATGCTCAGCTGGCCACTGTTTTGCCTCCCCAAACTCTGCTCCTGGACAAATGGCTATTATCGGCTTATCAAGATCCAGAGAGTATTTGTTAAGACTAATAGACTTAAGTTCATCATCAACATGAAATTTGGGCGGCGTTATATTAAGTAATGGCTGTGTAGATTCGGGCTCAGCTAGTGCCGCAAACCTTTGCACCATAAGCGGAAATTTTTCTTTGTCCAGTTTTCTGCAATCGCTCAGGAGAGGCACTCTCCATTCACCGCGCCAACCTACTCTTCTCGGTATATTCGCGTGATAGGGGATAAGCGCTGATTTAAATGAGTTGGGCAAAACGATAGCCGTTGTGAAACCCTGTCCTTGCAATGATCGACCTATACTTCTTCTCTTACCAAGTCCCAGCTCACCATGGCCCAGAGAAAGGCTTTTGCTGTCGTGGACTTCAGGCATCCGCGCCAATACCGGTATAGCCCATTCTGGAGCCATTACTGTAATTTCAGAGTCAGGATGATTCTGCTTGAGACGAATGAACAACGCCTGAGCCATAACCATATCGCCCACCCAAGATGGACCTATAACTAGAAATTTTTCCTTCTCCGGTTTACTCATCGCGGGCGATAGCTATCTTGCTATTCCATGTTACGTTGGATTCATGGAAAGGATAATAGTATAAGTTTTGATATCTAATCATCTATTTATTGTTGTCTGGTGAAACTCTCAAAATTTCGTTTACAGTCGTAGTTCCGGACGCAACTTTTTGAGCCCCGCTTAAGCGTAAACTCAGCATCCCTTCTTTGTATGCTTGTTTTCTAAGGCCGGGTAGATCTGCTTTGCTATCCGTGAACTCTTGCAATGTTTCAGTGAATGGCATTACTTCGTATATCCCTTCACGCCCTCTGTAACCGGTATTGCGACATTCAAGACAGCCTACAGATTCAGCCGCGTTCTTGGGCAATTTTACTTTCCACGGCAGTGTAATTGAATCCCATACCTCTTGTTTGACATCTACTTTCTGTTTGCAATGCGGGCAAAGCACTCTCACTAATCGCTGCGCCATTACTCCGACTACAGTCGCCTTAATAAGATATGAAGGCACTCCCAGCTCTAGTAAACGGGTGATTGCCGAGGGGGCATCATTGGTGTGTAAGGTGGTGAAAACCAAATGTCCGGTAAGTGCGGCCTGAATCGCCATTTCCGCTGTCGCTAAGTCCCTGACCTCGCCAATCATGATGATGTCTGGATCTTGTCGGAGAAGAGCCTTTACCCCATCGGCAAAGTTTAGATCAATATTCTCTTGCACCTGCATCTGATTGAAGGTGTCCTCAACCATCTCTATTGGATCTTCTATTGTGCAAACATTCACTTCTTCGGTAGCAAGGCTTTTTAGAGTCGAATAGAGTGATGTGGTTTTTCCACTTCCTGTAGGGCCTGTAATAATAACGATGCCATGATTGTTGCTAATAATATTATTCCATCGAGCAAGATCATCGTAGGCCAGCCCAAGTTCTTCAAATGGTTTAAGTAAAACCTCAGGATCGAAAATTCTCATTACCAACTTTTCACCAAACGCCGTTGGTAAAGTAGAAAGTCTTAATTCAACTTCGTTCCCCTTTGGGCTTTTGGTTTTTATCCTGCCGTCTTGAGGCCTGCGCTTTTCTGCAACGTTCATTCTACCAAGAATTTTTAGTCGACTGGTAACCGCGCTAAGTACTTGCATTGGTAGCGCGTAGACTGTGTATAAAACACCATCAATGCGGAATCTAACATTTCCCTGTTCTCGCCTAGGCTCAATATGTATGTCACTTGCCCTTTGTTCAAACGCGTATTGAAGTAGCCAATCGACAACATTAACAATATGCTGATCATTGGCCTCCGGATCTTTTAGTTTTCCAAGCTCGAGCATTTGCTCTAGATTACCGATCCCCTTCTTGTGAGTTCCGCTTGCTGATGCGCCTCTAATAGAACTTGAAAGGCTGTAAAACTCTGTTGTGACCCGCTCTATTTCCACCGGGTTTGCAACAACTCGCTTTATTTTTTTCTGGGAAGTATGGGAAAGATCAGTCTCCCATGAATTGATATAAGGTTCCGCGCAAGCAACGCTAACTTGAAATGCGGTGACCTCGACCACCAAAATTTTATGCCTTTTAGCGAAAGCGAAAGACATCACCTGGGTTACTTCAGCGACGTCTATTTTGAGGGGGTCAATTCGATAGTAGTCCTGACCACATTGCTTACTAAGCTCCATTGTCAAAGATTCGATATCCAGAACGCGGCCTGCAGAAAGCTTATCTGCCAACTCTAAGTCTGCAAGATAGTGCAATATGTGGTGGTCACGTTCCTCAGGCTTACGTCTATTGTTGATAACAAACTCGAGGTCTTCCTGACTAATTCGCCCAGAAGCTAAAAGCCCATTGAGAAAGCCTTTTAGATCAAGTGCTGCGTTACTCCTTTGAGCACTGTTGGTCTGTCCCTCGATAACCGCCATCGATCTGTTCCCTAATAAGAACGTCTAAATGGAAATCGATAGACGCTGCTAGCTAAAGCAGCCAGTTTAACCTTGCGATGGGTAAAAACAAAGATTTGGACCAACAAAGTGCTTCATTGGCAAAGTGATCGAGCCAAACGTAGCAAGCGGTGGGGCTCTAAGCTACTCTATCAGCTTGATCCACTCGCCTTCTTTTGGGCTGCCGCCCGGATAGTAGCCATTTAGAAGTCTAAGAGTTTCTTCCGGATAATTTGCTATTTTACTGCTCTGAGCCACTATAGCGAAATCAAAGAACTCGCTTGCTTGTACGTACTTCAGTTTTAGCTCTGTTCCAGCCACCACCTCACCACGCTGAATTGACCGAAAAGTCCTGATAGTAGAAAGTAATATATCATCGATTTCATCTATCGATGACTGATCAGTAATCTCACCCCGAAAAACGAAAGCACGTGGCCCAAGGTAAATTACTGCAACTCTTTCTGTATTACCGTTTTCTAAGAGATTTGTTCCGGTGTGGCCTAGCAGCCTGTATTGGTTTAATGATTCTGATTTCTGGAGGTTGCTAATACCGACCGTATCTTTTAAAAAAACGCGCGGCTCTATATTTTCTTGTAACCGCTGGGTTTCAATCCGGAAGTTGCCGACATTTTTAGCGCTTGCAGTTACCGTAGTTGTGGTTTCAGTAACCTCCCAATCATCAGGAAACAAAACTGTATAACCCAGCAATGCTTGATAGTAGCGGTTGCGTACATCTTGGGTTTGTGAGGCTTGACTGGCCCCTATAATCAACCCGTCCATTGTCTGTCTGAATTCTGTGTTGTCAGTTTCCCTAATCTCAACATTGTCCAGACCAGCAACCGAGGCGATAGCTTCTTGTAATCGAGTATCATTTCGTGGATGAGTAGCGAACAATCCATGGTAACCGCTGCCTCCGTTATTAACTCTTTTGTTGAAGTCTTCTTGGTTTTTTAGAACAGTTACGACATTGATCATGGCAGTAGGATCGTATCCCGCTTCTTTGATATATTCTGCCCCAAGACTATCTGCTTCAAGTTCATGCTCTCTGCCAAACCCACTCAACCCTGTCTGCGCCCATATAGAAGCCACTTCACTGATTTGAGATCCGGCATAGTTACTTCCGGTTGCTACCGCAGTCACTACCCCACCTACCTGTGCGGCCGTCCTTGCCAGTGTTCCTCTTGCTTGCTGTTGCACCCCGTGGCGGGCAGTAATATGCCCGATCTCGTGTGCGAGGACCGCAGCCAGTTCAGCCTCTGTATTCATGAAGGTGAGCAAACCGCGGTTTACATAAACATATCCTCCCGGCAGTGCAAATGCGTTAATTTCCGGACTGTCAATAATGCTGAATGTATATTCTAAATCAGGACGATGGCTGACCTTGGCCACTTTGTTTCCGACTCTTCGCACGTATTCCAACAATTTCTCATCTTCAAATAAGGGCATGCTAGCTAATACTTTTTCGTGTTCCTCTAGGCCGATTCTCTTTTCTTTTTTCTCAGTCATCAGGACTAAATTAGCTCCCCCGGTAGCCGGATTCACGGAACACGACAGGAGCGTTGTGGAAACTAATGCGCACAAAAGAAGCTTTCTAGGAAGCTGACTTATTGCTGTGAATGGCGCAATAATTTGTCGACAAAGACTGTATAAACTAGTCATGATGATCCCCGTATCTTTCATTAAATGCGCAGCTAGCTGCCCTTAACAAATCCTTTGAGTTGATCTGCCAGTCGCGAACAGGCGTTCGCTTCGACTCGAGCAATAAGTGGTATCGGAATCACCAGCGCTGGCAAATATGACTGCCCTGAGGCATCAGTATTGATCGTGCCAACATTGGTAAATGAGCCTACATCCCATATTCTCGCGTCAAAGCTCGAATCGTCTTCCCAGGTACCAAACCCAAAACATCCAGCTCCGCCTGGCCCAACTGTGCAAGATATTGACCCTGTTCTGCCTGATGTCTCTGTAAACCCATCAACCCAAACTATATAGCGAATACCAAATTCACCCATTTTGTCTGCCACCACATCCTCTGACATCAACTTAGCCAGATCTTGAGTTCGAAGCGGTGCTGTTCTAGGCTCAAACCACGGGAACATTGCGTCTATAAACTCTTGTTCAGGTATGATGTTTAGTGCGTTGTCTCCGCGCCCCATCTTTTCGCCAACGCACTCGATAAATTCTGACCTAGTTTCGTAGTCGCTTGCTTGACGTCTCCCCAAAACCACTACCGTTTCGTCACTGGTAATTCCTGTTTCACCCTGCCTGAACTCATCTACTGTGGTGCTAGTACAAGAGGCCATAACGCATAGCGCAGTCAGTAAACAGGACTTGAAATAGCCTTCAGTAAAAATTGAATAAAGATTCATTTTTTCCTCTCTTGACCGAGCTTCAGCCTCATTGCTGTTCAAGCCAGTCTCGGACTTCTGGTACGTCGCCAAAACTTAATGAAAAAGTAGAGGCTAGATCTCTTAATGCAACAACAGCTGCGTCGTTAATCGCGCCTTCTACGGTTCTAAATGTTTCTGTTGGGCTCTTACCATATGACGTTACCACCCAGTCGGCAATGTAATCGCCCTCAACTGTAAGCAGCCGCATATTGTATTTTATCCACACCTCATAGACGTCCAATTTTGTTTTCGCGGGTAACGCTAATTGGAACTCCTCGATTGCAGGAGCAAATATCGCATCCACGCCGGCTATCTGTGCTTCTTCCATACTTTCTACGAAAATTACTTGCTCAAACATTGCTGGGGTTATCGAATTAAATAACTCTATATGGGAGGCACCACTTTCAATATTGAATTCTTCTGATCCTGTTTCAGTGTATTCGAGGTAAGCAAAGTCCCGCAAAGCTTGGTCGTAATACACCGCCACAGAGACAGGCATCTTGCTAATATTTGGTGTCGGGAACTCACCCTCTATCACTACGTTATTAACACCGCAGTTGGCGAGCAATAAAGCGAGCGCGGATACTAGACCAGTTTTATTAAGTAGTTTATTCATTTTCCTTTAACTCTATTAAACTCAAAATCATACGGCAGAGCCCTTAGAACGTCTAAGCCAAGCTATCTAAAATCATTGAGGCCTACAAATGTACCACCATTTCGCGACGTCATCTCGCGCATTAGGGTCGCATAGCGATAAACACTCTGTCTGAACCTAGCAGGCTGAGCAAAAATAACAGGAAAGCCAATACCGTGGATTCTAACTAGTCTGTTGCCATTTGCATCTTCCACATTGATTCTATCGATGGTTTGCAACACATTGCGGATAGATCCTCCTGGCTGAAAATCGTCACCAAGTACATAGATGCTAATTTTTTTGTCCGGCGCATAAAAGGTACTAATGGCGCGGGTAACGCCTTCTACGGGGCTGCTGTTGCTATAGGGTTGCCAATTACGCAAGGTGGCTATAATTCGGCTTCGGGTCGATGGCGTGTCTGGCATCCACTTTCCCGCATAGGAATTGAACATATAATCGCCCATGTCGTTCATTATCTGAATCCCCTTAACTTCGGGGTAAACGTCAAGAGTATCGCCAATTACTCCCAGCATTTTGTTCCAGCTGGGGTTGTTAAACATGCTGCCCGAGGTATCAATAATGAAGATAATATATTCGCTGTCGACCGGCACGCCCCCAACAGCATTGTTTTCCGGCGCAGAGCTATTAGCTAGCAAACGTTGCATTTCCTCAGTCATTGATTGCTGAGCAACAGCCAATTTACCGACTTCGTCAATAGTTTCGTCAGATAGCTGGGTGGAAGTCTGATAACGCCCTTCGATATCACTTAAGTCACGGCGCAGGCGCGCGACGCTCTCATCAAGCGATGACAATTGTTCATGTTTGGCATTAAGCTCTCGATTTAAGACTGTAGTCTCACCGCGGATTGCAAAGAGGGCTTCCTGCAATTCCATAACCCTGCCTTCTGGAGGAACATCGACAATTTCCAAAGTCACCGGGTCATTGATCTTCGTGATTATTAACAAAATAATCATCGCCCCGAAGCCACAAGATGCGACATCCAAGAACGATACCGTAAAAGAATCATTGTCGGCTCTTTGGCGTCTCATGACTTACTCTTTTTATAACGGAAACTGCCGCTGTTTTGTTTTATCAATTCGGTTGGGTTCATAGTTTATTAACCTAGTTTGTTGTCTAAGGCCAATCTTTCGAAGGTGTCAAAAAAGAGCCGCTTGAATACTGCGCTAATTCCCAAAATACCGCTGATGCAGAGGGGTCACCTTCCAGCGGCATTAATATAATATTGACAGGCACTCCTCTGGGCAATTCAGTAACTGCGTCCTCAAATAATTCTGCTCGTTCATCTGGGGTCACTAATCCGTTAGGATTACTACGATCATTCAGCGTTGGAAGACCATCGGTTATAAGGAAAATATTGTCAGGTGGCGGATTCATATTAGCCACGCCGCGAAACACTTTTTCCATATTCGTGCCGTTATCAGGAACGGTATTGTCCACATTAATAATAGCCTGGTTCAATTGATCCCGATCAGCCACCTCTAACCATTGAGCTTCGGTCCCTGGAATAGCACTGGTATAGCTGTCACTAAAGGACCAAATTTGATATCTGCTGGTAATGGGTAGCTGCGTGCTTATCCAGTCAACGGTTTTGACAACCCGCCGCCATTTCGGCGCCTGCTTCTTACGATCATCTGGTAAGTTTCTGGTTCTAATAATATTAATGAGCGTGCTATCGAGCATACTCGTGGAGCTGTCGACTAAGATAAGTATGCGTTGGCCACCTAAGAAAAAGCCTGACAAATATTGACGATTTCCGTCTCCAACAAACTGTCTCACATTGTTGCCTTCCTGTTCGAAGGCACTGGCCTGCAGCCTGAGTAATTCTTCCTCAAGAGCTTTAATATCTGAGCGCAGTTTTTCAACGCTTTCTACACTGGCAATACTTGAATTTTCTAATGCGGCTAATTCTTCTAAAAATGTATCTATTTGCTCCTGAATCTCCCGCGCCAATCCTTGAGCTTGAACGACATCAAACGTTGTTTCTGACAGTGTATTACGAACCCTAACCAAGCCTTCTTCTCCTTCTTTAACTTCTTCTGCCAAAAGATTAATCTCGGCAGCTAAGATAGGATTAGAATTGTTCTTAGCAGTGATACTAGAGTGATCCATGATAAGAAAGATTAAAATCACAGCACCAAACCCGCAAAACATCACATCTAAGAATGCAAGGCTTAAGGGGCTGGAAACGCCGCGACTAGACTTTCTAGACATTTTGCACCTGAATTACGGTCAAGGCTTCACCTTGAGTAGTGAATTGGACCTGGTCTCCGAGACAAATTCTCTGCAGCCCTTTAACCGGTTTCAAGTTCAGATAAAACTCAAGCTCACCACCATCAATAAAGGCACCGTTACTATTGACTGAGATCTCCCCAAGCAAAGAAGGCAAATCGCCAGCGGCAACATTAATGCTGTTGGCGTTAGTCACCCCCTCTGCAGTAACTGCGTTACGAATCTGCATACCGTTAAGTGCAACAGCCCTATTTTGAAACACTAAATGTGTCGGCACTTCGGTTGTATCAAATTCAGCCTTATCAGCAGCACTAGCCACTTTGGCTCCCACGGCAACGGCTAAGGATCGAACTAAATGAATTTCGTCGCTGTCAGTTACTATTTTTTCAGCATGTCCTAGACAGGCTTCAATTATCGCATCGTCTTGTAATACTTTAACCGATTTAAAATCGGGCAGGCTTGCCATATAGCCAGGCAATGAAGCTAAATCTTTATTGAGAATGAGGCTAGAGTAGCCAGCCTCAAGTAACGGTTCAAGCTCTTGGTTAATCTTCTTGTAATGGCCTTGTAAACTCGCAATAAGGCCTTCTTTAGGCATTTTCGCCACGTGCAAGGCATCTCTGGTTTTCAATTCTAGTACCAAATTGGTCTGAGAATCGTCGTATTGACTAAGCCAAAGAGGCATCTGGTTGTATAAAAGCTGCTCGTACTCCGCGTTATGCTGAGGATTAAATCGGCATTGTTGGATAAACGAGTCAGTCGCTTGCTGCATCATCAAATTGATGAAGTTTTGGCTACCAACACCGGGTATTTGAACAACCGACTCAGAAGTCAAAAGGCCATTGCTTGACGCTAGCTTGGTTACGACAATTTGGTGAAGTTGAAAATCAATAATCAAGGATGGCGCGCTAGCGCTGGCAGCAACACCAGCTGCCAGACCCGAGTCAATGACTCCTATAGGATTAATAGGGCTATGTTTGGCTAAACCCAGAAGTATAGCCAGCTGCTGCGAACTAAAACTTCCAGGCACTGCAAGGACAACATCAGATTCTATTTCGCCTATTTCTGCAAGGTGTAACAGATGAGCGAACGCGATATCTGCCGTGTGCCGCAGATGATTACCGTGATTTAGCGGCTCCATACTGAGGTCGTACCAGTACTTATTATAGCTTTTTGTCGGCTGCAATCGCGCTTGCTTTTCTGCACGCTCACCTAGTACAAGTTCATTGCCAACCACCAGAGCAAAGCCGGGACTACTAGCGACGATGCCACTGTGATCGCCAACTTTAATTGCTCCGTCATTAAATTCAATGATTTTCAAGGTCATTGCTATGCCCTCTCGGGAACCTGTAGATTACTGATTAGTTTCTCATCACAATAGTGCTGACAGTCTAGCACCAGACGATCCTGTAGCAATTGCAGCTGGTACAAGATGAATGTCAAAATAATGCTCACAACTAACGCGACAAAGGTTGAATTAAATGCGACTCCTAGGCTCGCTGTCACCCCTACGATATCTCCGGCAACTGCCTGGTAAGCCTGACCCAAGGCTGTACCAATGCCGCGAACAGTTCCCAAGAAACCTATAGAAGGGATAGCCCAAGCAATATAGCGCACGATCGAAAGCTCGGTTTCCATGCGATCAGCCTCTGACTCGCAGGTGTCTTTTACAATAGTTGAAACATCTTGAATACTGCGCGTACTCTGAAAGCGTTGTAAGCCTGCCAATAATGCGCGTGGAAGTAAGTACTGCTTTTCACGCTCACCCAGTGCCTGAACGGGTCTAGCATAGTTTCTTGCGTCCTCTGGCAGAATACTCATGCCATCTGACAGTTGAATAAGTGTCTGGTCCAACAGTGCACGTTGCCGGATAGTTTGTTGCGTTTTCATGCCGATTAGAGCAGCTGCCCATATAAACAAAATAATGCAGGTTTCTTGCTCAAGATCTTTTAGGATAATATAGATTGATCGTTCTGGAACAAAGTCTGGATTTGACTGCTGCAAGAAGCTCTGCTGCTCCTCAATCGCCTCAGCTGTAGGTCGAATTACTGTCACATAAGCTGCATGTACGACAATAAGCGCAACGATAAGAGGCACTAATTGCCACATAGCCTCTGACAACAAACCTTTCTTCATACTCAACCCTTTTCTAATTTATGAGCCCCATATTTGAGGCAAGCAAAAAATCCCTAATTCACTATATATTCGCGGGGAAAGACACGCCCAAATCCTGAGAGATCTCTTCTGTAGGGATGAACCGCCCCGCCGATTCGGTTTCTTCGTCTGCCAACGGTTCAACCGACTTAGTATCGTTCACTTCCTCTTCATCAGCGACCAAGTCACTACTCGCTGAAGAATCATCAATTTCCACGGGAGTAGCGTCGGTAGAAGGAGTCGCAACAGGAGTTTGCTCTTGTCCCATTAGGTTGGCACTAGCCAATACAAACCAGACCGAGCAAAGCAGTATAAGATTCCTCATTATCACCTCTCGTTACTCCTAATTAATTTTCCCCATTAATCTTCTAGGTAACGTGCGACTCTAAAACCAACATCGTCACGGGGTTCCTCGCCAAAGTCTCTAAAAGAAAGTCTAAGCTCAGAAACAGAACCATGAGACCAGCTAGAGCCTCGAATAGTATGGAACTGGCCAACCTGCGCACCTAGCGGATCAACTTCTGCACCGTCATTGGATCCTACCGAACCATAAAAATCATGCACCCATTCAGACACGTTACCTGCCATGTCAAACAATGCGTTTTGGTTCGGAGTAAAGGATGCGACAGGGGCTGTTGCCAAATAGCCATCGTCGTAATCAAACATAATCTCGCCTATATAACTTCGGGCCGTAATGTCTGCAAAATTTCCGGCTTTATCTGGCGGCGGCAACTGTGTACCCCAAGGGAATTTTAGCAGATTTCCGCTGCCATCGCTTCTAGCGGCCCATGCCCATTCTGCTTCGGAGGGTAGTCGATATCCTGTGGACTCTTTGTTAAACCCTATAACTTCACCATCCAAGACATCGTAAAAAGGATCAATAGATTCTTGCTCACTGAGCCAATTGGAAAAAAGAGCAGCTTGCGTCCAGCTAATTCTAATCACCGGCTGTGCTTCGTTGTTTAAGCTCAAGCCCTGCAAAATACCTGACGAGTGTTCTGTGTCGAACAATCGAAATTCGGCATTAGTTACCTCTTGATAGCTTATGTAAAATGGTCGCTCTAGGTTTATTTCACGTAGATTTTCGTTTGATCGACGACCAGCTTCACGGCGAGATGCGCCCATAGTAAATGCTGAAGGATAAAAAAGTTTTAGCGACTGACCGGCCACATTAGTAATAACCGGTTCTATTTGCTCTAGCTTTGCCTGCTCTAGTGATTTAAGGCTGACTCGTATAACCTGATCCAGACCAGGTCTGGATGTAAATTCCGTTGTGAAAGGCACATAGCCGGCTTTACGTACTTCAATTTGCTGGCTTGCAGCCATTAGCTCTAATGTCTGATTAGCCAGCCCGCGAGGCTCCCCATTAACATAAAGTTCTGCGTCTTCAGGCTCACTGATTATCTGAACGTTTGCCAGGACAGGGTCTAAACTGACACTGACCCCGCTTTCCTCGTTCGCCCGGGTTCGAATACTACGCTTGCTGGAATTGTAGCCATTTTTAAAAAAGGTAATTTCATGGTCAACATCTGGCGCTAACGAAACCTCTAGGGGCGTTAGGCCTTTGAACTGGCCACCGATTGTCACCGAAGCTGATGAAGGTGAGGATTGAATAAAGACCAACCCATCTGCCGGTTCTAGCTCTACATTGGGGATAACAAAGTCTTCACCGGCAAAAATATCAAAATCTTCTTGCCATGCTTTATGCCCTGCCAACTTAAGCGTTAGATCCCGTTGACCTTGAATAATTTCTGCATTCATCGGCGTGAGGCCAATTAGCTCTCCATCCACAATGACGTCAGCACCTGCCGGAGAAGTTTGTAAACTTACCGTCGCCCATGCCGGCTCCAATCGAGCGTCAAAACTTTGCTCTACCGACCGGCCTTCAACCAAAATCGTTTGTCCGAAATCTAGGTATCGCTCCTTTGAAACGGTTAGTTGCCGCTCACCAGCTTCTACTAATAGTTTAAGCAATGGCGTCTCACCGAGATCTATGCCATCTACTTGCACCCTCGCGCCAACTAGCTCATTACTCGCAAAGCTTATTACACCCGGAAGCTTATCCATTACAAAGAGATGAGTCTGGGTCTGATCTGAATTAACCACCAGAACGGTTTCACTGTCGTGATAACCCTCGTTCACTAATTTTATATCGTAAGTGCCCGACCTAATTAGATAACGTGGCCCCAGCTTGAAGTTTAAGGCGCCGCTAATCTCAACTGCCGCGGTAACTGGGCTCGCTTCAATAGAAACTGACTTTGCTGTTAGAACGAACCAAGCAGCAAATCCAGAAACACTGAAAAATGCCACCAAAACAAAATGAATAGGTTTTAGTTTGAATGAAAACTCGGGCGCCTTATTTTCGTTAGGCGTAAAGTCTATCGGTATAATGGGCTCGGCTGACCCATTCGATTCAATCTTACTGTTAGGGTTGGCCATCGCTATCGCCTACTATTGGACACGATAGGCTCGTCACATTGCACTATCACTAAACTTGGCGTTTGATCAAATCCCACTACAAATTCCTTTCTAACTTCCCTGAATCCCGATCTTTTTCCCACCGCCACATATTTACCTGGCTTAAGCGACATTTTTTGCTGTTCAAAGAGCCCGAAACGCTCAATTCTAAGCAGGGTAACATCAGTTAAATTGTCGGATACAAATTGCACTTCGATGGGGATCTGAGAAGCTTCTAGATACCCTTCCAACTGATTCAGTTGTTCGACTAAAACCGGCCCCACCTCAGCGATGGCGCGACCGGTATAGTAGACATCAATAGTTTGCTGGTAGACATCATCTTCGGCGAGACGTTCAGGGTTGCTGTTTGCTGAAAGTAATAGGGAATTTAACCTTTGCCTTTTTACTGCATAATCCTTTCCATTTATTGCGAATGACAAGTTTGAATCGATTGCGAGAACCTTGTCATAATTGTCTGCAGCCACTTGCCATTGCTCTGCCTTTTCTGCTGAATCAATTGCCTGTCTAAGAACATTTATTGCTGCGTTAGCGATCTCATTTTCGGTTTGAGTTATTGCTGCCAACGCCTGATTTTGATTAATCCCCATGCTCGCCGCTTTTTCAAATTCAGCTATTGCGGCATCTGGATCGCCGCCCTCTAAAGCTGTATATCCAGCGGACATAATTGAGGAAAATTCCCGCTCGCGAATCATCGCAGCCACTTTGGCTCTGTTGGCCGGGGCTGTTTCATTTTGACCATCTAGCGCAATGACACTATCCAATAAGTCCCTTGCCTGAATGAGGCTACCGTCCTCAACCAAGTCGTCAGCCTGATCTAAAAGATCAATGACCTCGCTTAGTGTCCTTGACCGCTCTAAACCGATTAGGGCAATTTCATTAAAAGAATCTAGTTGCAATGCCAGGGCATATTTTTCTTCTGCGGCCGATGCATCGCCAGCAATAAACGCAGCCTCTGCCTCTATAAGTGTTTGCGTGATAACAGTCGGCACAGAGTCTCTGAGCCCTGCTAAATTGTCGCGCCCAAATTGATAGGCCTCTACTGCTAATAAAAACTCTTGGGTGCGATAGTATTCATCACCAGTACTTGCCTGTGACAACGCTTCCTCAAACTGTACCTGCCCCCATTTAGAAACGTCCAGGGCTGTAAGCTCTGCTTGTATCTGAAGTAACTCAGCTAAAACGTCCTGAGCTTCCTTTCTCTGAATAGAGCGCTGCGCTTCTTCAAACGGGGAGATTGCTAATTCTTGCTGGGCAGCTGGAGATGGCACAAGCTCGTTAATATCAACACGCCTTTCCAGCGGTAACTCATACTCGGTTACTACCGCTGGCAAGACGAAAATAACTAATAACGCTAAAACTAGTAAGCCACCCAAACCAAGCCAGAGAATTATTGGAGGCTTATCAATCGGAGCTTGAGGACTTGCAGTCTTAAAGATTGCATTTTCATCAACGTGATCGAAATTTGTACTATCACTTATTTTATCAGACATATTAATTACTGCACTGGTGAACCAAATTATCTTTGTGTGTTCTGTAGTTCGCCGACTTCAGCTGCATAGAGATCTGCCAACACTTCTTTCCATTGAGCGTATTGTTCTTCAACCGAACCGGTTAATGTAATGCTTCGATTATCTAGATCGAGAACTCTCGGAGCCACTACATTCTCGAGTGACTGACCAAGCTCCTCCAAA
>JBLHTH010000011.1:0-38609 GCA_047627195.1 Pseudohongiellaceae bacterium | reverse complement strand
CTTGGTTTGCCTGTAAATCCAGATCGAGATACACGCATAGGGATCAAGGAGTGTTTGAGGTATTGCCTGCAGTTGCTTGAAAAGCGCAGCGCCCTAGATTATGAAATTGATGGTGCTGTAATCAAGGTGAACGATCTGACCACTCAAAAGCAATTAGGGGTTAATGCGCGCAGTCCTCGCTGGGCAATGGCGTATAAATTTCCAGCTGAAGAAAAGTCTACAGTTGTTCTTGGTGTCGAATTTCAAGTAGGGAGGACTGGCACCATTACGCCCGTCGCCCGACTTGAACCAGTTTTTGTCGGCGGGGTAACAGTTAGTAATACAACTCTCCACAATATGGATGAAATTGACAGGCTCGGGTTACGCATTGGTGATTCAGTTATAGTTAGAAGAGCGGGAGATGTAATCCCAAAGATTGTGAGAGTTCTAAACCCGAGTGAAAATAAAAACCCCATAGAAATAGTTTTGCCTGAAAACTGCCCAGCCTGTAAGTCACCAGTAGAAAAAGATGGTGAAGTATTATATCGCTGTACCGGAGGGCTGGTTTGTCCTGCACAAAGAAAAGAATCTATAAAGCATTATGCTTCCCGAACTGCTATGGACATAGAAGGATTAGGTGACAAATTAGTTGAGCAATTAGTTGATGAAGGATTAATTGAGTCGGTTGTCGGAATCTATAAAGTGGATTTAGATGCTTTGGTTAGTCTTGAGCGGATGGGGAAAAAATCTGCGGAGAACCTACTGGCCGCAATAGCGAAAAGTAAAAGTACATCTCTGGCTCGATTTCTTTTTGGCTTGGGTATTCGCGAAGTAGGGGAGGCCACCGCTCTTTCGCTGGTGAATCACTACGGTAGCCTCGATGCGATCATGGATGCGAAGACTAGCAGTTTGGAGAAGGTTTCTGATATAGGGCCAATCGTTGCTCGTCATATTCGGTTATTTTTTCTCAACGACAATAACGCCGCACAAATAGCACAGCTGAGGGCTAGTGGAGTTTCTTGGCCAGATGTTAGTGTGGATAGAGACACACTGCCGTTGGCTGATCAAACTTTTGTATTAACCGGTAGTTTGGAGCAAATGAGTCGAGGTGAGGCAAAGGCCGAGCTGATAAAACTAGGGGCAAAAGTTGCTGGTAGCGTATCTAAAAATACAGACTGTGTAGTGGCGGGTCCTGGTGCGGGGTCGAAGCTTACCAAAGCAGAAGAGCTAGGAATTAGGGTCATTAGTGAGGATGAATTCGTCTTGATGCTCGCTGAGTTGATTGATGTTTGAGTTAGAACTTAAGTCTCTCATCAAGAGTCTAAGAGTGATGCTCACAAAAGCCTTCACACAGATTCTAAGATATGGGCTAATCGCCATTTTGTTTAGCAGCTGCGTCGGTTCCAAACCCGATAATGCAGATAATCTCTGTAGTATCTTTGATGATCGCCGCTCATGGTACAAGTCTGCTAAAAGCGCTCAACAGCGCTGGGGTAGCTCGATTCCGGTAAGCATGGCGATTATTTATCAAGAATCGAGTTTCAAAGCTCGTGCAAAACCACAGCGCAATAAATTCTTATGGATTTTTCCTGGCGGGCGTCCGTCATCCGCTTTTGGTTATGCTCAGGCGCTGGATAGTACGTGGGAAGAATATGAGCAGCGCTCTGGCAATGGGCGCGCATCTAGATCTAACTTTTCGGATGCAATTGATTTTGTAGGCTGGTATAACGCAACCTCAACTCGCACTAGCGGTATTTCAAAAACCGATGCTCGTGGGCTGTATTTTGCCTACCACGAGGGGAATGCTGGCTATCAGCGTGGTACCCACCGTAAGAAACAATGGCTATTAGATGCGGCGGCTAGGGTTCAATCTAATTCTAATAAGTTCGCTATTCAGTTGAATGAATGCCGGGCCGAGTTAGACAGAAACTGGTTTCAGCGACTTCTATTTTAAGTAGTTGTTAGTTAAACCACAGTCAAAAATTAAACTATTAAAGGAATTAGCAAGAGTGAGCATATGAGTTGGTGGGGAAAAGTTGTAGGTGGTACCTTCGGATTTATGATGGGTGGCCCTCTCGGTGCTGTTATGGGAGCGGCGGTAGGTAATTACTTCGATAAGGGGCTCAATGGTGTTGGGTTACAGAACTCCTTGGGAGTGGGCGCAACAGAGCGTGTGCAATCGGCATTTTTTACGGCCACGTTTTCAGTTATGGGCTATGTCGCAAAATCAGACGGTAAAGTAACCTCGGATGAGATAGCTCTTGCTAAGCAAGTCATGGATCAGATGTTGTTGAACAAGGAGCAGCGCAAAGTAGCAATTAATCTGTTTAATGAAGGAAAAAAAGATGAATTTCCAATTCATGCGGTATTAGCGCAGTTTAAAAAAGAGATCTTTAGGCGCCGTAACCTGGTGCAAATGTTTTTGGAGATTATTGCTGCTACGGCTCTTGCTGATGGTAAGTTGGATTCCAAAGAGCAGTCTATCCTTGAAGAAATCGCAGGGGACCTTGGCTACTCGCTCGCAGATTTTAATGCTTTGTTGCAAAGGCTATCGGGTCAGGCGCACTTTGGAGCTCAAGTCTCTGTAAAGGAAAAGCTTAAAGCGGCCTATGAGATGCTTGGTGTGGACGCTGGTATAAGTGATATCGAGGTCAAGAAAGCCTATCGAAGGCTGATGAATCAGCACCATCCTGACAAACTAGTAGCGAAAGGACTGCCTGAAGAAATGATGACTATTGCTACTCAGAAAACTCAGGATATTAAGGCTGCATATGAATTAATCAAAGCTGAGCGAGCTTAGGTAATTTAGAAAATAGCTAGCTTTAGAAAGACAATGTCCAAGTTTGTTTTGGAACCTAAGCTGCGCAGTTAGGCGTTAATGTGCAAGCTCTGAATTGAAAGCCTTAGTGAATATAGTGAGGCAGGTTACATATTCTAATGAGGCAATGGATTGCCTTAGCTCAGCGGCTAAAGAAGCCGGTAATGTATCCGTTTTTAGCAGTAGGTTTACCGATATCCCATGCTCGGAATATTGCAGGTTTACACTCTCAATTTCCCCTTCGCTCAAGAGGTTTTGCCAAAGCTGCTCAAGTACAGTTATTACTTTCTGGCGCTTGGGCAAGTCGGTTGTGGATGCCTTAGAAAACCCAGAGTCAGGATCAATATGAACAATAACATCAGCTACATCACTAAACTGGCCGGTTAAGGTCTTCGAGACAGTATCTCCTATAGTATGGCCTTCGGAGACTGCGATATGTGGGTCTACACGAAGGCTGAGCTCGAGTATTATTTTTCCGCCCGAGGAGCGACTGCGTAGGTTGTTAATCCCTATTATCCCACTAACACTCAATATCTCAGCTTTTATTTGGTCCTGCCTGTGCTTTGGGATTTGAGTATCCACCAATTCTCGTAAAGCTTCGATGCAAAGCTCCCAGCCAATTTTTGCGATAATGAAAGCTACCGCAATGGCCGCTAACGTGTCCATCCAGGGATAGCCAAGCATCGCACCAGCAATTCCAATCGCTACCGCTATTGATGAAATTGCGTCGCTGCGACTATGCCAAGCGTTGGCCTTAAGAAGACTGGAATTGAGCTTCTTCGCTACATTCATGGTGTAGTGAAAAATCCATTCCTTACAGATTATCGACACTAAAGCGATCACTATGGTGCCTGCTGCAGGCACGACTATAGCGCTTTCATCGGTGAGTTTTTGTACGCTATCGAAAATCAATATGCCTGCTGTGGCAAAAAAAAGCATGCCCATGGCAATTGTGCCAACAGTTTCGAATCTGCCATGACCCCATGGATGCTCATCGTCTGGTGCGGATTGACCTATTTTGGCGATGACCAGAACAAATATGTCTGAAATTGCGTCTGTTAGTGAATGGATTCCATCAGTGACTAAAGCAAAGGAATTGCCGAGCAAGCCACCGAATATTTTACCTATGGCTAAGGCGATATCAAGCCACATGCCTACTAAAGTCACTTTGGTAGCTTCACTCATGATATTAGAGGTTTTAGTTGCGGCAATCATCGGTCAAATAGTCTGGCAGGATAAGGCTGCTAAATAGAATGTGAGCAGAAGTGAAATAGAATCTGAGTAAAACGTAAGTAACACGAGCGACCGCGCTCCCAATTCGCTGATCCATACTTTAAAGCGCTTATAATTGGACAAGCTAATAAAAAATAAGAGCGGCCAAAAAGAAAAAGCCCAACAACCGAAGTTGCTGGGCCAAATAATACTATCAAGGGAGAGATAAATGAAACAAAACCCACAATTTTGCATAACATCTACCTACATAAATTAAGACCCTGACTTGTTATGAAAGTTCCATGTTTGTCGAAATTAAATGAAATATCTGAAAATATTTCTATCTCATTGATTTTATTATATATTAATTTCTTTAAGCGAAAGTGCTTGTAAGCTTCCAACAGACTCTTTGTTAGTTATTACGCCGATGCTAGCAGTATCCGGGGAAAAGTATTTTCCTACCACGTTACGCAAATCCTCCATGGTCGTGTCTAACACCCGCTGCCGGAATACTTTTCTCTGATCTAAAGTGCGCTTAAATAAGTGGTTGTAGAAAGCCTGCTTAGCCTCGCCAGCCGGAGAGGATGGCTTGTCCATACTAGCAATAACTCCCAAAATCGCTTCTTCTAGTTGATGCCCAGCATGCGTTGCCGTGTTAACCCAATCCAGCGCTCGGTCAAAGTCTTCGAGGGTCTCGCTAAGCCTAGGGTCACGGTAGGAGAAAAACCTAAAAGATGCTGAGTTGGCATCTTGGGTCGCGCCGGCACCATAGGCGCCGCCTTGTTCGCGGATAGCGCGGTGAAGATAACCATTGCGCATGAATCCAGCCAAAACAGTTAGCACTGCATGGTCTTCATGGCTGGAAGGCACGGTTTGGTAGGCTTTAGCGCTAAAGTTCACGGCAGTAGAGGTGGTCCATACCTCTCTCACTGTACTTTTAACCTCAGGCAATGCCAATACACTGTTATTTTCAGCGCTAGCTGCAGTGCCCCAGTGGCTTTCCAAATCAGCTTGCATGCTTTCTAAACAGGCTTGCTCTCCGATAAGTAAAAAGCGGCGCGGCACTGTTAGTACTAAGTCATGGAGTTCGCGAAAGTCCGTTAGTAGTTTTTCTCTTCCATCCGCGTTCACCATACTATCTCTTAGGCTCTTTAAACGCTGAATACCAACCAATCCACCGGCTTCATGATTAAGCTTTGCGGTAGGGCTCATACCGCTCGCGGCAAGGTTCATTGCTAAGCTGTGGCCTTGACCGGTAATGCTGTTTTCTTTGCGTGTACATATTTGTTCAACCAACTCGGCCAAACGCTTGTCTTCATCAAACCTTATGCTGCCAACGGTTTGTGCTAGCAAGTCTGTTAGTTGTTGGTGATTGCCACTAAGGCATTTAGAAGAGAACGTAAGCAGGCCTTTTACTTTCTGAATGTCATCGACGTCGCTTCTGATGCTGCTGTAACAACTAACTCCGCCACTTATTTGTGCTTGCCAAGTTTGCACTGCGGCATAGTCTTTTGATCCAACACCTAGTTCAGGTAAGCATGCCGTGTACAGGGGAAGGGTGCTAATTTGAGCTTCGTTGAGCTGGGGCATGGTCATTACTATTTGCTGATAGTTTATTCCATTGGTGCCTTGTGAATACCGGCTAAGAGTATCGCCATTGGCTAACTTTACATCGACTCTTGCTGGCTCTGAAATTATCTTGGGTATATCGTTCAGCCCAACTTTTGGTAACAATCCGGGGTCATCGATACCGTTTTGCCTTTCTGCAAGGGCTAAGGATGTGTCGATAATAGCCTGTGCCTGCGCTTCAGTTAATTTTGCTTTAATAGCTGCAAGCTGCTTTATTTCTGCTTCAACTTTTTTGTTGGCCAGCGCGGTGTCAGGCGACAGGGTTAGAGTAAGTCTGTGCTGGTTATCTAAAAGCAAAGTCTGAATTAAATTAGGAATAAAAGCTGGGTCCATAATTTCTTTGCGAAGCTTGTCTAGAACGCTATCAATATTGAGCAGTTGTATCGGGTCACCCCGATGCATCGCCGTTGATAAGCCCGTGAGGATTAGCTGCAATCCATAAGGGTAGCTATCTCCAGATATCTCTCTTTGGTTTAACTCGAGCTGATGCAACGCCGCTTCTACCTGTTCAGGTTCGACGCCATCCTTAACAATTGCCTCTAAGGATTCAATTATCAGGTTTTCAACTAACTGTGTACTGCCCTCAGAGCAGCCTTCCAGACCCGCCAAGAAACTCATTTCTCGGTTCGAGTCTTCTAATCCGCACATGGGAGAGGGCGAACTACCGAGGTCGGACGTTTCCAAAATTTTCAGTAGCGGGCTAGAGCTATTATCTAGCAAAACGCTGGAAAGTAACTGTGCTTTAAACAGCTCTTCGAGATCAGTGCTATGCCCTAATAACCAGCCTATAACAGCGTGATGCTTGTCAGCTTCGGTTTCATCGGCAGCATAAGATTCCTGTACTCGAATTGGAGACAGGTATCTTTTTTCATCGTTAACTGCGATATGTACATCGAGTTTTGAAAATTCTTTTAGTGCGAGCTCCTGAAATCCTGTCTGATGTTCGAAGGCAGTTATATCGCCGAAGGTCATAAACACAGCGTTGCTTGGATGGTAGTGGCTTTTGTGAAAATCCAATAGGCCTTGATAAGGCAGATCAGGAATATGCTCTGGTTCTCCGCCACTGTTAAAGTGGTAGGTGGAGGTTGGGAACAAGTGCTTGCTGAGCGTATGCCACAACACGCTTGAAGTTGAGCTCATGGCTCCTTTCATTTCGTTGTAAACAACGCCCTTATACTGAAGCTCGCTGTCGGGATTACCAACTTCAGCAAACTCAAGACGATGACCTTCTTGAGCGAAATCCAGTTCGTGTAACCTCGAAAAGAAAGTTGCATCTAGATAGACGCTAAGTAGATTGCTGAAGTCCTTCTTATTCTTGCTAGCAAAAGGAAACGCAGTCCAGTCACTGCTAGTCATTGCATTCATAAAGGTGTTTAGTGAACGTCTTATCATCATGAAGAAGGGGTCGCGAACCGGGAAATTTTTACTCCCACACAGGGCTGTGTGCTCAAGTATGTGTGCAACCCCAGTTGAATCCATCGGCACGGTACGAAAAGCAACTAGAAATACATTTTCTGTATTTTCACTGGCAAGATGATAGTGCATTGCGCCAGTTTCTTTGTGCTGGTACTCCTCCATAACTATATTTAAAGAGGGTATTACCTCACTTCGCTGCCATTGAAATGCAGGATGGATTTGCAGTGGTTGATCATGGTTTGAATTGAGTGTTGCTTGCGCTGTTGATTCAGACATAAAGTAGAGATTGCTCCTGCTTTTAAAAAGAGAGAGTGATTGAGATGTAAACCAAGGAACTGGTGTTATTAGGTGCTTGGGCGCTCCAAACTGATGGGTCCTAGTTTACCCGAGCGGAAGTCATTTAGTAATATTTCTGAGGTCTTATGCCAATCTATCTGGCCTCGTTTGCTAATTGCGCCGCGGGTTACGGCGATTGATTCTAATACTTGCTCTGCAGTGGTTATTTGGTCAGTGATCCCATACCGCTCACTTAAGTTTACCCTAAATCCTGCAAGTAGTTCTTCTGCTGCAAACCAGGCAATATCTTCGGCTTCTACTGCTGTATTTCTTATTGTTCCGGTCATCGCTAGGCGATAGGCCGCATCTTGATCTTCTAGTTTTGGCCACATCATTCCGGGGGTATCAATTAGGTACCAGTTTTCCGCCAACTTGATTCTCTGTTGATGCTGTGTAACTGCCGGTTCATTGCCAGTTTTTGCCAGTTTACGCTCAGATAAAACATTTAAAAGAGTCGACTTTCCAACATTTGGTATGCCCGTGATAAGCAATTGATAACTATAATTGGGCCTTCTGGTTTCCTTGCTAATAAGTTTGCGCGCGCACTCTATAACCTCTTTGGCATTTAGGGGGGCTGTGGTCGAACTTACTAGGCAGCTTCGGTTTTTTGATTCATTTATATTTTCTTGCCATAGTTTAGTGATCTCAGGGTCAGCCAAATCTGCTTTACTTAACACGTTGATTCGCGGCAAGTCTGCGGTAATCTCATCGAGTAAGGGATTCTTGCTCGCGTTAGCTGCACGGGCATCGAGCAACTCTATCACCAAATCGATTTTGGGTATTATTTTGCTTAATTCTTTTCGGGCTTTGTTCATATGCCCGGGATACCAGTTAATAGTCATAATAGTCTCTTCGATCGGAAGCGCTATGTTAGCAGGCATAGGCTTTAACACTACCACTGCTTTGCTAAGGGGATTGTTTTATACTCGCTTCTCAGGGCTTATAGCTAGGAGGATAGAAACAAACATGACGGAAGTAACTCCAATGGAAAACTTAATCAGGGCAAAAGTAGGTGAAAGCCTAAACCCTGCAGAACTCATCATAGAGAACGAAAGTCACAAGCACGGCGGGCCGGCAACTGAGTCTCATTTTAAATTGACTGTGGTCGCGGCCCAGTTCGATGGGATTGCAGCGGTAAAGCGCCATCAACAACTGTATGCAATACTGGCCGAAGAGCTGAAAACTGGTGTTCACGCTCTGGCTTTGCACCTTTACTCCCCGAGCGAATGGCAGTTAAGTCAATCATTGGTACCTCAGTCGCCTGACTGCCTCGGTGGCAGCAAGTAGCTAAGCGTTGAGTGCCGTGTCTACCTGTGTCGGGAGCGGGCAGAAACAGCGGTCCGGGGCTGAGTCCGGGCGATCGAATCTACGGAGAGGGTGCTACCATTTTCTGCTGGGATAGGCTTATACTCGGGAATACACTGGGCGCGTGCGCTTACGTCACCTGACTTTGCGAAGCCGGCAGGTTAGCAGTCGTTGAAATGTGATTGTTAGTCCCGACTTTTAGCGTCGACAATAGGGAGTATGGTTAACTAATGATTAACTTTAAGCAAAAACAAGAGCTTGCCCTTGCTGCTACGATATCGATCTTACTGGGTGCGCTGATAGTCACTGTAATCACCGTCGCCCCTAGTCAAAGGCCAGAATCGCCCGCGCTGGCGAAAATAGAGCCTATTGTCATTTTCCCCGACTTTGGTGCTATTTCTAATGTCGATGTCAAAAAACAGCAATTCTTTGACTACCTTGAAGGCTATGTTGATTTTGAAAATGAACGCCTGATAAACCTTCGTGAAGATTTACTGCCACTGGCGAACATGTCCCAAAACGATATTGCTTTCAGTGAACGAGAATCCCAGTGGTTGCTCGAAGTCGCAGAGACTTATCAGTTAGACTCGATAAATATGCCTGATAGCGAGCTTCTCGATGAGCTTATGCTGCGGGTAGATGTGTTGCCTCCTTCGCTTGTTTTGGCCCAAGCGGCGAATGAATCCGCTTGGGGAACTTCACGTTTTGCCTTAGAGGGAAATAGCCTGTTTGGACAGTGGTGTTACGTAGAAGGATGCGGAATAGTGCCGCGACGCAGGGCTCAAGGTGCAACTCACGAAGTGAAGAGCTTCGATTCTGTAGCCGGCACAGTCAGAGCCTACTTTAATAATATCAACACTAATCAATCTTATGAGTATTTACGGGAACTGCGTGCTGATATGCGCGAGGAAGATCAGCAGATTGATTCTATGGTGCTTGCTTTTGGGTTAGGAAGCTATTCACAGAGAGGCGATCATTACGTTGATGAGGTTCAGAACATTATCATGCAGAATGACCTTCACGAAAGGGACGATGACATCTCTGGCTAAAGTTTAGGTTCAGTTGCTTACGTTGATCCATTGTACCGAATGCCAAAAAAACCGATCACTCCTAATGTCTGGCGCTGTGCAGACATAGCGAGAGCGCCTTTCTGATAGGTCGTCTTTCGGCCTTATAGTTAACACTCCTTTCTCTGCCTCGCTCCATGACATGTCCATGATTCGGCTGTTGCTAAAGCAGGTGATTTGCTCGAGTCGGTAATCTCCTGGAGAAAACATTAAGCTTGCTGTAGGCCTCACATCGGATGTAACCGGAGAAAGAGGTGTCAGCTGTTTAACACTAAATGCCTTAGTCCCAAATTTGACCTTTGCGGTGTCCAAATTGGCGTAGATGCTTGCCAATGGAAACCGTGGAAGGGCAAGAAAATCGCTATCAAACCCTATTGCGCCAGAATTCTGAGCAAAGCTAATGAAGCCAAGTTCTTTACTTAACCCTCTGATATCATTGTCATATTCACCATAAGGGTAGGCCAGCAATTTGTTATCTTGACCGGTATGGAGAGTAATCGCATCTTGCGACTCCCGTATTTCTTGGCGCATACGATAAAGCCAGTCTGCTTTGGCTTCATCTTTGAGTTTATCGAGCATATAGGGATGTTCAACTAAGTGATTTGCGATTGTCACGCCGGCATCGGCCATCTCCTTTATATTCTCCCAGCTCATATAATTTGACTGTGCTCTGTTTATCGGCCCTGTGCTAACGAAAAGCGTAAAGGGAAAGTCAAATTCTATTAGCATTGGAAACGCAGTGTCGTAAATTGATGAATAACCGTCATCAAACGTTATAGCGACGGACTTTTCAGGAATGCTCTGTCGACTCAGCAGAGCATTTACCATCTCGCCCAGTTCGATGACATTGAAATCATTATCTCTGAGGTATTCTAAATGGACCCTAAAAGATTCAGGCGAAATGGTAGTAGATGGCGGGGTATCAACAGCTACGTGGTGATAAACCAAAGCTACGCCACTGGTTGCCGCTTCACCGGCAGCAAAAGCTGAAGAGACTAAGAAAAAGCTAAAAATTAGACTGTAACGTTGCATGGTTAAGAATCGGATTATAAATAGACAGCAAATAATAACTTACTTACAGTGCCTGAGAATAGGCCGGCGGCCTTTGGTATTGATGCAAGGGCAATGTACAATAAGTCCCCCGAAAGGCCCCTAGGCCAATACAAGCCCGTCAAGGGTGTCTGCCGAACTTGGAGTATATAATGATTTTTTCTGGCACTGCGCTGCGCGTTGAGGAACTACCTTCAGGCATCGCCCATCTTATTTTTGACCTGGAAAGCTCGTCGGTAAATAAATTTAACCAACTTACGTTAGAAGAGTTAGGTGATGCGGTCGCTGCAATCGCAGACTCTGGCGTTAAAGCAGCAATATTTTCCAGTGCAAAGACTAGCTTTATTGTAGGTGCAGATATTACCGAATTCACAGCGATGTTTACCCTGTCTGCAGAGGAAATTTCTGCATGGGTTGTAAAAGCTAATGCGGTATTTACCGCAATTGAAGATTTACCCTTCCCAACTGTCGCTGCTGTGAATGGGATAGCACTAGGCGGCGGCATGGAAATGGCACTCTCTACAGATTTTCGGGTTGCTACTGAAAAGGCTGTGGTTGGTTTTCCAGAGGTTAAATTAGGTATATTGCCGGGCTTCGGTGGCACGGTCCGTCTACCGAGATTAATTGGGGCGGACAACGCTAATCAATGGATTAGTAGCGGCGCTCACGTAGCAGCGAAACAAGCCTTCGCCGAAGGGGCGTTCGACGCAATCGTTGACGAAGAGAAGCTCTTCGCTGCAGCTGAGTCATTGGTTCAGCAGTGCTGGGAAGGAAAGTTAGATTTTACAGCGGCGAGAAAGCAAAAAACTTCCCCTTTAACATTACAACCAATTGAATTGAATGTTGCATTTGAAACAGCGCTTGGCATGGTGGCAGCGGCAGCAGGACCACATTATCCCGCGCCTGTAACAGCGGTTAAGGCTATGCAAAAAGCAGCTTTAATGAATAGATCCGAGGCGCTTGCAGTAGAAAATGCCGCTTTTGTTAAGTTGGCTAAGACGGAAGTTGCAGCGAACCTTGTGCAAATGTTTCTGAACGATCAGTTTCTTGCGGGCAAAGCTAAAAAGGCCATGTCTAGCGCGCAAGTTGTAAAGCAGGCCGCGGTGCTCGGGGCAGGAATTATGGGTGGTGGAATAGCCTATCAATCTGCGCTAAAAGGCACTCCGATCATTATGAAAGACATCGCACAAGCTGGTTTGGATTTAGGCATGAGCGAAGCCAATAAGCTTCTTCAAAAACAAGTTACGCGGGGTAAAATTGACACCGGCAAAATGTTTGCTGTTCTTGCCAGCATTAATCCAACGTTGGATTATTCTGAAATAGACGATGCCGATATCGTCGTTGAGGCCGTCGTTGAGAACCCTAATGTTAAAAAAGCCGTTCTTAAAGAGCTTGAATCATTGGTATCTCCTGAGACAATTATTGCCACCAACACGTCGACCATATCAGTCGATGATCTGGCGACAGTATTAGCAAGGCCAGAAAAATTCTGCGGCATGCATTTTTTCAACCCTGTCGCTCTAATGCCGTTGGTTGAAGTCATCCGCGGCAAGCACAGCAGCGAAGAGACTGTTGCGACGACAGTGGCTTATGCGAAGAAAATGGGTAAAACGCCAATCGTTGTAAATAACTGCCCGGGTTTTTTGGTTAACCGTATCTTATTTCCTTACTTTGGCGCTTTTTCGAAACTCCTTCATGAAGGGGCAGATTTTAGGCAGATTGATAAGGTTATGGAAAAGTTTGGCTGGCCAATGGGTCCTGCTTATTTGCTGGATGTGGTTGGTATTGACACCGGCGTTCACGCTCAGGCAGTAATGGCGGCGGGCTTTGATAGGATGGTATTAGACTTTGAAAGCGCCATCGACAAACTATACGCGAAGGGCGATATCGGGCAAAAATCTGGCAAGGGATTCTATCTATACGAACCGGATAAAAAAGGTAAGCCGCGCAAACTCCCTAACCCAGAAATTGATGTATTGATTGCATCGGTAAGCGGCCCATCAAAAGAATTTGATGACAGCGAAATTCTTGAGCGCATGATGATTGCTTTGTGCCTAGAAACAGCGCGCTGCTTAGAAGACGGCATCGTCGAGACTGCCATTGAAGCTGATATGGGATTGGTCTTAGGTTTAGGTTTTCCCCCTTTTAGGGGAGGAGCGCTGCGCTATGTCGACAGTCTCACAGTAGCTGCATTTTGCGAATTAGCAGAAAAGTACGCAGATCTAGGTGAGCTCTATCAGCCAACAGCAAAAATGAAAGCGATGGCCGCCGCCGGTGACACTTACTACTAAATTTTGGAGAGTAGAATGGCTTTACAGTTAAGAGATGCAGTTATTGTAGATGGGATTCGAACTCCTATGGCAAGATCAAAAGGTGGCGCATTTAAACATGTGCGGGCGGAGGAGCTATCTGCTCGGCTAATTAACGCACTGTTTGAGCGTAACCCTAACGTGCAACCGGGCGATGTTGAAGACGTTATTTGGGGCTGTGTAAATCAAACCCTAGAACAAGGCTGGAACGTTGCAAGAAATGCCGCGCTAATGTCCGTGTTGCCACATACAACCTGTGCTCAAACAGTAAACCGTCTTTGCGGGTCATCTATGTCAGCGTTGCAAACAGCTGCTATGGCTATTCAAAGCAACAACGGTGATCAGTTTATTGTTGGCGGTGTAGAACACATGGGGCACGTAGGCATGACTCATGGTATCGACGTGAATCCTAAAGCCTCCAAATACATGGCAAAAGCTGCTTGGATGATGGGGGTTACTGCTGAAGTGCTTTCTAAAATGCACGGCGTTAGCCGAGAGCAGCAAGACGAATTTGCTGTGAGGTCACACTTTCTTGCTGACCAAGCTCGTCGTCTTGGAGGCTTCAGCAATGAGATTGTGCCTATTGAGGGGCATAATTCTGATGGTTTTAAAATGCTGATAGAGCATGACGAAACTATTCGCCCTGATACCTCTGTAGAGGGGTTGGCCCAGCTTCGTCCCGTATTCGACCCGGTTAATGGAACTGTTACTGCAGGGACATCGTCGCAGCTTTCGGACGGTGCTTCAGCAATGTTGTTGATGTCAGCTGAAAGGGCAAAATCTTTGAACCTAACAGTGCGAGCCAAAATTAGATCGATGGCCTATGCAGGGGTTGATCCATCAATCATGGGCTATGGTCCGGTGCCGGCGTCAAAGAAGGCATTAAAGAAAGCCGGTCTAACCATAGCCGATATTGACTGTGTAGAGCTTAATGAAGCATTTGCTGCGCAATCGATACCCGTGTTGAAGGATTTGGGGTTGTTGTCTATGGTAGATGAAAAAGTGAATCTGAAAGGAGGCGCTATTGCCTTAGGCCATCCGCTTGGATGTTCCGGCACTAGAATTACAACCACCTTACTTAATAACATGGAAGACAAGGACGCTACGTTTGGTTTAGCCACGATGTGTATTGGTTTGGGCCAAGGCATAGCCACAGTTCTCGAAAGAGTATAATCGGACCAAAATAAATGAGCAGGGCATCCAAAGAAGATTTTCAGTTAAATCGTAGTCGTAAGAATTTGCGCCGAAATGTCGGTCATGCGATCGCCGATTTTAATATGATCGAAGACGGTGATCTTGTCATGGTGTGTCTGTCTGGCGGAAAAGATTCATATGCGATGCTTGATATATTGCAGCACCTGCAAAGGTCTGCCCCCATCACTTTTACGCTGCACGCTGTGAATTTAGACCAAAAGCAGCCAGACTTTCCAGAACAGGTGTTGCCTAATTATCTTGAAAAAGTAGGTGTTGATTACAAAATACTTGAACAAGATACGTATTCTATAGTGACGGATAAAATTGCTGAAGGTAAAACCTACTGCGGCCTTTGTTCAAGGTTGCGGCGCGGCATTTTGTATAATTATGCGGATAAAATTGGAGCCAATAAAATCGCTTTGGGGCATCACCGAGACGACATTATTGAGACTCTTTTTTTAAATATGTTTTACGGTGGAAAATTAAAAGCAATGCCGCCTAAGTTGCTAAGTGACGATAAAAGAAACGTAGTAATAAGGCCGCTTGCTTACTGTAAAGAAACTGAGATTGAGCTGTATGCCCAGCTGATGGACTTTCCTATTATTCCCTGCAATCTTTGCGGTAGCCAAGACAATATGCAGAGACAAAACATAAAGGCTATGTTGCAAGGATGGGATAAAGAGCATCCTGGTCGTATAGAGACAATTTTTCGCAGCATCGCTAACGTATCACCATCGCAGCTTGCGGATTTGAATTTATTCAAATTTAAAGACCTTACTAAATCAAGCGATGTGAATGTCCCATTGAATTTGGTGGAAATCCGATAGGCAGCGCACCCTAAGCCGTTTTCTGTAGTGCTTAGAGTGTTATTCAGACAGCCTTGACATTAATCTAGCGGTTAATGTGATGAGAAAATACACGTTATGGAAATACCTTATAAACAACTGGGAACACAGACGCTAAGAGCAATAATTGAAGACTTTGTGTCCAGAGAAGGTACAGACTATGGTCATGAAGATTTTTCATTTGAGACTAAAATTAGTCAGGTCATGAAAAGTTTAGAAATAGGAGAGGCTATAGTAACCTTTGATGTTGAATCCGAGACTTGTTCGATATCGCGTAAAGACGTAGGGAGATTTTAGCTATTGGAATTAATTCGCTCATATTCATTTTGATGATAGCGGGCGTAGGCAATCCATTTTCCAATAGAGGATTTAACTTCTAGAAGAAAGCTCTGATCTCCCTGTTCTGTTAGTAGGACTTGCTCCGCAAGCTCCTGACCGGCAATGGCCAAAGTGTCCACAACCCGCTTTAATGTATATGAGTCTAAATTTAACTTAAACTGATCTGCAGCATGAGGATCAGTGCAATACTGAATATAAGGTGTTGCCGATGGCGCGATAAGATTTTGGATCCGCAGAGCCAGCGATGGATTATGGGATCTAATTAATTTGACAGTAAATTGGAGTGTTTCACGGTCAAATAGTTTGTCTTTATTCGGAGTGCGATTAGTGTCGGCAATGAATATGGTCATATTGAGCTTTATCAAATTAGTTAAATTAATGGGTATAAGTTTAGCGGCTCTATTAATTAAGTATGGATCGGGCTCTGTTCAGTAACAACTATCAAAAAGTTATAAAACGCTATGTCTAAAGAATTAAATGAAATAAAAACACTAGAAGAACAGGAGCAATCAACCAGTATCGGTTCTAGCAATACTCCGGATGCGGTTTTAGATGCCAAGGGCCTGTATTGCCCAGAGCCGGTGATGATGATTCACAAAAAGATTCGTGAAATTAATCCTGGTCAAACTTTACAGATAATAGCGACAGACCCCTCAACGCTAAGAGACATACCAAAGTTCTGTTTATATTTAGAGCATGAACTTTTGCATCAAGCCGAAAGCGATGGTGTTTTTACCTATATACTAAGAAAGAATCCCAATGTTTGACTTCTTTTCTCTTCAAATAAAATCTAGTTTCCTGTAGTGGCTGACCAATTAGCCATTGAGCCGCAGTTAAAAACCGTTTATCTAATAGACGCATCAATCTATATATTCCAAGCACATTTCTCGCCCTATACAGAGTGTTATGATTGTGATAACAAAGATCTTTCTGCCGTTTACGGATTCATGCGCTTCCTGCTGCAATTTATTAATAGAATCAAACCTAGTCATATTGGCATAGCGCGCGACGAAAGCTTGTTCAGTGGTTTTCGACATCAGCTTTGCCCAAGCTATAAATCAAATCGTGAATTACCCGATGAAAACCTTAAAATTCAATTAGATGCCTGTGCCCTTGTTTGTGATGCTATGGGATTGGCGAATTTCGCCAGTCGGGTTTATGAGGCAGACGATATCCTCGGCACATTAGCCACCCGTATTTCAAAACTAGAAAATCCACAACGGGCAACATGCATTGTATCTAAAGACAAAGATTTGGCTCAGTTGCTCGTGAATGAACGTAATTATTTATGGGATTTTAGCGGCAACCGCAAACGCAATCGTTATGACGTTTTTAATGAATACGGGGTTTTCCCCGAACAGTTCCCCGATTACCTTGGGTTGGTTGGCGATAGTGTGGATGTTATTAGTGGTGTTCCAGGTGTTGGGCCTGTCAAAGCGAAGGCACTGTTGGCCGAATTCCCATCGTTAGAGGCTATTTATGAAAACCTAGAGGCCGTAGGAAATTTAAAGTTTCGTGGCGCCAAAGGTTTGCCGCCGGTGCTAGCAGATAATTTGGCCAAAGCTCAGTTATCTAAAGCACTGGCTACAATTGATTGTGACGTTTCAGAGACCAGCGAGAGTTTTTCTACTATTGGATATGAAGACCTTAAAGTTGGCTTTCCCGATTTGGTAGGTTTTCGGAGCCTGCTGCGGGATCTTAACTTTCAACAGGCCGATTCCGAGAGTCTTCTTTATCAGTTTGAAAAAGTGTTTAAGATTGCCTAATGATGAAGTAAATGTTTGATCAACTGCTTATAGATTAATGTTGCCACATACCTTATGAAAATAATTGCTGACGCAAATTTAAAAGACATCGAAATTTATTTTGCCCAATTCGGGGAGCTGAAGTTAATTCCGGGTCGCGAAATAAATGCGGTCACATTAGCCGATGCCGATGCTCTGCTGATTCGCTCGGTAACCAAAGTAGATCGACTGCTTCTTGAGAACAGTCAGGTAAAATTCGTTGGCACCGCCACCAGTGGAACAGATCATATTGATCAAGCGTACTTGGCCAATAATGGAGTTGTCTTTGCACACGCTCACGGTAGCAACGCACAGGCGGTGGCCGATTACTGCTTAACTGCGTTTTTGAAATTCTCTAAAATCATTGAGCCCAAAGCTAAGAAGAGTCGCATCGGTATTGTTGGGCTTGGCGCAGTAGGTAGTGCGCTTGCTCGTTTGCTGAAAGCGATAGGACTTGAAGTTTTAGCCTATGACCCTTTGCTAACTATAACGCAGCGCCAGCAGGCGGCGTCCTTAGGGGTTGAATTTACATCAGCTATCGAGGACGTTTTTGATCTAGAAGCAGTTTCAATACATACGCCGTTAAGTTTTAGCGGCAAGCATCCAACGTCTAATATGATTGGCCAGGCTTTGCTGGAGCGGCTCCCCAAAGCTGCGGTGTTGATTAATGCCAGTCGCGGTGAGGTCATTAAAGAGAAAGAGCTTCTCGCTTTTCTAGAGAAACGTTCGGATGTGTTAGCCGTCTTGGATGTTTGGGATAATGAGCCTGAACTAAATCTCGACTTAATGGCTTTAGCGGCAATTGCCACTCCCCATATTGCGGGCTATAGCCGCAGAGCGAAAACACTGGCAACGAGAATGCTGGCCGAGGCGTTCGCTAAATTTCTGCATGGGGAGGCAGGGCAGTTTTCTAGCCCAGAGGAACTTTCTCCTGAAAAGCTAGTGTTAAAAAACAAGTCTGTATCTGTTGAAAATTTTGTTTCTTATGCCCTGCCCATCGACGACTGGTCAGCGGAATTCAAGCTAAAGATATTGAATTCTTCAGACCGCGGCAATACATTCGATAAATTTCGAAAATCGATGGTTAATCGAGCGGAATTTTCAGACTTTGAGATCGAGACATCTCAGCTTAACCATCGGGAAGTAACGACTCTAAAAAACTTAGGTTTTAACTTACGTTCCTAGTTTAGGAAGCCGTCGCCTTGGCTCCATTAAGTAAAGTCTCAGGTTTGGTCTTTATATTAAGCTCCAAGTTAAGTCTTAAGCTGGGCGAGCACCCTTGCAAATTTATTTATAGCCATCTCTAATTCAGCTACCGTTGGTAGAAATACAATTCTCAAATGTTGCGTATCAGTGATATTAAAAGCGCTGCCCTGAACGAGCAAGATTTTTTCTTGCTCTAGAATTTTCAGAACCAAGGCGACGTCATCGTCAATTTTATAGATCTTGGGGTCTAGCTTTGGAAACAAATAAATAGCACCCTTGGGTTTTACACAGCTAACCCCGGGAATCTCGCTAAGTAACTTCCAGGTTATGTCTCTCTGATCCTTTAAACGTCCCCCAGGCATAACTAAGTCATTGATACTTTGATATCCACCTAAAGCGGTCTGCACGGCTAGCTGGGCTGGCACGTTTGCACACAGACGCATGTTAGTTAAAATTTCTAGTCCTTCAATATAACTCTTCGCAAGATGCTTCGGGCCGCTGAGCACCATCCAGCCAGACCGAAAGCCTGCCAGCCGATAGGACTTTGAGAGGCCATTGAAGCTGGCAGTGAACACGTCCTCGCTCAGGGAGGCTACTGGTATGTATTGGACATCGTCATAAACTATTTTGCTGTAGATCTCATCGGCAAATAATATTAGGTTATGCTTTCTTGCAAGATCGACAATTTCTAGCAATATTTCTTTGCTGTATACAGCCCCCGTTGGGTTGTTAGGGTTAATAATGAGCAGGGCTTTTGTGCGATGGGTAATCTTTGACTTAATGTCTTCTATCGAGGGAAACCAATCAGCCTCCTCATCGCAAATATAATGAACAGGGCTGCCGCCACTTAAGGTCACAGCAGCAGTCCATAGCGGATAATCTGGTGCCGGAATCAGGACTTCGTCACCATCATTGAGCAAAGCTTGCATGGACATGGTGATTAGCTCGCTGACGCCATTTCCCAAATAAATATCGTCGATTTCAACACCTTTAACATTCAGGCGCTGTGCTTCTTGCATGATTGCCTTGCGGGCAGGGTAGATTCCTTTGGAGTCGCTATAGCCTTGCGCGTTGGCTAAATTACGAATCACATCGTAAAGAATTTCATCGGGCGCATTGAATCCGAAAGGAGCAGGATTGCCGATATTTAGTTTTAAAATACGGTGGCCATCTTCCTCTAATTTTTTGGCGTGCTCTAGCACCGGACCTCGAATGTCATAGCAAACGTTGCTTAGCTTGTCTGACTGCTTTATTAATTCCATTCTTGCCTCAATAATCTGTTTGATATACCTACGCCCTAGTGTCGACTATATCGAGACGGAACTATACGGCTAGTTGCTAACAAATGGAAAATTAGTCTCAATAATTACAGAAAGCTGTGGTGGAGGCTGGCCGCTCGCTGTTTAGGTGTCAAGGTAGTCAGCTAGCGATTTAAACTTCGATAAGCGTAAAGACAAATTAGGGCTGAAGAAATAGCCGCGGCGAAGCGGCTCATAATCGCCTGCGTAAGGTTCGGGCGGTACATCTGGGGCATTTTAAAGGTGTTAGCAGCGACAGGGTTGTAAGGTTCAAATTTGGCGGTGTCGTTTATTCCTACCTGAACTATTTATCTCAAGCTGAACTATCTAACCCAAGCTGAACTACGTAGCCCTGACTGAACTATTGGTGTTAGCTGCAATTGATTTTTGCGCATTATTAAAGCTGAAAACACCGAAGTTCATCCTAAAATCACTGCCTTCGTGCCCTTCATCGTCTGTTTGTAATTTCATTGCAGTTCTATTCATTTGCTGCAGCGCTCGCATTCCAAGTTTGTTTGCCAGATCGCTGAGTTGTGCCACCGACTTTATGGATAGCCTGTCATAGAATACGCTGCTATCGGAATAAGCTGGTTTATGTCCCATTAAATTATTGCAGCCTGCGTTTATATGCTCTTGTATGTTTTGGCCAAAAAACGCGAGGTTTTCCGCAAAGTCTTTGTCTTCTTGGCCTGCGTTAGCACTCAGTTTTACGCAGCTGTCTTCTTGTTGCGCGATACCAAGGCGTAGCCACTCTTCGAGAATCACTTTGGGTCGGATGTCCTGTTTAACGACGCTTGTTACTAGTTCATCGAAGCTTAAATTTCCGGAATCATCCTTTCTTAGTGATAGCGTGAGCGGCTTTCCATTTATGTCTTGGTAGCCCTTGGAATTTCGCCATTTTTGGATGATTTTAGTTCCTAAGTTGGTTTTTAATAGCTCAAGCTTTGAGTCTCTAGACCGGCCTTTGGGTTGCTCTCGCAAGCGTTTTACGTCTTTGCGATGGATTCCTGTAAGTAGGTTTATTCGACTGTTGGATTGCTGTTGGTTGCCGTGGGGGAAATCTGCCACAGCTACGTCAATATAGAGAGCTTTAAGCATCGCTATTAATTGTGGGTAGGTTATTTGGAAGTGAAGCATCAAGCGTACCACAGGGCGTAAAAACATGGTCGCTGTGGTCACGAATTGCGGCGCGGATAGTCCAAAAGTCAATCTAGATTTATGTTTCATTAAATCAGTATAGACGTTGGTGGGAATTTATCCCGCACCAATTTATCTGCCCTAATATACTTTTTCTATGGCTGCAAAAGAGTTATTTGTCCTAGGGGCAAAATCCCCACGGGAGCCATTTCCAAGAGAACGCTCGTTAACAGCGTAGGGGCTAAAATTGTGATTGATCGCGGTGACGCTAGGAACAACTATACGTGCACAGATTTGGATGGGTAGCTTAAAAATGAAGGTCTGCAGCTAAAAGGGTTAAATTAAGCGGCATTGCTCTTAAAGGTCGAATAAGGTCGTTGATAGCTCTGCTACATTATTATGAGAATTGATATTTTCCCGTAAAAATAAAGCTTTCCCGTGAGCCTAGGAGGCTAGTCGTGAGAATGGAGATCAATATCACAGGGATGATTACTGAAACTTGCCAGTGCAGAGCCGCTAGAATACTCACCAGTGCCGATAACTTGGAACACTTTTGCGTCAATAAACACCTGAACTAGATCCCCGTCTAGTTGCCCCTTTTTTGACTCGCTGACTAGTATATCGATGGCGTTTTCGTTTGACATTGCCGGCTTGTAAGGCCTATCAGACGCTGTTAATGCATCGTAGATATCACAAATGGTCATTATTTTTGATGGTAGGGGGATTTGATCCTCGGTCATTCCGTGAGGATAGCCACTACCATCGAGTTTTTCATGGTGTGCGCCAGCGATGATCGGAACATTGGCAAATTCTTTAGTCCAAGGTATGTGATTGAGAAAGTTTTGTGTGTGCACAACATGGGACTCAATTTCCTTTCTTTCAGACGGAGACAAACTACCTTTTGCTATCGAAAGCAGTTCGAATTCGGCTTTGGTGATTATCGCTAGTTCTTCATCCTGGCTACTAAGTCGATAGCCATTAATTTTATCGAGCATGTCGCGATTATCTTGCTTCATAACCGAGGGCTCATTGACCTCGGTTATGGCGGTAAAAAATTCATCGAGCATAGCTATGTCTTTGAGTAAGCCTACGTCTAAAGCATGAAACGCTAACTCGCTGAAATCACCATTCCTATACATCTGTAGCTGCTTGCTCAAAGACCGAGTTCGTAGCCGCTCTTTAGCCAGTAAGATCCTGTAGTGAATGCTTTCTAGGCTTCCGGCAGTCAGTTTTTTTTCTTTGACCAGCACCGCTTCACGCACGCCAACCTTGCCAAAATCATGTAGCAAAGCGGCATACTTTAATTCTCGGACCTCAGCTTCGGTGAATCTTGTGTTGCGAAGTCGGGTTATGTTGGAAACAGATACAGAATTCGCAAGATCCACGCATAAATCTGCAACTCTAAACGAGTGACCACTAGTCGTAGGGTCTCGTTGTTCGATGGCGGCAACCGATGCGTTCACGAAGCCCTCAAACAAAGCTTTGATATCGTTCTGCAAAATCGTATTTTCTATCGCAATACCAGCTTGGCTCGCCAAAGCTTGGAGTAAAACATTGATATCGCTGTCAAAGGGCAGAGTGTAAGCGGCTGCAGACTTTTCGTCGGAGATCTTAAGGGACCGCGCCTTCTTTCGGTTAATAAACTGAAGTACGCCAATCACCGATTTTTGTTTATTGGTTAGCGGGATTGCGAAAATTGATTTCGTACGGTAGCCGGTCTGCTGATCGAATGATTGATTAAATTTGTAGGGTACGGTTTCGGAAAGTTGATAAGAATCGGGAATATTTAATTCGCTATCAGTTAATGCCACGTAACCTGCTATTGAAGCCTCATCTAAGGGGAACCGCATTTCCTCAAATGGGAATTCCATTGAGTCATTTTGAGTCAGTTTAAAAATGAGATCTTTTTCATGGTCGTTGATTTCGTTAATTAAAAATAAAGAAGCTGCGTCACAGCAGGCAATATTCTGCCCTTCTGATAGGATTTTCCTAAGTAGCTTCATCAAATCATCTTCAGCGGATAAAGAAATACTGATGTCGGCTAGTTTATTGAGGTATCGAAAACTAGTGTCTTGCATCCTGGCGCGTTCGGTTTTCTCGCTTTTTAGAATCCACTGATAGCAGGCCATTTCGATTAACTTGCAAGTTTGCCGATAGGGTAGCTCGTTGGTTAATACTATATCTGCATCAACGTCCATTGAGTCGGTGCACAGAAAAATAGCGTCGGGAAATTCATCAACCCATTTCGAATATTCAAGATCTCGGAGAAGGTGATGGTCGAGCAAAATCAATGCAGGACTATAGCGTTGGGCTGTGGTGATTGAAATTATTTCGGTTGGGATAATGAGTTTGGATTTTATATCATTCCAAACTCGGCTGCTCGAATATCCCGGGCCATAGCCAATGGTAAGAGTGCGCTGGGATTTTGTCTGTGAATTCATGATTTACTTTGGTATCAGTACCGGCAAGCGCAAGTGTAACCTAAGGAATCATGTTAATCGAGAGTCGCGAAATTTCGCCTAAGGTAATAGCGGGACTACCTTGATTGAGCTATGCGAGTCAGATTCTTAGCTTGCGACTTTACCGCTAGCTCAGCATTTCACATCGCACCTGTGCGTATAGTGTCATATGGCCGTTGCTTACCGCACCAAGACTTAGCTTAGGGCTTTACGCTTAGTTGACTCTGCAGCTGCGCAAGAAAGCGGGTAAGATTAGACTCTGCTTCGGATTTATAGCGGAAAGGGCCTACGGTCTCACCAGAATCGGTATCAAAATACCATAGGTCTTGATTTAAATAGACTTTATCTTCTGCGCTTGGGTTCGATTCGTCAGGACTATTTGGATTAGACATCGTTTGTTTCCTTGGCTGTTTTTTCTTTTTGGTTTTGCTAAGTTTCTTGGTTTTGCAAAGTATTGACGACGTTGAAATAGTAAATGCGCAATCAAAACCGATCCAACTTCTGATCAAGCTGTGCCAGTTCAGTTTTTGAAATCTACCTTCTGTTGCCCAAATGAGCAACTGGAAAATTTTCATCTTGCGATAATAGTGACAACACTAATTCAATGGCAAGGTAAAGAGATCGTAATTTCTGATGAGTGGACAACATGTAACCGGAACCTGAATTAGAGGCCAATTGCTCTTGGTTGAATATCCATTAAGTAACTGCCAATCACCTCGTTAACCCTGTTTTTTGATTTTAAACTCAGGCTATGCTGTTAAAAGGGGCAGGCTAGAGATTGAATCTCCTATTACGGTATGGGAGAATCACGCGCTTCATAGCAGCCTGCGGAATCGATTTAACTTATTGAATTTGCAGTCAATCAGAATTACACCATCGCCAGCACACACTTATCACAAGTGATATCCCAGAATGTGATGCACAGCGCTAACGATTAGAACTAACCTGAGGTGAGCGTCACCTAGGATAATTGAGGTCAATAAATGCAGGTTTCAGTTGAAACAACAGAAGGTTTAGAGAGAAAAATGACAATCGCGGTCCCCGGCGAGCAAGTGGACTCTGCGGTTAAAGCCAAGCTTAACGATGCGGCCAAGACTGTAAAACTGAATGGCTTTCGTCAAGGCAAAGTGCCTTTCAAGGTTGTAAAAGACAAATTTGGTGAGGGTGTGAGGCAGGAAGTCGTCGGAGAGCTAATGAACCGAACTTTCTACGACGCCATTAATGAGCAGGGCCTTAGACCTGCGGGGCAGCCTAGGATCGAGGCGACTAAGCTAGAAGAAGGGCAAGATATCGAATTCACTGCTGTATTCGAAATTTATCCTGAAATAATACTTCCTGATTTTAGTGCTATAGCAGTAAACAGTCTTAGCGCTGATGTTAGTGAGGCGGATGTAGACGAAATGATCGAAACGCTGCGAAAGCAGAGGCAGTCATGGCAGGTTGCCGAACGTGCCGCAGCTAACGAAGACATGGTTAACATTGACTTCACTGGCCGCAAGGATGGCGAAGAGTTTGCGGGCGGCGATGCAAAGGGTAGTAGTCTGGTTCTTGGATCTGAGCGTATGATTCCAGGGTTCGAGACAGGAATTATAGGTAAATCCGCAGGTGATAACTTTATATTACCTCTTGAGTTTCCTGCAGATTATCAAAGTGAAGATTTAGCGGGACAGAAAGTAGAATTTGAAATTACCCTAAACAGTGTGAGCGAGCAGGCATTGCCAGCTGTGGATGAAGAATTTTATAAAAGCTTTGGTGTTGAAACAGGTGGCTTGGAAGCTTTTAGAGAAGAAGTCGTCAACAACATGAATCGTGAAATGAAAACGGCAAGCCGAAATAAGGTCAAGACAGCGATAATGGATGCCATTATCGACAGCGTCGACATTACTGTGCCTGGGGCACTTGTTAAAGCGGAGACTGAGCAGCTTAAAACTCAGGCGCTCCAACAAATGGGCGGTGGTGGGCAGAATCTTGATCCAAGCATGCTTCCTGATGAGTTGTTTTCAGATCAAGCTAGCCGCCGCGTTACTTTGGGTTTGGTGCTTGGTGAGGTAATCAAGGTTAAAGAGCTAAAAGCCGACGCAGTTAAGGTGCGTGAGGCGGTTGAAGAACTGGCCTCAACCTACGAATCGCCCGAAGATGTGGTGAATTGGTACTACAGTAATGACGATCAATTAGCATCAATTGAGTCTGGGGTACTTGAAGATCAAGTTTTTGACCACATACTAGAACAAGCTTCTGTGACAGATACTAAGGTTAGCTATCAAGAGGTCATAAAGCCTGCCGAGAAGAAAACCGAAGATGACGATTCAGCTGCAGAAGTAGCAGACAAGAAATAGTCACGGAGCTTAGCGCACAAAGGCGTTAACTTTCGAGTCATCTCAATACCTGACAGGTTACACTCTATTCAGATCAACTGAACGGGCATGCTGGGATAGAACTGGCGGCCCACTTACCGATTTAAAGGAAAGTTAAATGCTCGACTCGCAATTCGCGCCCAACGCAGCGCTGGTCCCGATGGTAGTGGAACAAACTGCCAGAGGTGAGCGGTCTTATGATATCTACTCCATGCTTCTTAAGGAGAGAGTTATCTTTATGACCGGACAAGTAGAAGACTACATGGCCAATCTGATCGTGGCCCAGCTTTTATATTTGGAGTCCGAAAACCCGGACAAAGATATCCATCTTTACATTAACTCTCCAGGAGGCTCGGTCACAGCGGGCTTGTCGATATATGACACAATGCAGTTTATCAAACCTGATGTGAGCACAATGTGTATAGGTCAGGCAGCTAGTATGGGCGCTATGTTGCTCGCTGGGGGCGCTGCGGGTAAGCGATTTGCGTTACCTCATTCTCGGATGATGATTCATCAGCCAAGCGGCGGAGCCCAGGGTCAGGCGTCAGATATCGAAATACAAGCTAATGAAATCATAAAGATACGAAAAAGGCTTAATGTATTACTTGCAGAACATAGTGGGCAAACGGAAGAAAAAATTGCCAAAGACACTGAGCGCGACAATTTTATGAGCGCAAAAGAAGCTGAAGAATACGGTCTTATAGATAAAGTAATTGGAAGAAGAGTAGATAATAGTTCGAAGGCGGCCAAATAATCCCAGTTACATGGCTTACAGGCCTTGCATTTGGTGATGGTTGCCTTCACTTTATCTATTAACATCTGGCCTTGTGCAAAATCAGTGCAGTCAGTTTAATCGTCACCGCGAAACTAATCGGTGATACTTAACTAAAACTTCAGGAAAGTTAAAGACTTAAAAACCATATGTCAGATGATCGTTTCGATAAAGGCGATGACAACGGGAAGCTGCTTTACTGCTCATTTTGCGGAAAAAGTCAGCACGAAGTCAGAAAACTAATAGCGGGCCCTTCGGTTTTCGTTTGCGATGAGTGTGTAGACCTCTGCAACGATATTATTCGCGAAGAAATCCAAGAAAAAGAGTCGGAAACTACGACTCGAAAGTTGCCTATTCCCGAGGAAATTAAAAACACCCTCGATGACTACGTAATTGGTCAAGAAAGCGCTAAAAAGGTGCTTGCAGTAGCGGTTTATAACCACTACAAGCGACTAAATTATGATAAATCAAAGGGTGACGTTGAACTCGGCAAGAGTAATATTCTTATGGTCGGTCCAACTGGTACCGGCAAGACATTGCTAGCTGAGACACTGGCCCGGATGCTAGACGTTCCGTTTACAATTGCGGATGCCACGACTTTAACTGAAGCGGGATATGTCGGCGAAGACGTCGAAAATATTATTCAAAAGCTGTTACAGAAATGCGACTACGATGTTGAAAAAGCGCAGGTTGGTATTGTCTATATCGATGAGATCGATAAGATTTCGCGCAAATCTGACAACCCTTCAATTACCCGAGATGTCTCCGGTGAAGGCGTTCAGCAGGCTTTGCTTAAGTTGATTGAGGGAACTGTGGCATCAGTGCCTCCACAGGGTGGTCGCAAGCATCCGCAGCAAGAATTCTTGCAAGTGGACACATCTAATATTTTGTTCATCTGCGGTGGGGCTTTCGCAGGTCTTGATAAAATCATTCGCAACCGCTCAGATAAGGGGGGGATTGGTTTTGGCGCTGAAGTACGCAGTAAATCTGAAGACCTTAAAGTTGGAGAGACGTTGCAAGATGTCGAGCCTGACGATTTGGTTCGCTACGGACTTATCCCTGAATTTGTCGGCAGATTACCAATGATCGCGACTTTAGATGAGTTGGATCTTGATGCTTTGGTGCGAATCATCCGCGAGCCAAAAAATGCACTTACAAAGCAATATCAAAAACTTTTTGAAATGGAAGGTGTAGAAATTCAGTTTCGAGACGAAGCCTTGCGTGCAATTGCTAAGAAAGCCCAAGACCGTAAAACTGGCGCCCGTGGTTTGCGCTCTATAATGGAAGCGGTGTTGTTGGATACAATGTATAAGATTCCATCTCTAGAGAACGTTAGCAAAGTCGTTATCGATGCGGCGGTGATAGAAGGCGAATCTGAGCCTCTATTAATGTACGAAAATGTCGAGCAGCCAACTAAAACTGTTGCTGACGAATAAGTAAAGCTGGCCCTTGATTTATTGGGGCTGGCCACCATCTTCCTAGAACGCGTTCACTCTTATTAAAGGTAGTTTATGAGCAACCCTGCCGACATTTTAAATTTTACGAGCTTTCCTCTTTTACCATTGAGGGATGTTGTGGTGTATCCGCAAATAGTCCAGCCTTTATTTGTTGGGCGACCTAAGTCAATCAAGGCATTGGAAGTGGCAATGGCAAGTGATAAGCAGGTACTGCTTGTTGCTCAGAAAAACGCATCAGAAGATGAGCCAGGTATTGATGATCTATTTCAGATAGGGACAGTTGCAACCATATTGCAGCTTATTCGGTTACCCGATGGCACAGTCAAAGTGTTGGTAGAGGGCTTGGAGCGAGCACGCATCAAGAATGTTGTGTTTGATGCTGACCATTTTAAAGCTGAAACCAATGTCCTTAGCTCAGAAGAAATTCCAGAAAAAGAATCTGCACTACTAATCAGGTCGTTGCTTTCGCAATTCGACCAGTATGTGCAGCTAAGTAAAAAGATTCCACCAGAGGTAATGACCTCAATATCCAGCATTGATGAACCGGGCCGACTTGTCGATACCATTGCTTCTCATATGTCTCTTCAGTTGCAAGAAAAGCAGAACTTATTAGAGCTCGCAGGGCTCCAGGCTAGAATTGAGCACTTAATGGCGCTGATTGAGTCTGAAATAGACCTGTTTCAAGTTGAGAAACGGATTCGAGGCCGCGTTAAGAAGCAAATGGAAAAAAGCCAGCGCGAGTACTATCTGAATGAGCAAATGAAGGCTATTCAGAAAGAAATGGGCGAGCTGGAGGATGTCCCGAATGAGGCTGAAGAGTTAAAGCAGAAAATTGACGATGCGGGTATGCCTAAGGAGGCCAAAGACAAGGCCACTGCTGAACTAAATAAATTAAAACAGATGTCTCCGATGTCATCAGAGGCTTCTGTTGTTCGCACCTATCTCGATTGGATGGTTAGTATTCCTTGGAAAAAGAAAAGCAAAGTTCGCGTAGATTTGGCGAAGGCTGAAGAGATTCTCGAAAATGACCACTATGGACTTAAGGAAGTTAAAGAACGAATTATTGAGTATTTAGCTGTCCAAAAACGCGTTAAAAAGCTTAAGGGGCCAATTTTATGCTTGGTTGGGCCTCCGGGAGTCGGTAAGACATCTTTAGGCGAATCAATCGCTCGAGCTACAAATCGGAAATTCGTCCGCATGGCGCTAGGTGGTGTACGCGATGAAGCAGAAATACGCGGTCACCGTCGAACCTACATTGGCTCTTTGCCTGGAAAACTAATACAAAAACTTTCTAAAGTAGGGGTGAAGAATCCACTGTTTTTACTCGATGAAATCGACAAAATGGGCATGGATAATCGAGGTGATCCAGCATCGGCATTGCTGGAAGTTTTAGACCCCGAGCAAAACAATAGCTTTAATGATCATTATCTTGAGGTAGATTATGATTTGTCCGAGGTTATGTTTGTTTGTACCTCCAATAGCATGAACATCCCAGAGCCACTGTTAGATCGGATGGAAGTTATTCGTATCCCCGGTTACACAGAAGATGAGAAAGTGAATATTGCTGAGCGCTACTTGGTGCCTAAGCAAATGAAGAATAATGGCTTAAAGAAGGCCGAACTCGCTTTTGATCAGGGCCCGATAAGAGACCTCATTCGCTATTACACACGTGAAGCAGGTGTTCGCGGTCTGGAGCGTGAAATCGCCAAGGTCTGTCGAAAAATTGTTAAAGATAACTCCATGGGCAAAGAAGTCGATGAGGTCAAGCTTAGCTCTGAATTACTTGAGAAATACTCCGGCGTTCGTAAGTATGATTACGGAAAAGCTGAAGAACAAAATCAGGTAGGGCAGGTTAATGGTTTGGCTTGGACATCTGTTGGTGGAGAGCTGCTGACGATTGAAGCAATTGCAGTCGAAGGCAAGGGTAAAATCATCAAGACAGGATCGTTGGGTGATGTTATGCAAGAATCCATCCAAGCGGCGTTAACTGTGGTTAGAAGTCGTGCTGAGAGTCTCGGGCTAGCCCCAAGCTTTCATGAAAAATGTGATTTGCATATACACGTGCCAGAGGGTGCTACCCCTAAGGATGGTCCTAGCGCTGGTGTTGGCATGTGCACTGCATTGGTATCGGTACTAACTAAAATACCCGTTCGTGCCGATGTTGCAATGACAGGTGAGATTACTCTTCGCGGTCAAGTTCTCAAGATTGGCGGTCTCAAAGAGAAACTGCTGGCCGCCCATCGAGGTAACATCAAAACGGTAATTATACCTGCGGATAATGAGCGTGATTTGGCTGAAATACCTGACAATATAAAGGCCGAATTAGAAATTGTTCCTGCGCGCTGGATAGATGAAGTTTTGGAAGTGGCTTTGCAATATCAGCCCACGCCTATCGATGGCGATAAAAAGCCAAAAGAGCAAAAAGAAGCCGCAAAAGAAGATAAGGACAAAAGTAGTGACGAAAACCACATTAATACCCATTAATACCCATGAATAGGGCCCTCTGTATTGACAGTGGTTTCATGCAATTGGTATAAAGGGCCGATGATTCGTAGGGTGTAAGCCAATTTCTCGGCTCACATTTTGGTCAACTCGATCGCAGCTTATTTACAGAACAGTTTGCGAATAATACTTTTAATTATATATTCTACACACTGGATTTTAACAGCAGTTAGACGATAGAACTAAGTAGAGTCCTTGCTATATATATATATATAAGTAATAAAAACCTATTAATAAAAACGTCAAATCGATAAAAAAGGGGATAAAGTGAATAAATCAGAGTTAATAGATGCAGTTGCAGCCAGTGCAGACCTTCCTAAAGCTTCGGCAGGTCGCGCTATCGACGCCATGATAGATTCAATTACAGAATCTTTAAAGAAAGCTGAGCCAGTTGTATTGGTAGGTTTTGGAACATTTGCTACGAAAGACCGTGCTGCGCGTACCGGACGTAATCCACAAACTGGCGAGCCAATTCAGATTAAGGCTGCGCGTGTACCTAGTTTTAAAGCGGGAAAAGCGCTTAAAGACTCTGTGAACACATAGAAAAGGTTAGGGATTACCGATCAGTTTATAATCGTGGAGTAAGATTCTTTGCTCCTATCGACTGCTCAAATCCCCAACTGCCTTCTAGACAGTAGAAATAGGGCGCATCTATGATGCGCCTTTTTTAGTTTCAGAAATGTCATTAGTTAAGTTAGGCAAAATCACGTTAATGCTTAGCGTTTGGAAATAATCATGCTTCAAAATATTCGAGATAATTCACAAGGCGTCATCGCTAAGGTCATTGTTGGCTTTATCATCGCTATATTCGCTCTCTTTGGGGTCGAATCAATTATAGGTGGTTTTATAACATCACCACCGGTCGCTGAAGTGAACGGTGAAGAAATTAGCGAAGCGCAGTTGCAAGCGAACACACAGAATTTGGTTGCCACCTTAGGGGGCAACATTGAGGCTCTTGATCAGGAGCTTCTAGAGCAAATTTCTCTCAATCAATTGATTGAAGAATTGGTTATGCGGCAGTTGGCACAAGGTGCGTCCATGTCAGTGTCGAGTGACAGAATTGATCGCTCAATTATTCAAACTCCATCTTTCCAAATAAATGGTGTGTTTGATCCTGACTTGGCAGTCCGAACAATGACCAGCCAAGGATTTAGCGTCCCTCTTTATAGAGAGACTTTGCGTGAACAAATGCTTATGGCGCAGGTTGCTAACGCGTATGCTAGCTCGAACTTCGTTACTGACGCTGAATTAAATCGCTTGGTGAAACTGTCATCACAGACCAGAGATCTTCGTTACCTGTCTGTAACCATGGGTACTAGGACACTCGGCACACCAATAGCAGATGAGCAGATACAGAGCTACTATGATGATAATCAAGGGCTGTTTGAAGAAGATGCGTCTGTCATAGTTAACTACGTCTTATTGGATAAGAATCTGATTTCTGATGAGATCGCTCTAGACCAAGACACGTTATTAGCTAAATATGAAGAAGATCGCAGTGCGTTTGAAGGCTCTGCGGAAAAGCGAGCTTCTCACATATTGTTTGAGGTAAGTGGAGATTTAACAGAAGCTCAAGCGCTCGAACTTGCGGCCAACGCTAGTGTGCGGTTGGCAGGTGGTGAAGAATTCGGCACTGTTGCTTTAGAGCTTTCAAGTGATACGGCCTCCGCTGAAGAGGGTGGTGACATTGGCTTTACCGATGGCAGCGCGTTTCCTCCAGAGCTAGAAGAGGCTTTAAATGAGCTAACTCTAAATGAGGTTTCGGGCCCAGTTATAACCGATTTCGGCGTGCATCTAATTAAGTTGACTGAAGATAATGAGAACGTTTATCAATCTTTCGAAGAGCTTTCAGAGCGTCTTGAACGCGAACTTAAATCAGCGGAAGTAGAAGCGCTGTTCGCGCAAAGGCTAGCCGACCTCTCTAATTTGGCTTTTGAGACTGGGGGTTTAACTCAAATTTCTGAAGAGTTAGGGCTTACAGTTCTTCAAAGCCAGGCATTTTCCCGAGATGGTGGAAATGGTCTCTTCGCGACAGCCGCTGTTATTGACGCAGCATTTTCAGAGGCGGTGCTTAGTGATGGCAACAACAGTGAAGCGTTGGAGTTAAACGATTCGCAGGCCATGGTTCTGCGCCTAGAGCTATTTAACGAAGCCAGTATACTGCCACTTGAAGAAGTCGCCGGTGAGATTTCTGTCAATATTCGTACTGACATGGAGCGTGCAGCGGCCACTGCGCTCGGAGAAGGGCTTTACGCTGCACTAGATGATGATACTCAACTAATGCAACTTTTGACTGAAAATCAGCTAGAGTGGGTAGATGTCGCTGCTGTTGATAGAAATGGTTTTAGCGTAAACCGTCAGATTCTCGCGGAAGTGTTTGCAATGCCAGAGCCGGCAAATGGCCCTGAGAGATCTAGCCTGACTCTTGATAACGGTACCTTTGTGATCGTAGAGTTAACTCAGGTAACGCAGGGTAGCGTTGATTCTATTCCTCAAGAGCAGCGCGATAGCATGATAAACCGAATGCTAAGCGATCTCGGCAATAGTGACTTTCAGGCCTTTCTAGGCAATTTAAGAGAAAGTGCAGATATTCAATCTAGCATGGCCGACGATAACTTCTAATTTAGTGCCTTAGAATGGCCTTATTGGATTAGCCGTAATGACCTTTTAGATTGAAGAGAAGGCTGGTTCAGCTGCTGCTGTTCTAGCCTTGTCTTTTTGGTCTTCGACAAAAAAGAAAGGTTTTTTGGAGTGCAATGGGACGGCGCGAAGCAGGTGAACTAACTCCCCCTTGCCTCGCACCTACTCATTTAGCACTGACCTAGCGTTGCCAGTACAGTGCTTAACCCTCATCTAAGTCGTTAAGTGAGCCCATGGCGGTGGTATTAAAACCGCCATCAACATAAAGAATTTCTCCACTGATGCCTGACGCCAAATCTGAGCAAAGAAAGGCCGCTGCATTGCCGACTTCTTCTATAGTCACATTTTTTCTTAACGGTGTTTGGGCGGCATTGTGTTGCAGCATTTTTCGGAAGCTTTTAATACCCGATGCCGCAAGGGTTCTAATAGGACCGGCCGAAACTGCGTTCACTCTTATTCCCTCTGGTCCCAAACTCGCTGCAAGATAACGGACGTTTGCCTCTAGGCTGGCTTTGGCTAGCCCCATGACGTTGTAATTTGGTAGGCTGCGATTTGCGCCCAGGTAACTTAGCGTCAACAAAGAACCGTTTCTGCCGCGCATCATGTCGTGGCCGGCCTGTGCAAGTGCTACCAGGCTATAAGAGCTTATCTCATGAGCGGTTAAAAACCCCTCACGAGTGCTTACGTCCACGAAGTTACCGTCGAGTTCATGAGCTGGAGCATAAGCAAGACAATGAACAATGCAATCGAGACCATCCCAGTGTTCGCCTAAGGCTGCAAACAGTTCAGCAATTTCACTGTCATTTTGGACATCGCATGGAAAAATGAGACTAGAGTCCCAAGTCTTTGCAAACTTCTCTACTCGATCCTTGAGCTTGTCGTTTTGATATGTAAAAGCTAGCTCGGCGCCTTCGCGGTGCATCGCCTCTGCAATTCCAGAGGCGATAGAAAGCTTGCTAGCGACCCCTAAAATCAAAACTCGCTTGCCTGTTAAAAATCCCATATGACTTTCCTTTATCCTAGTGTTGTCAGCAGATTTTACTGCATTTCAATCGCTGTGTGCCTATTTGATTCCGTGCATGAAATGTTTAAGAACCGGTACTAATAATATTGCAAACAGACCTGCACCGATGCTGTACCAACCGGCTGTTTCATAGACCTCCATATAACCTGCCAAAGCAGCGGCTGGATCGGCTACTTCACCGCCAACAGTGTCTGATCCTGTCATTGCTGCAATGGTTCCTGAAACGTAGTTGCCAGCGGCGGAGGCAAGAAACCAGCAGCCCATCATCATGCCGACAACAGAGGGGACCGAGAGTTTGGTTGTCATAGACAAGCCCACAGGTGATATACAGAGCTCGCCGGTTGTATGCATTAAATAAAGTAACACCAGCCATATCAGCGCAACTTGAGTTGGGTCGGTGGCCTGAGATGCCCCATAAACTAAAAATAGGAAGCCGAGGCCTAATTGTATTAGTGATAATGAGAATTTCAGAGGAGTAGAGACTTCCCAGCCTTTTTTGGCTAAATAGATCCACGTAAAATTAAATAATGGTGCCAAGGTAATAATAAAAAAGGCGTTTACCGACTGGAATATAGCCGCTGGCAGCTCAAACCCAAATACTACTCGGTCTACGTTTCTGTCTGCCATCAAATTGAGGGAGCTGCCAGTTTGCTCAAATAAAGACCAAAAGATAATTTGATAACTCATCAAGAAAAGGCAGACCAGCATCCGATTGCGATCCATTGGCTCGCACTTTGTAAATGCATAAGTAACAGCAACAAGGGTCATTCCAACTAATGATGCACCTAGCAATCCTCCTACAAGTGCGCGCTGCTGCATTAATTGCCAGCAAACAAGAACACCAACCAGGGTCAGAAGGTAAATCATTTGCTCGCGGTTTATTCCAGCAAAGATTTTTTCCTTTAAAATTTCAGGCTGTTTTGGCTTGCCTGCATCTCCAAATAGATGGTTGCCTCTAATAAATACGACCAGACCAGATAACATGCCAATACCGGCTGCGCCAAATCCCCAGCTAAAGCCGCCGTATTGTAAAAGGAATCCGCAAATGATGGCGCCTAAAAATGCGCCGAGATTTATGCCCATGTAAAAAAGTGTAAACGCACTATCACGACGAGGATCGCGGCGTTCATACATGGAGCCAACAAGAGTCGAAATATTGGCCTTGAGGAAGCCCACTCCCATAATAATGAGGGCTAGAGATAAATAGAAAGTTTGAAGAAAGAAAGGATCTCGCTGAACGTCGACACCGTTTGCCGTCACCACTTCTACAGCGCTCGCGCCTTCTATCGCCATCCCAGCATGGCCTGCTACCAGTAATATCGCACCTAATATGACTGCTTTTACGGGCCCAAGGTAACGATCAGCAACAACACCACCGATAACTGGCGTTATGTAAACTAAGGAAATGTAAGCCGCATAAATTCCTGCGGCTGACTCATCGGAAAAAAGGAAATGCTGCGTTAAATAGAAAATCAAAAGCGCGCGCATTCCGTAGTAGCTGAAGCGCTCCCACATTTCGGTAAAGAAGCAAATGACCAAGCCTCTCGGATGGCCTAAGAAATCTTTATCTTGTGTTACAGCTGCAGTTTCGCTCATTTTAGTTAGTTCCTGAGTCAGGAGGGGTGAGTCTTATTGTTTGCCCCGGATAAATTATTTCACCTTCGCTAAGTCTGTTCCAGTTCAACAAGTCGCTGATCCTACGGCCAGATTGTCTCGCGATTAAGGCGATTGAATCGCCGCGGCTAACAGAGTGAATGGAAGCTGGATTTGAGCCTATTTTTTTATCCACAGTGCTGCCAGTTTTAATAGCCTGACCGGCATCGTCTTGAAGTTTTAGTCGCTGGCCTAACCGAAGAATGGAATTTATTTCTATGCCGTTGAGCTGCGCGATTTTGGCGGATTTCAAATTGTATTTGTCTGCGATAAGCCATAGATTATCACCGGCTCTAACCTGATAATTAGCAGGCGCAGAAGGAGCCGATCGCTGGTTTGGCAGGGCGGATATTTGGCTTAAACTAACTCCTGCATTTGTTAACTGTGAGGTAGAGTGAATATCCCGCGGTATAAGCAAGGAATCTCCTGCTGTTATTGCTGAACCACGAATGCCGTTTACCTCTTGCAACACATCCACCTGAGTTTCAAGACTGTGCGCTATTTGCCCTAATGTGTCGCCAGATTTAATTTCATACCTATCCCAAGTTAAAAAGTCGCTTGGGTCTGCCTGCGCGATCGCTTTTTCTAGCTGCGGTGCATTTGCTATAGGCACTAGTAAAGATTGCGGCCCATCTGGATGTGTTGCCCACTGCAGATAGCCCGGGTTTAAATCTCGGAGGGTCTCTTGGCTAATTCCTGCTAAGGAAGCAGCTTGGGCGATATCGATTTGACTGCCAATGTCTACAGCCTGGAGTTGAGGTTGATTGGCAATTGGTTCCAGTTCTAAATTCGCTGTGTTGCCTTTGCTAACTGTTGCAGCTAATGCCAGTAGCTTGGGAACATGAGATCTTGTTTCAGATGCCAACGGAAGGCTCCAAAAGTCCAGCGCGTTCATATCCTGGCCGCTGCGGCGTATTGCCCTGCGGACATTGCCGTCGCCAGTATTATAGGCGCCAACTGCGACCAGCCAATCTTCTGAAAACTGGCCATGTAGGGCTGTAAGGTAATCCAATGCTGCAGCCGTAGAGACTAAGGGATCACGGCGACCGTCGTACCACCAATCCTGTTGAACACCAAAACTACTGGCGGTAGGCCCGAGAAACTGCCAAAGACCAACTGCGTGGTCTTGGGAATAGGCATTTGGGTTGAAAGTGCTTTCAACGATCGGTAATAGTGCAAGCTCCAAAGGAAGGCCTCTTGCTTCAAGCTCATTGATTATTTCAAAAAGGTAAGGGCTGGCTCGCTCAGTCACCAAATCAAACAGGCGCTGATTAGACGAATATCTGTCTATGTAAGCCTGGACGTTTGGATGGTCATAGTGATGCTGTAACTGAAAACCTTGCCTAAGCCTTTCCCATAAGTCGTTTATCGGAACGGCAACCGGCGAACCTGCGATGACATGGGCCTCTGACAAAGAAGGGGACAAAGCCATAGAAGCGGCCTCATCGTTTCTCATTTCCACGTTTAAGAGGGCCTCAGGGCTCGCTAGCTCCTCGGAGGCCTGGCAACCTGTCAAGACTGCAGCCGCCAGAAATAAGCGGCCGTGTCGGTGTAGAGTCGTTAGAGGGAAAGTCATTTGGCTTTTCTTAAAAGTTATCTTAAAAGCCATCTTTCCAAAGCCTTAACTCAGTAAACGTATCAAGCTGAGATTCCAACTTGCGGCCAGCGTGAAGCTCCACCGATTTCTTAAGAGTATTATCATGACAGCGCAGAAAAGGGTTTGTTTTAAGCTCTAGAGCAATACTGCTGGGCAGTGTCGGTAGATCGAGCTTTCTTTTCTGCTGTTCAGATATAGCGCGGAAACCGAGAACGGCGTTTAGAGGGTCAACAGCTTTGGCGAAAGCCAAATTCGCTAAAGTATACTCATGAGTGCAATAAACCAGAGTATCCTCGGGTAAGCCTGCTAGCTTATCTAGCGAGGCGGTCATCATTTCTGCGGTGCCTTCAAACAAGCGCCCACAGCCAGCCGCAAATAGCGTGTCACCGCAAAAAAGAACAGGTTTTAAAGTGCTAATTGTATGGAAAGCTAAATGATCTAGGGTATGTCCGGGAACCTCAATAACGGAGAAGCTGCAATTGAACAATTCTATTGAATCGGTTTCAGTAACAAATTCTGTTATCCCATTAATGCCAGACGACTCAGGGCCTATGACTCTAGGATCATGGGCTTTCTTAAGCTGCAATAATCCGCCAACATGATCAGGATGGTGATGAGTTACAAGTATATCTGTCAAAAGTAAATCATTGAGTTTTAGATATTCTTCGACAACGTCTGCGTCGCCGGGGTCCACTACACAAACTTGGTTCGATTCTGCACAGTGGATCGCCCATATATAGTTATCCGTAAAGGCCGGAATAGGGTGTATTTTTCCTATCATAGTAATCAGATTCTCCTAAAAGCCACATAATAGCTGGACTTCAGCGTTTTACAAGCAGCGCGCAGGGCTGGTGCACGAGCATTTCTGGTAGAAGTCCAATGAGAACGTTAGAATCCACCCATGGAAATAGCCACCGCAAGTTTTATTGGCTTATGAAAGATAAAAAAAGCAATTTTTGGCGAGTGAGAAACTGATGGGTCTTTTGTCTAAGCGGGAAACCAGACGGCGTTTATTGCAGGGAATTGACGACGCAGACTCGATGTCGTCGCTGCTAACCCAGTGGTTTCATACCCCGCTGGGTCAAGTAAGTTTGCAATCTGAACGACTAGCGGCCAAACCTATTATAGAGCGGATGTTTGGGTACCATATCTTGCAGGTTGGAGGCAGTGAAGAACACCTATTGATAAACGACAGTCCCATCAGTCATAAAATACTTTTTTCCGCCA
>JBLHTH010000010.1:0-39161 GCA_047627195.1 Pseudohongiellaceae bacterium | reverse complement strand
CGCTTTTGGCACAAAGCCCAAATACATACGCTTAAACGTGCCACCGATTGCCTAGATAGATAAATTGCCTAGGAGTCCACAGGACACGACGCTAATAGTCGTTCAAGCCCTCAGTGAGTTCAATGAGTGTGCCCGCAGGGTCAGTAAAAAAAGCCACCTTCAGTTCAATCGCAGGGATGTCCTGATAGGGGGAATCTAGGACGATACCTTTAGCTTCTAACTTTTTAATTAAGCCTTCTAAGTCTGCTACTTCAAATCCAATATGATCAATACTGGAACCCTTGGTTGGATTCCTTTTTATTTCTGTTTTCGCAAAGCTTAGATTTAACCCAGGCACGTTTGTTGTAGTGCTGATGATGCCTCTAGGTTTAATTTCCAGTTCAAACAGATCGGTGTACCAATTCAATAATGAGTGATGGTCAGGTGCGTAGAAGTGGAGATGGTAGCCGGATATTTGTTGGGCTAAAGCCTGGTCTTCTTGCAGTTCAACATACAGCCCGTCAGGTAAAGTAATGTAGGCATTAGTTTGTTTTTCCGCGCCGGTAAATACCTCGTCGACCTCAAAACCAGCGACTTGCCACTTTTCCAAAAACTTGTTCATGTTTCTAACCTTAAAGCCTAGGTGATCCATCACCGTTGATTGTGATCCCATTGTGGGAGTGGTTTGAGTCAAGATCAGAAATAGGTTGGGCAGCTTAATTGCAGTAAGAGGGCCTCTTTCAATGACTGTGCCGCCAAAATGTTCTACCCACAGACGCTTATGGTATTCAATGTTACTGACGTTTAAGTGAACATGGCCAAAGGCGAGACCGGCTGTGTTGGGCGTTGCTAGCTGGGCAAAAGTTGAATGAGAGAGCGATAGGGTAAACAAGCTAAATAGGATAGAGAAGCTGAATATTTTCAAGACGATACTCCTACGTTGTTTAAGTTACTTGACGCTTTTTTTAGCGAGATAAAAACATTCCCAAGCAAAAGCCGCTTGCAATAGCACTAGTACATAAGCGGGTTAACCTACCAGGCGTCGGCTATTAATTTGTAGCTGTGACGGCGTGCGTTCACGTCATGAGTGATAGTGATTAGCATCAGTTCATCTAGCTTAAAACGCTCTACTAAACTTTTCAGATGGCTAGTGACTTGCTCCGGTGTACCGACCACTCGCTTGTCTCGAGATTGCTCTATTGCTTGCAACTCACCCGGAGAATAATCATCGTAGCTAAGGGCTTCTTCGACGCTAGGAAAGGGGCCAGGACTGCCTCGAAGTAACCGTATATACCAGAGGTCGCGGCTGCTCGAAAGCCTTAAGGCTTCCTCTTCGGTGTCCGCGCAGATAGTGAAAATGGATAGGCAACTATGAGGTTTGTCTAAGTTGGGCCCTGGTCTGAACTGGTTGCGATAGTGCTCAAAAATATCGGGTCTGATGTTGGGGTTTATAAAATAAGCGAAGTTATAAGGTAGACCCATGCTTGCCGCAAGACCGCAGCTATCTTCGCTAGATCCGAGCATCCACAGCTCTGGCGGAGTTTTGACTTTTGGATATGCCCGTGCCTTTTGCATGCCCGGTGTTGCCGGGTCGGTGTCATTAAGCAAAGCTTGTAAATCTAATACCATGTTGGGGAAATGTTCAGGGCCAACTCTGGAACCATAGCGAATTGCTGCCGCAGTGAATGAATCTGTGCCTGGCGCTCTGCCTATTCCTAAGTCGACCCTGTCTGGGTATAGGGTTTGTAGTAGTTTAAAATTTTCTGCCACTTTATAAGGGCTGTAATGGGGCAGCATGATGCCTCCGGAACCAATGCGCATTTTTTTGGTTTCTGCGCCAAGGCGGCCCAGCAATACCTCTGGTGAACAACCTGCGAGGGCATCTGAGGCGTGATGTTCAGCTACCCAGTAGCGGTAATAGCCAAGCTCATCGGTAAGTTGAGCAAGTCTAATAGTTTCTTGTAATGCGGAGTAGGGGTCGCTGCCAGCGCGAACTGGAGACTGGTCTAGTACCGATAATTTTACTGGATTGCGCATAATTTAATCTATGATTGCTTGATAGATGCCGCTGCGAAGTTTGCTGTAGTCATCGATTCCTTCGGCTGGGATTAACTGGGTCAAATATACCACGACCAACTCCTCTGCCGGATCTACCCAATAAGTGGAGTGATAAGCGCCACCCCAGCCATATTCGCCTTCAGACCCCAATGAGCCGCGGGTGCCTAAATCGGTTACAACGGAAAACCCTAAGCCAAAGCCTGAGCCTTGGCGAAACTGAATGTCACCTAAATGGTTAGCGGTCATCAGCTCGATGGTTTTGCGCGACAAGAGACGCTCGCCGTCTAATTCTCCGCCATTCAAAGTCATTTGTAGGAACTTGGCATAGTCGCCGGCTGTGGATAGCAAACCTGCGCCACCTGAAAAGCTGACTCTTGGGCCGTTGTTATACATGCCTTGACTGCGCATTCCGTCTGTCGCAGGTATCGCTTCAATACCACCACCTGATACCGGTCGGTAGACCGTGTTCAAACGGTCCTTTTTTGATTCGGGCAAATAGAAATGCGTGTCCTCCATGCCTAATGGTTCTAGAATTTCTGTTCGCAAAAACTCATCAAGGCTGAGACCGCTAGCTTTTTCGATAACTACCCCTAGGATGTCTGTGTTGTAGCCATAGATCCATGCTGTGCCTGGTTGAGCATCCAGAGGCAGGGACCCCATTCTCGCAATGGAGTCTGCTATTGGTTCATCTCGATTGGCAAAATACCATCCTTGAAAGCCAGCGGCTTCCCACAGCTCTTTTGCCGGACCACTGCCGTAGCTAACGCCAGAGGTATGGGTTAGCAGATCACGAAGCGTGATATCGCGCTCGGCGGGTTCCAGCTCGTAGCCGCCATTGTCTGTAGCCACGGCAACCTGCATGTCGCTCCACTGAGGGATGTAACGACTTAAAGAATGGCTGATGTCTAATTGGCCGCGTTCGTGAAGAATCATGATGCCAGTGCTCACAATCGCTTTGGTCTGTGAGGCAATTCGAAACATCGAGTTTTCCTGCATAGGAATGCCAGCTTCAATATCTTGCATTCCGTTGGCAGATGAATAGGCGATTCTGCCTTTTCGTAGAACCAGGACAACTTGGCCTGCTAGCTGCTCGGTCTCAACGTAGGACTTAAGGACGCTATCTAAACGATCGAGACGTTCTGAGGACATTCCTAGTCGTTCGGGCCTTGAACGTGAAAACTCAGCGGCGTGCACTGCCGTTGTTACAAGGCTCAATAAAAGGACGGCGAATATGCGGCGGGATAAAATGATGCTCATTGTGGCCTCTCAATTGTTACTTTTTCCAAAGTATAACGTTTAAGAGGAAAAGAGGTAAGAAGTTGCTTGTTAGTGATAGGAGGGCAGCATTGAAAAGCTTAAACCCCAAAGCATAGAACAGGTAGCGGCAGGATAACTAAGCGTGCTGCGTACAGATTTCTTTGCTTGAACAAGACACCGATAATGTGGCGGCCCTTTGGCATACCCATGGCGGCGCTAACCTACGACACCGCTCTTTTTTAGATGAGGACACCCGAATCGTCAGTGAATTTGGACGACCAATGTATCTCGCTGATTACATCGTCTATTTAGAAAGGTTTGACTCCGTGACGTTCTGGTTACACCCTTTAGGCCTTTAGACAGTGCGCGGTTATGCTAGAACCTTGGTGAAAACAATCAACGCCAAGTTGCTAGCATAGTCACAACGAGTGAGGACCTTACAACGGAGGCATTTAGCGCGACATGAACTGACCGTACAATTGGTCAGTCATTTTGGGCACTACTAATGGTTGGTACTGGCCCGCAAAAACTACTTGATTTCGACCTTTCGCTTTTGCTCGATAAAGTGCCTTGTCAGCTTCGCTGAATAGTTCTTTTGGCTTGGGCACAGTGACATCGTTGACCCCTGGCTTGTAAGTGATTGCGCCAATACTCACAGTGAGAATTTTCTCAGCGTTAGAGTCTCTGTGGGGTATACCTAGCTCAACTATTTCTCGCCTGAGCGTTTCAGCTCTTTCCTGTAATTCCAACCCATCACAGCCTGGAAGAATAATTGTGAATTCTTCACCACCATAGCGGGCAGGCAAATCACCGCTGCGTTTAAACACTTGCCTAATGCAAGAAGAAACTTTTTTGATGCACTCGTCTCCAGCCGTATGCCCGTAGAGATCATTAAACTGTTTGAAGAAATCGATATCGACTATTAATAGAGAAATTGATGTCCGTTGCCTAGTGGCCCGTTGTAATTCTTTGATTAAGACTGAATCAAAATGTCGACGATTAAACAGCGAAGTCAGTGAATCGGTGATCGCAGTTTTTTCTAGTCGTTCATTTGTTCTACTAAGCTCATCGTTTAATGATCTTAGTTCTATTTCCATAGACTTGATCTTGGAGATGTCGCTTAATACACCGATATACAGTAATTGCGTTTGAGTTACCATTTTGCTCACAGCAAACAGGATTGGGATTTTGTTTCCGCTCTTGCTTACCACCTCGATCTCTTGATTTGGTGTGCCACCTGTTTCGTCTTCAATGAATCCATTCAGATAATCCTCTGCCGAAAGAGATTTTGGATCAGTAATGATGGTTGAAATTTCAACCCCTATTAATTCGTTCTCTTTAAAACCAAGTAGTTTCCCAGCCGCAGAATTCATTGACTCGATTTTGCCCTTGCGGTTTATCGTGATCAAGCCGTCAGCCATCATGTCTATTAGGGACTTATAACGAATACGTTTTTCATTTAAGCGCCATTCTTCAGCTTCAGCGTTATTGAGCAAATCATTAATGGCTAAGCTAACACTGTCAAGCTCATCGAATTTCTGTGAAGGGACTCTCGCGGTGCGATTGCCCGCCTTGAACTCTTCAATGGCAGCAATAATCTGTTGTGAACTTTTGAGTAATCCGAACTTGAGAAAAAGCAATGCGCTAAAGCTCGCAAAAAGTAAGGCAGAGCCAACTAAAAACAGCGATACAGGCAAATAAAATCCCAGCAGGGCCCAGCATGAAATACCGATTGGAATAAAAATTCTAATGTTAGCGACGGTTTTCATCTAAGGCGGCCCCCAGAAAGTAGGAAAATTGCCTTCTGGCTGGCCTGTTTTTCGAGCGTACAAGGCGCTACCGCGTAGATGGTCGCCTTGATATTTTTTTTGTGATCACTCAATAGCACGTAAGGTCGCCGGTAACTTGCTGATAATTATGTAAAAATCTGTAGCCAGATTGGTTGATTAGGATGCCAAGTAAAAACACCTTACTTTTAGTTTAGTAGTATTTAATAGGGAAGGAGGTGCTTCGAGTCATAATGTTGACTAAATAACAATTGACTTCGTTTTTACGGCAGAGCATCATCCGGCCACTATGACAAAACGAAGCAACACATACATCATTTTTTGGTGGCCAAGCTACACAGGCTGCCAAAGAGAACAACGCTAGTTTTTCTTCTTGGGCCGCCTTGGTTTTTGGTGGCCTATTGCTTAAAAAGCACTCTTTCAACAGTTCAGCCCCAGCATCCAAGACGGCCATAACACGATAAAAGGTTTTGGTGATGCAACTAATTCAAAAACAAATTCAATATCGCTGCGCAAGCGGCATCAATATCAGACGTTCCAGTGTCGAGATCGACTACGACACGGCGATGGTCGATCTTGCTAATTCTCTTAATAGCCAAAAAGGGGTGTTACTTGCTTCGAGCTTCGAGTATCCCGGCAGATATACGCGTTGGGATATTGGTTTTGTAAACCCACCTATTCAGATTACCGCTCGCGGAAGAGAAATGCGTATTGATGCACTTAATACGCGGGGTAATATACTTTTGCCAGAAATTCACCGGGTGATTGAAAACTGCAGCGCAATCGCCGAACTCAATGTTAGCAAGGAAAGCTTAAACCTCATTGTGAAGACCGGCTCGATGCCCGAATCAGAAGAGCTTCGAAGTCGTCAGCCAAGTGTGTTTTCGGTGCTGCGGGAATTGATAAATTGTTTTCATAGTGCAAAAGACCCCTACCTTGGGCTCTATGGTGCGCTGGGCTACGACCTTACGTTTCAGTTTGAAGATGTGCTTCGATATCAAGCTCGAGAAGATTTTGATCGTGATTTAGTTTTGTACTTACCTGACCAGATATTGGTCTCGGATCATCGCAGCGAAATAACACAGTCCCATAGCTACGAGTTCGTTTGTTGCAGTTGGGAATCGCCTAAGCGCACCGAAACCACCGGTGGCTTTAAGCGTGTTGGAACCAGCAGGCCATTTACGCCGACTGCATCTGTTGCGGTAAGCTGTGATCATATGGAGGGCGAGTTCGCGGCTCAGGTCAAACGAGCGAAAGAGCATTTTATGCGTGGCGACTTGTTTGAAGTAGTCCCGGGTCAAACATTTTATGAGCCCTGTGCTGACAGTCCTGCTGATATATTTCACCGCCTAAAAGAAAGAAACCCAGCTCCTTACGGCGCACTGATGAATTTAGGTAAGCAGGAGTATCTGGTGGCAGCATCTCCCGAAATGTTTGTTCGAGTTGATGGTCAGCAGATTGAAACCTGCCCGATTTCCGGAACCATAAAACGTGGGGTCGATGCTATTGCTGACGCCGAGCAGATTAAGACACTTTTGAATTCAAGCAAAGATGAATCAGAGCTATCTATGTGCACTGACGTTGACCGCAATGATAAAGCAAGAGTTTGCGAGGCAGGTTCAGTAAAAGTTGTCGGCAGGCGCCAGATAGAAATGTACTCCCGTCTTATCCACACAGTTGATCACGTGAAAGGCGTATTAAAGCCTGAATTTGATGCCCTGGACGGATTCCTAGCCCATACCTGGGCGGTGACCGTAACCGGTGCCCCAAAACTCTCAGCCATGCAGTTCATCGAACAAAATGAAAAGTCGCCCAGGCGTTGGTACGGAGGTGCAATCGGGCATTTAGGTTTTGATGGGAACATCAATACTGGCTTAACCCTTAGAACGGTTAGAATCGCAAAAGGTGTTGCCGAAGTCAGAGCTGGTGCTACTTTGCTAATCGATTCTGATCCAGAAGATGAAGAGGTAGAGACTCGGCTTAAAGCATCTGCGCTAATTGATGCGATTCGAGGTGGGTCTGGGCAGAAAAACAGTGCTGGTTCTGCTTACCGCAGTGAAGTCGGCGCAGGCCTGCGCGGAGTGATGGTGGATCACCAAGATTCCTTTGTGCATAACCTTGCTGCCTATTTTCGTCAGTGTGCAGTGGAACTGATTACCTTGCGCCCAGAGGCGGCACGGGAATACTTAAAAATTAACGAAGTAGATTTTGTGGTTCTTTCACCTGGGCCGTCCAAGCCTTCCCATTTTAATATGGCTGCTACGATTGATTTGCTGGTGGAAAAGAAGCTGCCGGTGTTTGGAGTGTGTTTAGGCTTACAGGGTATTGTCGAATACTTTGGTGGCAGTTTGGAGCCGCTAAATTACCCTATGCACGGTAAACCTTCATTGGTAAACCATTCACAGTCGAGTTTGTTCAAAGGTTTGGAGTCCCCATTTATGGCAGGTCGTTATCATTCTCTAGTGGCTGCTTCGATGCCTGATTGCCTGCAAGTAACAGCGCAAACAGACGATGGCAAAGTGATGGCTGTGGAGCACACCGAATTACCAATTAAGGCGGTGCAGTTCCATCCGGAATCGATAATGACCCTAGGTGATCAAGCGGGTTATAAGCTAATAGAAAATGTGGTCTTGGGTTTTAAGCTTGGCAGTTGAAACTGCCAAGCTGTTTCTAATAGCTAGCTTATGGTTAGTTGAGAGATTAAGGCAGGGTATTTTCAAACCAAATGGCCAGACGTAGACCTGCTAGGCCGATTCTCTGTACGGAGATTCTATTCATTTCGTCGATGTAGCCATCGGGTAATTCGGTAGAGATCATTTCGTCATCGCCGTTTGCATCTGCCTGCGCAGCGGCTTTTAGCATTTCTTTTGTATAGACTGAGGTTTTTAGGTGCTGGCGACTTTCGTTCATCCATTGGGTCCAATCTGACTCAACGCCAGCAATTTTAGGCTTATTGAATCCAGAGACCTGTGCGATGGCTAGAGATAAATTCCCCGCAACACCATCGGCTTCCAAAGCTCGGTCCCAGCGAGCATGAAGGTTCATTTCGCCGGTAGGAATGCGATTGCCTCCTAAATCACCACGCTCGAACGTATTGGCTGAGTACAGGGAGCCGGTATGAAGTGGCTGATGAATGTCTCCCATTAAGTGTAAAACCCAGCACAGGGCAACTGCGCGCTGCTCAGTCGGCAAACTTGCATTGGCAACGACCCAGGTGTTGTAGTCGATTGCAGTTACTAAATTGCCAACCGCTTCTTCGCTACGGATACTGCTGCCGGCGGGTCCCTCAACATTAGGAAACGGCTCTATGCCTATATAATGATTGCCTTGGAGTTGAGCTGCGCCCCTTATCCATTCGCCTTGTTCATAATGCCAAGAGCCGCGATTGTATTTTGCGCGCTGCGCATCGGGTAAGCCTCGGGCAATATCTGGCCAGTAAGCGGCTTGACCAAGCAGCCATTGCTGTTTGTTTTTATTATCGCCATTGGCAATCGATGCGGGCATCGCATTAAGAAAATCTTCTTCAAAACGTGGGTGCCGCTCAAGCAAAGTAATGAGGCGTTGAGCCGTATTTTCTGATATGAAATTTAACGCCACAGCGGCTGTGAGCCGGTGCCCCACATTGCTCCAAGCAAAAACTGTCTGGCTGAATAAAAGGGTGGCGATAAGGGAGAATGAGCAGAGTCGTTTCATCATGGCTTTGTCCATAGTGGCAGCGGTAACGTTGGAGTTGGTCTAAAAGTTTAAGTTTACCATGGATTTATTAGGACTAAGCTGAACTGCAGGTTGCAGTGGAATGCCTTAGGCTTAGACCTCTAACCACTCAGAGCGAACGTCATCGGCGGTCATTAAGCTGTTTGGCGTGCCCTCATAGACTATGCTGCCGTGACCCATAACATAGACTCGGTGTGAGATACGCAGTGCAATCGAAAGCTTTTGCTCGATCAGCAATATAGCTACGCCTCTTTTGGCAATTTCTTCCAATAAGTTTCCGACTTGCTCGACCACTTTAGGCGCCAAGCCTTCAGTAGGCTCATCGATCATTATCATGTCAGGGTCGCCCATTAAAGTGCGGCACATACAAAGCATTTGCTGCTCGCCGCCGGATAAAACACCTCCGGGTACGTCTTCCCTAGCCGCTAGATTTGGAAACATTTTAAACATCTCTTCAATAGTCCAGCGACCGCTTTGAGTTGTGCCTTTCATTCCCAGTAATAAGTTCTGCCGAACTGTTAGGGTGGGGAATATGTCCCGATTTTCAGGGACATAGCCCAGGCCAAGCTTAGCGATCTCAAAACTAGGCAGGCCTGCAATTTCACTGCCTTTAAATTTAATGGAGCCAACCGGCGCGACTTCACCCATTATGGTTTTGGCTGTGGTTGAGCGACCAACGCCGTTACGTCCTAAAAGGCTGACTATCTCACCTTCTTGAACGTTAAAGGTTACTCCGCGTAATATATGGCTTTTGCCATAGAAAGCATTTAGATCAACTACTTCAAGCACTGCTTGGCACCTCCCCTAAATAGGCTTCTTGAACACGAGGGTTGGCACGTATTTTTTCAGGTACATCGGTTGCTATCATCTCACCATAAACTAGCACTGAGATTCGATCAGCAATGTCGAACACAATGTTCATATCGTGCTCCACCATAATGAGTGTTTTACCACTTGTGACTTTTCGGATTAGCTCAACCGCGCTTTCGGCTTCACTAATGCTCATGCCTGCAACTGGCTCATCCAACATAATAAGGTCGGCACCGCTGGCGATGGCAATCCCTAGCTCCAAAGCCCGCTGGGCTGCATAAGCTAGTTCGCCAGCGGGATATTGTGCTCGATCACTTAGTCCAATCTCTTCCAAGACATGCATGGCGGCATCATTGAGCTCACCTTGCCGGCCTAAGAGGTGCCAGAAAGAGTAACGAAAACCTTTGGACCAGAGGAGGGCACAGCGAACATTTTCAAACACAGACATACGATGAAAAATATTGGTGACCTGAAAACTGCGAGCCAGACCCAGCCTGTTTATTTCAAACGGGGGCCGGTTCTGAATTTCTTGATCCTTGAATTTTATGCTTCCGCTGGTGACCGTATGTAAGCCGCTGATCAAATGAAAGAGTGTTGATTTTCCGGCGCCGTTAGGGCCGATAATGGCGTGCTTTTCACCATCTTCAATGGCTAAATTCACACCGCGAATGATTTCAGTTTGGCCAAAGCTTTTACTTATATTATTGAGAGTGAGAATGCTCATTATTTGGGGTCCTCGCTATCAGGAACCGCATTGGCACTTTCCCATGCCTGTTTGAGTTGAGGTAAAGCCGCTCTCACTCCCGCATAGGCAGCAAGGGAAATAACTACGACAACCCCCCACGTTAGAAAAGACTCTGGGTTTAATTCAAAACCAAAATAATAGAAGGCTTCACCTTCGTGGTCGCTCATTTCAACCATAGCTACGATGCCTGCTAGAAGAACTAGCGACGGCAGACCGATCAATAGATAGGGGATACCTAGACTTTTTATACGATTATTTATCCAGGCTACCTGATGCATCATTATGAACCCAGCAAATCCGCGGGGCAGATAAATCACAGTAAGAAGAAACATAATGCCGAGATAAAGCATCCACAGTTCAGTGTAGTTACTTAGCAGAGAGTTCATCAGGGTTAAGACCACGGCGCCGATGATTGGGCCGATAAAGTATCCAAGCCCGCCAATGTAGGCCATCAACAAGACGCGACCAGAGGTTGCCGCGTTGAGATTTTCCTCAGTGATGAATTCATAGTTAAGAGCAAACAATCCGCCGGCGATTCCAGCAAACAAGCCTGAGGCGCAGAATGAAATAAATCGAATTCGGCGCGAGCTATAGCCAATGAACTGCGCTCGTTCTGGATTGTCTCTGACAGCATTGGCCATTCGGCCTGCTGGCGTTTGGGTAAACAAATACATGAACAACGTAGCTATAAACACCCATATTGCAGCTACATAATAGATCTGGTCGTTTTGAGTGAAGTCCACACCGAAGAACGTCGGGCCATAGGTTCGGTCGCCGCTTATGCCCGCTTCACCGCCAAAAAAGTCAGAGAAGATAAGTGATGAGGCGGCGATAAGTTCACCTATGCCAAGGGATATCATAGCGAACACGGTGCCGGCCTTGCGGGTAGAGAAACTGCCAATAAAGATAGCTGCTAATAAGCCTATAACGCCGCCAATCACTGGTATAAAAACGATAGAAAAATAGACTGTTTCAAACTCAATTAGGATGAGGGTATGAACAGCAAGAAAGCCTCCTAATCCGAAGTACACCGCATGACCAAAAGACAGCATTCCACCTTGGCCCAGCAGCATGTTGTAGCTGAGCGCGAAGACGATGCCTATAGCCATTTGATTGAAAATGGAAATCGCCAAGATAGAATCAAATATCAGTGGAAGGCCTAGTAGTGCTGCCAAATAGGCAATCCAAATAGGGCTTTTTTTGGCGATGGCTTTAAGTGTTTCCATTATTCTTCCCTCTTACCTAAAAGCCCTGTTGGTCGAAAAATTAGGACGAGCACTAATAGTAGATAAGGAAGGATCGGTGCTATTTGAGGAAGTGACAAAGTCCAAAGATCGTTAAGCGGATGATTGCGATCGAACGAAACACCGATTAGTTCTAGTAGTTCTGGCATGCCCACATCAGAGGCAATGGCATAGGACTGCAGCAGACCAACAAGAAGTGACGCGATAAGGGCGCCGGGCAGGGAGCCGAGCCCGCCAATGACGACAATGACGAAAACAATACTGCCGAGCACCAAGGCCATGCCAGGAAATGTCGTCAATACAGGCCCGGCGATAACGCCAGCAAGGCCCGCTAATGCAGTGCCTACACCAAATACACCCATAAAAATAAGCGGGACATTGTGGCCTAGATTGGCGACGGTATTAGGATGGGTGATGGCCGCTTGAATTATTATGCCTACCCGACTCTTTGTCAGGACATAGTAAAGACCGATAAATATCATTACGGATATGCCAATCATGAAACCGCGATAGGCGGGGAATTCTTGACCAAACATAGTGAATAGGGGGAAATCTAGAATATCCGGTGAGCGATAATTCTTAGTGTCCGCCCCCCAAAAAAACTGCACCGCTTCATCAATTAAAAATGCCAAGCCGAATGTGAACACCAGCTCTGCAACATGGCCTGATTGGTGCACTCGACGCAAACCATAACGCTCGACCGCCGCGCCGAGTACGCCAACCAGTAAAGGTGCGAAGATCAGTCCAACCCAAAACCCTGTTTTTAGGCTTATGGAATAAGCGAAGTAGGCGCCAAGCATATAGAAGCTGGCGTGAGCAAAGTTTAACACCCCCATCATACTAAAAATGAGAGTCAGTCCGCTGGCGAGCATGAAAAGTAGGAGACCGGTTACTAGCCCATTGAGTGTTGCAAATACGAAAACTTCTAACATGGATTTATCAGTTAAGTCCTTTTATCCGGCTTTATCTTTTTTAACACAGTGGTGCTAGCGCTTAGGTCGGCGCATTTTGCAGCTGGAGTCGATGATGGTGTCTTCGGCAGGAACTCTGTATTCACTGTAGAGGCCGTAACCGGAATTGTCCGCATCAAACTCAATATTCTCGTCGGTGTGCACAGATACGTGGATTTCTTGAAACAGCTGATGATCGTCACCCCGCATCCAAACTTCATCGCCATTTAGCGTTGTAAAGCGCATGTCTTCGAGCGCTGTGGCGACGTCATAGGGATCTGTGCTTTGGGTTTCTTCCATCGCCCGGACAACCATCATTAATGCATTGTGAACGCGAGCTTGAGTCAGATCATAGGTTGGGTTGGCATCTTTAAAAGCGCGAACATAGTCTTTTCTTGCCTCTGTTGGATAAGGGTTTGAAGACTCATTGTGCACCAAGCGAATTTTGTTCTTACCGTCGGCGCCTAAGGTTGCAGTGATGCCGTCATAAGCCGCATAGAAAGTGTAGATTGGCGCATCAAGGCCAGCATCTATAATCGAGCGCGCGAGCGAAACCATGTCAGCGCCGAAGTTTCCAGTGATTACAGCGTCAGCTCCTGACGATACAATCTTTGTGACATAAGGGGTGAAGTCTTTGACTTGGCCGATAGGGTGAAATTCATTACCAGCAATTTCAATGTCAGGACGTTTTTCATTAAGCATTCTGATGGCGGTGTCAGACACTACTTGACCAAAAGAATAATCCTGACCAATGATGTAGACGCTTTTGATGTCTTCATTCATTGCAATAAAGTCTGTTAGCACGTCCAATTTCATGACGGCATGAGAATCGAATCTAAAATGCCAGAAGCTGCACTGATCTTCTGTAAGAATTGGATCCACTGCCGAATAGTTTATTTGCAGGACTTCTTGGCTCGCATTACGGCGATTGTGTTTGGAAATAGTGGAGTTAAGCGTGTTGGCTACAGCTGAGCTGTTTCCCTGAAAAACTATTTGAATTTTTTCGCCCACCATACGACGAAATTGAATCTGGGTTTCGGTAGGGCTTTGTTTGTTGTCAAACGGCACGATTTCTATCATGCGGCCGCCGAGTATGCCGCCTTTTTCGTTAAACAAGTGGTCCGCCGCAAACTGCAGCTGTTTTAATCCTGTATTTCCAACTGAGGCGAAAGTCCCGGTGAGCGGGTCCATAAATGCGATTCGAACTGGTTCTTGAGCGTTGCTGAGTGAGCTTAAAAAAATGTTGGAAAGAAACAGTGCAGTAAAAGTAAAAGTCTTTTTTTGTGCGAGCGATTTTATGGATAACTTCATCAAATTTATCATTTTTATTGTGCTCATCGACTGTAAGTGCGAGTCGCTCGACAGTAACCTAGACCGCTAGCTGAAGCAAGAAATCCTGCCCTAAGATGGGACAATTAGCGCCTGCGACGTATAGATTGATCTCTCACTTAAGGGGATAATGTCCCATGGTGTTGATCTGGCTAGTTATCGATGGATGAAAGGGAGAGCATAGTAGTATGAGACGTAAATTTCTCGAATCTGAACTAGAGTTTTCAGCTATTCGAGCCAGCGGTCCTGGCGGGCAGCATGTCAATAAAGTCTCCAGTGCGGTGCAGTTGAAATTTGATATTGTAAGTTCTAGTTTACCCGCTGCAGTTAAAACTCGTTTACTCGCCTTGCCTGATCGCCGTATAACGAAAGATGGTCTTGTTGTTATAAAGGCCCAGCGATTTCGCAGTCAGGATAAAAACAAACAAGATGCAGTGGAGCGACTACAGTTGCTGGCAGAGAAAGCCGCGACCGCCCCTAAGAAACGGTTAGAGACAAGGCCGACCCGTTCGGCCAAAGAGCGTCGGCTCAAAAACAAAAAACTCCTTAGTAAGAAGAAACTAACTCGAGGTTCATCTGATTTTGACTAGGTCCGCAAGTTTTCTAACTTATTCAAAAGTCTCCATTTCATGGTTTTGTATGGTCGTGAAGGTGACGGCGCTGGGGCTGTTTCTAAGTTCTCCAGCAAACTCCCAATCTACTCAGGCTGCCATAGAGTCTGCAAGGCAATCATTTGCCTACATAACTAGCACTTTGAATGTATTTAACTCGACAGGGCGACTTGTCAATAATCCAGGTATTGATGGTGCTGATTTGGAAGCGTTCATCGATGTGTTGGACACTTATCGAGAGCAGTTTTCATCGAGCTTTAATTTGGACAGTGCCATGTGTCAGTTTTATTTGGACTCGGAAAACGCACGCATGTCGCTAGAACAGAAAGCCGAAATAGCCTTTAGTTTTTTATCAGACTTAACTAGTAGGTTGGACCGGTTTGAAGGTACAGACGCAGACTTTCAGGAAACTCTCGAAAGTGAGTTTGGAAGCTTAATTTTAGAGCAGATAACGCGACAAAAACTGACCGTGGTTAGTAATCAGCAACTGCCTACGTCGGGTTTCGGCGAGGCAGCTGTGATTGCGTTTATCGACTCAGCCTGTTCTTAAGGAATGAGTAGATAGGCTTAGAGTTAGTAAACTTCAAACAGGCCAGCAGCGCCCATACCACCGCCTATACACATCGTACAAACAACGTACTTAGCACCGCGGCGCTTACCTTCTATTAATGCATGCCCAACCATTCGCGCACCACTCATACCATAAGGATGGCCAATTGAAATTGCGCCACCGTTAACATTGAGTAACTCATTCGGAATACCTAGAGTATCTCGGCAGTAAATTACCTGTACAGCGAAGGCTTCATTGAGCTCCCAAAGGCCAATGTCATCCATTGTTAAGCCGTTGCGCTCAAGTAACTTAGGCACTGCAAAGACAGGGCCGATACCCATCTCATCAGGGTTTGTGCCAGCGACAGCCAAGCCGCGATACGCGCCAAGAGGCTCTAGACCTTTTTGTTCGGCAAGCTTGCTGTCCATGATTACTGACGCTGATGCGCCATCAGATAGCTGACTTGCATTACCAGCTGTAATTAAGCCGCCTTCAAAGACCGGTTTCAAGCCGACGAGGCCTTCAAGGGTGGTTGTAGGACGGTTACCTTCATCCTTGTCTAAAGTGACTTCATGGACGCTTTGCTTCTTAGTTTCCTTGTCCATAAATAACATCTTGGATGTCATTGGGGCAATTTCATCAGCGAACTTACCCGCTGCCTGAGCAGCAGCTGTGCGCTGTTGGCTTTGCAGTGCATACTCGTCCATCGCATCGCGCGAGATGCCATAGCGCTTAGCTACGATTTCTGCTGTATCTAGCATTGACATATAAGCATGCTCAGATTTAGCTATTACGTTTGGATCTGTGCCACGGTAGCCGTTGCGATGCTCATTTTGCACCAGGCTAATTGATTCAAGTCCAGCGCCAATAACAATAGGCATATTATCAAAGATAACTTGCTTAGCAGCGGTAGCTATCGCAATCATCCCAGAGGCACACTGACGGTCCATGCTCATGCCAGAGACAGAGCTTGGCAGACCAGCGGCAACGCCAGCGGTACGGCCAATGTTAAATCCTGAAGAACCCTGCTGCATGGCGCAGCCCATCACCACATCATCGACCTCAGCTGGGTCGATGCCAGCTCGTTCAACTGCTGCCGCAATCGCGTGTCCGCCTAGTGTAGGGGCGTCGGTGTCATTGAATGCGCCGCGGTAGGCTTTGCCTATCGGGGTTCTCGCGGTTGATACGATTACTGCTTCTTTTGTCATGCTCATCTCCAAATGACTATCTATTACATGCTAAGTTTTTGAAATTTAAATGAATCTGTCGGTATTAGTGCTTTGCTTCAGGTGCGTGAGAGTCACAAACCAAGGCGACGATAGAGTCAATGGCCTGCTTGGCTAGCTGTGTCATTTCTGCGTCGGTCCGGTCCTGAATTGGGTGGGGAACAAAGACACTGGCCGGGTGTATGCCTAACGATTTGCCCTGAGCTTGCGCGGCCTGAACAAACTCTGCTGAGGCTATAAAACCTGACGGTAGGCCTCTGCTTTCTAGATCCATGATGTCATGCAAACTGCACGAGGTACATGAGCCTCAGTCGGCCAGCCCTTCAATCACCGCATCACATTCAATGCTGATACGTTGAGTAAGTTCTTTCGGTGCAACTCGAGCAAAGGTCGGTTTAGAATAGCGCTTAACTGTCGCGCCAAGCTCGGTCAGCTGACTTTCAACCTCATCCAAAAACTCTTTGCCGCGAGGCTTAGATATATCGAGTAAGCCAACGGTCGCGCCGGAAAGTGAATGCAGTCGAGGCAGCAGTTGCCGCTCCACTGGTTTCAGCTCCGCTGTTGGGTCTAAAAGAGTCATATCACTCATTCTCATCTCCCGTTATTGAAAATTGTTTTGATACCAGTTGGCTTCCGCGTTCACCAGATGCTACCCAGCCACCAATAATAGCTGAAAACATCCCCGCAGTTCCGCCAGTGCTTACAATATGTAAGCCATCATCTCTGAATTTGTTGAGCAACTTATCTTTGAACTTGGCTGGCATTCCTTCTGCCATGCCGTTGGCGCCGCGCAGGACCTCGCTGCCAGGTGTCATCAGCTCATCGAACAATGCAGCTTTTAAGTCGGCTTTGCTCCAGCCGCTGTCTTTCAGTAAACGTCGATGTTCGGGGCAAACCACAAGAATGGCATCTGCCATACCGAATAATTTTATGTTGGCGACACCGCGCAGACTCGCAGCCATGCTTTTAGCCAGTGACTCAGCGGTTCTTGATTGCTGGTCTAAAATAGGGGTTAAGCCATCACCTGCAAATAGACTTACTACGGACTGGTTTCTATCGAATCCTCGATCCATTGCTAAAGAAGGCCAACCGGCATCGGACTCATCTTCTGCGAAGCAGTAGGTGTACTTACCAGGATTCCCCATTGTTGCACGATCGATGCCGCCTGGAACACCCCCACCCACATTGCGTATTAACAGCTGCAGAGATCGGCCAATAGTTGCATTAGCGCGATTTCCCTGACCTAGTGCATTGACTCCAGAATTCATGCCGATTTGGCGAGTAGCTGGGCCATTAACAATGAGCACTGGTGATGAAAAGTAGGTCGTGCAGAGCAAGCCATGCATACAAAATTTGTCTATTAGAGCGGCTTCGGCCGCCGCTATGATGGCGGGAAAGTACTCAGGTTTAGCACCTGCCATAACGGCATTGATAGCAATTTTCTCAATAGAGCAGGGCCGATAATCAGGCGGCATATTTCCAATGACTTCATTCGCGGGCCGGTTACTGCCAGACAGCATTCGTATTACCCGGATCGGCGTTGGCGGCACAACAGGCAAACCGTCAGTCCAGCCGCGTTCAAAGCAGGCTTCCATAATGTCCTCAGATTCAGCAAGCTCAACTTGACGGGCCCGTAGAATGCCGCTGTCAAAACGCAGCGCAAGTACTTCATCCATCCCTGGGTCTTGGGTTTTAGAGCCGCAGCCCGGCTTAAAATCCACCAAGTCTTCGCCTAGGGACGAAATGCCGGTAAATTCGCGCCATTGTTTTTTATCCCAGCCGTAGATTCTGTCCTCAGAATCAGCGCTCAGATTAATAAGAGTGGGTACAATCTCAATGCGATTGTTGTAGGAAAATTCCAAAGATCGGTCGTCAACTGGGTTGGGGTTCGCTGGAAAACTGGGATCGTCCTGAACATATATAGTCAGCCTGCCGGCCATTTTTTTCGCCAATTCGGCGATAACTGGTTCAATGAGGGAACAGGTAGGACAGTCTTTCTTGACGACTAGAGCATATGACGGTTCGATAGATTGATTCAATGAGATGCCTTAATAGATGAACCCGAGGGTGGAAATCCCGACGAGTACGTTAACGATCATGAAAATGGAAGAGGTCCGAGACATCACTTTCCAAAGCCGTGGGCCACGGTAAGCGGCACGTATGCCGACAATCAAAACGACCGTATAAGCAAGCATTAAGGCCACCATCACAATGTAGCTCAGCCACCGCTGAGCATCTACTGCGCGGCTACCGAATACGAAGAATAGTCCAGAGCCTAAAAAGTAAAAGCCCCAGTAAGTGGCAGCCAGGCCGTAGTCACCGGCAAGTAGTTTAGCGAGAAAGGACCTGTCCTCCTCGGTGGACAAAGCTTCTTTATTGCGCGCTAAGTCGGGAGCTAAGTCAGGTGCTTGGTCGGGAACTTGATTAATTTGTATTATCTCTTCGTTAATAGAACTAGCTAGTGTACCCCACGTAAAAAGGATAAAAAATACAAAATCCCGATAATCGCATGCTTAAGGCTCAGCTATTTCCCCACGCTTAAAATGTGCACTTGAAGTTTTGTCCTGCTTTAGATGAGGCAAACTCTTCGACAGGGCTGAGTTAAAGATCTATGATGTTAGCTGAATTTTGAGCAAAGCAAGCAAGGTAGGGACAGGTGAAGATCACCACTGAAATAGACAGCCAGCCCTTAAGCCAAGCTTTCAGTTTTAGCAAGGAAAAAGCTAAGGCGCTGCACGGTCTTAAAGGGATATTAATTGGCATAGTCGCGGATCAAAGACTTAATGAGAAAGAGCTCTTATTTTTGGACTCTTGGTTGAAATCTCAAAATTTTCTGTCCGATGATGAGGCGATTGTTACTATTTTATCCTCAGTGGGTGACGTTTTAGCTCATGGCGAGATTAACCCCCAAGAATTGTTGGAGCTTCAGTGCGATATTGAAAAGCTAATTAGTTTGATGTCAGGTTCTGAATTGTCCGACGTAAAGGGGGTAGGTCAAAAGGACGAGCTGCTAGGTTTTTTGGCTGGAGTTGCATCGGATGGCATGCTCAATGATCAGGAAATTGAGGCGTTATCCCAATGGCTTCACCGCAATGAATCTATTAGAAATACGTGGCCGGCAAGCGTTGTTGTTAATCGCCTGAATATGGTTTTAGAAGATGAGATTATTACTGAAGAAGAACGTCAGGATTTGATGCTCACTGTAAATCAGATTACCGGTCATGTAGTTGATGAAGAGACGATAGGATATAGTTTTTCTACAGAAGTTTGGGAAGACATCGTCGATGGTTTAGAGGTGGCAGGTTCGACTTTTTGCTTGACCGGCGATTTTGTTAGCGGTGATCGCAATGCAGTAGACACGATGCTGCGTTGTCTGGATGCTAAGACATCTACCAGCGTAAATAATCAGGTGGATTATCTTGTTATAGGAACACTTGCGAGCAGAAACTGGCTGTACACCAGCCATGGCAGAAAAATTGAAAAAGCGCTGCATATTAAAAGACAGGGCGGCCAGATAAAAACAATTACAGAACGGGTGTTATTGAAATACACGCGGTGCGTTTAGCAGCTCGATAGTTGTGCTGTGACAGTTCCTAAACAGCTTTTAAGTAGCTCCTAATATGTCAGATGTCTGGGGTCTATCCGCAATAGCGCAACGTGGTGCTTAAAGTACGTTATAACCTAGTAAAAAAAGAGAATGCCATGTCAGCTGACTTAATATTTTCGTTGTGCAGCAGCGCAATCCTACCTGGTTGGTTGCTGCTAGTTTTTGCACCCAAATGGAAGTGGGCAACAGGATTCATAACATCGGTTCTGATTCCTTTTATGTTGGGTCTTGTTTACATAGGTCTTTTCATCTCCCAGGCTGACGTGATGCCGCAAGGGGGTGGTTTTGGTTCGCCACAGGAGCTGGCTATTTCTTTTTCTAACCCCTACTTGTTAACCGCCGGCTGGATACATTATTTAGCGTTCGATTTATTTGTCGGAACATGGGAAGTTACAGATGCTCAAAAACAGGGAATCAACCACTGGTTGGTTGTACCCTGTTTGTTCTTCACTCTTATGCTGGGGCCAGCAGGGTTTGCTCTGTATTTATTACTTCGATTTTTTATTACTAAGCAGTTTTTTCTGCAAAATGCTTAGCGTTTGCCGCCAAGCAAACCTTGTAATGCAGCTGGAATATCAGCTGGAAGAACGATAAATTTAGAATTCTCAGAGCTTGATAGGGTGGTTAGTGAGTTGATGTATTTTTCACCTAGCAAGTAAAGTACCGGCAATTCTTTTTCCCCGATCGCTTCGGCGACCAACGAAATTGAATCTTTGCTAGCCTGGGCTAAAATCACTTGGCCTTCTGCGACTCTTTTTGAAGCCTCCAGTTCACCTTCAGCTTGTAGTATTGCCGCTTGTTTATCACCGTCTGCGCGAGTCACAGTGGCGCGACGCGCGCGTTCGGCGGCTGCTTGCTCTTCCATCGCGGCCTGCATTGTGCCTGATGGATTAATATCCTGAATCTCTACGGTCTTTAAAGTAATCCCCCAGTCTGCAATATCATCTGAGATGGCGGCTTTAAGTTTAGCTTTAATATGGTCTCGGGAGGACAGTGCATCATCTAAACTCATTTCACCCAAAATTGAGCGTAATGAGGTTTGAACTAAGGTTTGGATCGCCAGCACGTAGTCCTCTACCCCATAAACCGCTTTTTCAGGTGACACGATATTGATGTAGGCAACTGCATTTGTAACAAGCACCGCATTGTCTTTTGTTATCACTTCCTGAGAGGGTATATCTAGAACGATATCTTTTGTGGTTACTTTGAATGCCACAGTATCAAAATAGGGGATGATGAAATTAAGCCCCGGTTGAAGCGACGAATGATACTTGCCTAGTCGTTGCACTACCCATTTGCTGCCTTGGGGTACTTGACGAACGCCTTGAGCTACTGTGATAAGCAAAAAAGCGACGACAGCGATTGCCAGAATTAAACCTGCTTCCATGATTGTTCTCCTTTCTTGGAGTTAAATATCTGAGAGATAAAGAGCACTACGCTTTCTTTACAATGAGTGCGTTGCCTGATAAATCGATAACGCTCACCCGGTCGCCTATGGCTAGAGAATCTTCTGAAATGATAAGCCATTCGTCGTTCCCCAGCAAAGGTGCAGGGAATCGAATAGTACCTTTGCCATCGCCATTTGGGGCATTAATGACTTGTCCTATTTCGCCTAGCAGTGCTTCTTTAGACATCCCCGCTTTAGTTCTATCTTTGGATAAGGGTTTAAGATATTTGAACCAAGCTATCGCGAGAACAGTAGATAATATCCCCCAAGTTATGACTTGGATGACATCGTTCAAAGAAGGGATAAGAGCAACTAAAAGACCGGTTGCGACCGCTGCGGCTCCAAACCAAAAGATAAAAAACGAACCAATGAAGATTTCCGCAAGCATTAACACTATGCCAGCTACGATCCAGTGCCAGTACAGAAGCTCAAAGCCCATAGTTACCTCCCATCCAAAAAATTACATTATCGAACTGATCGCCCAAACTAGTAAACACAATATGGAGGCGAATTGATATCTTTCTAATACACAGTTTCTTAACTACCCAATTTTGGATTCATTGCATGACGTGGGAGAATACGTGTTTTGCCATTGGCAGACACCTAACGGGAATTACTTTGAAAGATGTATCAAGCCGGTCGCTAGTGCGAATTGGCGATAAAGTAGATAAAAGCGCTCCAATATTTCATTTCTCACACGCTAATGGCTATGCGCCACGTACGTACTCGCAGTTTTTGAAATTTTATCAGGCGTCGCATCAAGTGATTGCCAGTCAGCACAAGCCGCTGTGGCGACCAGAGCTGGATCCTGAAGCCACAAAATCTTGGCAAAGCTTCAGTGATGACATTTTGCTATCTCTTGGGACGCTTGATGGACCTGTTACCAGTGTCGGTCATTCTATGGGTTCGGCGGCAATTACTATGGCCGCTGCCCAGCGCCCGGAGCATTTTCGTCAACTGGTATTGATTGAGCCAGTTCTTGTTCCTTCGAGTTATTACCTTATGTTGAGGTTGTTTGGAAAACATGCGGCAAATAGAGTTCCGCTTGTTTCCCGTACTTTAAACCGAGTTGATAATTGGGATAGTGCTGAACGCTGTTTTGCTCATTTTAGACCAAAAAGCGTTTTCAAGAAAATAAGCGATGAAGGCCTTTGGGATTATGTTAATCATGGCACCTTTTCCGATGAGGAGGGGCGCCTGCGCTTGGTTTACAGTAAAGAATGGGAGGCTCGCTGCTATTTGTTGGTTCACAATGTGTGGAAGCAACTCGCCCAAATGAGAATACCTGTTCTGATCATTCGCGCCGGGGACTCTAATACGTTCTCTGCAGCTTCTATGCGCAAATTACAGAAAATGGCACCTCAGCATAGCTATTTAGAAATTCCAGACGCAGGGCATTTGCTGCCATTTGAACAGCCGCAGCGATTGGCACAGGAAATATCTGCCTGGCTTGCCTCCCAACCTCAGTAGTGCTGGTCATTCTATAACCACATGAATATATTGATATAATTTATAAATTTGGGTTGGGGCTAAGGCCTTGCTTGGAGATTTTTTGTGCCTCACAAGGCAGGGGTTTCATTTTCTGCGGATAAACCAAGATGTATTGAAATTAGGCTGCCTTGCAGCAGTGATGGCCTGTGCAGGACTGGTGGCTATATTGAGTCTTGCTGTAAAAGCCCGTAAAGCCAAGAAAAACTAGATAAAGCCCGCCAATACAGCCTCTGTCACTAACGAGAAGACGAGCCATTTAAAATAGATGACTCTGTTGATGTAGCCTAAAAGTATGCAATGAGTTTTAAGTTCCATGTAAACCGGTTTAATTTGAAGGCGTTTAAGCAAGCAAGAAGAATTAAATGGCTAAGGTCTGACTTCAAATGTCAGTTACCAAACAAGGAATAGCGCATGAAAATTTTCGGCTTAGCATCACTTATTATGGCCTCTGCGGCTCTCATTTCTCAGCCTTTGTTGGCTCAGGATGATTCTGCGCTTGTATTCTCTGAGGAGGTTGCGCAAGAGCTAGGAGAAACAGAAAAACTGGCCCAGCTGATCAAGCAAGAGCGCAAAGCGCGACGTATCGCCGCAGTTAAGTATTTTGAATCACTGAGCGAGAAAGAGCAGGCGGGATTGCGTGAGCGCAGGCAGCAACGCCGCTTGGCTCGGCGCCTTAAGTGTCAGTTTGCGCCGCGTCAACGCAGCGGACGCTAAACTAGAGCCCTCTCAGCGGCTTTAGTGAGGTTTTAGTGTGCCCCGCCTAGTCCACAGGCCATTTAGACTCTGTCTTCATCGCTATCCTCTTATTGCCTTAATCTCCTGTTTCCTGATTTGAACGCTAATATAAAGATTCTTGTTAACCTTTTTGGCTATTGGTGACTCTAATGTTTAAATTAGATAATTATATTTGTGCTTGAAGAGGGGGCTTCCTTGTTAAAGGAAACCGAGGATGAGTTGGTTAGGTTTGCACAGACTGGCAATGTTGCTGCGTTTGAAAGGCTTATGCGCCTGCTAGAACGCCAAATGCTGGCAGTGGCCGCCGGATTCGCTCATACCCCTGATGATGCTAATGATATCTATCAAGATGCGATGATGGCGGTTTATAAGGCATTGCCGAATTTTAAGATGGAGAGCAAATTTAGCACGTGGGTTCATAAAATCGTGGTAAATACTGCTTTGTCCAATAGGCGAAAATTAAAGCGAACATGGCAAAAAATGGCGGCTGTGCAGGCCGAATACGAACAAGCTGAGCAGTATACGGACAAACGCTCACCGGAGCTGAACGTCTTGGATAGTGAGCTTAGCTCAGAAATTAATAAGGCAATGAAGAGGCTGTCTGATACCGAGCGAATCGCCTTTGTCTTGTGCCATCAGCAAGGGTTTAAGCTGAAAGAGGCGGCCGAAGTCATGTCGTGTACAGAAAGTTCAGTCAAGGTGGTTCTGTTTAGAGCTAGAAACAAATTAAAAGAGCGCTTAGCGGAATATCACTAGAAAAGGTTACTTTATGACTATTCCAGATACAAAAGAACGGCAGCAGTTCTTGGTATTAGACTACCTTTACGGCGGGTGGGATGATGCTCAAAAACGCGAGTTTGAACAGCTGTTGATCGTCAATGAATCACTCAAGCAATTGCTCGATGATGAAATACGATTCGATGAGTCGTTTCCCGTTGGCACGCAGCCACTAATTGAACAGGAACGGCTAGACGGTAACCGTTGGCTGCTGCGCCGAAATTTACAGAAGGCGTCGCGCTCTGGACTTTCGGTCCAAAAGTGGTTGTCTGGTCTAGCTCAGCGGCCTTTCAGCGTCGCATTTCAAGGCGCCGCTATGGCAATGACTTTTGTCTTGGGTGTTATGGTTGCGTCTCCGGATAATGGTTCGAACTCACAAGTCCCTGATGAACTTCTTCTAAGTGCGGCACAAGATAGCAACGAGTCGCCACTAGCTCTGATAAGTGATGCGGATTTTGATATCTATAAATTGAAAGTGAATCATTATGATGCCGCGACTGGCGATATTGATTTGTCTTTTTCACTAGCCTCAGAAACTCGGCTTAGCGGTAATGTTGCAGATCCAAAAATTAACCAGCTGATGGTAGTGGCTTTGCAGGATGACATTGATAGTGCGTCCAGGCTTGATACAATTAATGCCCTGCAACCTGTTGTAAGCGGGGACAAGGTTTATGAAGCATTAATTTATGTGCTAACGAACGATCAAAATCCAGGCGTGCGATATCAAGCAGTGCGCTCTCTCGTTGCTTTGAGCGATAAGGAGCGGGTGAGGGATGCGCTGCGCTTAGCTCTTCAAAAAGATGTAAATTCTGGTGTACGTATTGAAGCGTTCAACGCGCTTATGCCATACCGTGACGAACAAACTCTCGGAGTATTTAGGGTGCAGATGAACGCGGATAGCAGCGAATATATCCGCAATCAATCGAGGTCTATTGTCGAGCAGGCAGAGAATAATAGTATTACGTTGTAATTTATTTTATTTAGTTTGTACCTTATTTGAACCATAAGAGGTTAAGAGTATGTCTCATTTGCTGAGCCCAAAATTGAAGCTAAGTGCTATAGCCCTTGTCTTTACATTGTCATCGGTAGTTCAAGCGGCTAACGATGACATCGAACAAGAATTTGATGTTAGCTCAGGAGGAACACTGGTAATAGATAGCGATGCCGGTGCAATAAAAGTTGAATCTTGGGGCCGTGACCAGGTGCTGGTGCGCGTAATGAATACTGACGGCTTTGAAGTGAAGGTGGTGCAAGAGGGAGACAGTATCTCTGTTACTGCTGAATCTGAAGGACTAGGCTTCTTCGGATCACGCCGCTCCAACATCAGTTTCAGGGTGTCCGTGCCTACGCAATACAATGTAGAGCTTGATACTGGGGGTGGCGCAATAGATGTCGCTGAGTTAAGCGGCAACGTTACCGTTGATACAAGTGGTGGCAGTATTCAAATTGGCAAAATCAGCGGCGGTGATGTGAAAGCTGATACCTCCGGTGGAAGTATTGACATTCAGGACGTTGACGGTAACGTTGAAGTGGATACCTCTGGCGGTGGAATCACCATTGGCAATGTTACGGGCGACGTGATTGCTGATACGTCCGGTGGTGGGATCTCTATCGGCAATGTACAGGGAGATATGTATGCTAATACCTCTGGCGGAAATATTGACGTTGGACGAGGGGCTGGGCGAGTAGAACTTGATACCTCGGGCGGCACTATTCGGGCGGCTTGGGCCATAGGACCCATAATTGCAGATACCTCTGGAGGCAACATTATCCTAGAGGGCAGCGAAACCAGTGTTCAGGCGGACACTTCAGGCGGTAATATCACAGTCGAGAAAAGTAATGGTTCGGTGGACGCCGATACCTCAGGCGGCAGTATCATTATTAGAAAAAGCGTCGGGCCTATTCGCGCTGACACCGCTGGCGGGCGTATCGATGCTGAGCTTGTGTTAAGTGATAATCCTCGAGCGGGAGAAGTGGAGCTTGAAACTGCGGGTGGTGATGTAACAGTCAGGATTCCTAGTAGCATGCAGGCTTCGATTTATGCAGACTTAGAAGTTTCGCGGCGGGGCCGTGGTGATTATCGTATCTACACAGACTTTCCCCTGACTATTCAGGAGGATGATAGAGGTAACATCGTCGGTCAGGGTGATATTAACGGAGGTGGCAGCCGTGTCTATTTGGAGACGACCAATAGTGACATTAATATCTTAAGTGTTGAGTAATTTGAGCGGGCGCTTAGTTTAGCCGAACAGTAAAATAAAGACCGGCAGCGGGGTGAGCGGTGCCGGTTTTTTTATGAGAATAATTTGAAGGCTGTAAAACGTTTTTACTAACTTTAAGGCCTAGTTTAAAGCCTGGTTTAAACTAGGTTTCTCGCAATTAAGTGGTCAGGAATTTGATCGGCTATTTTCTCATGTAGCTTAGGTAACTTAGACCAATGAATTCCTTGCTTATAGTGATGCGCAGTGTGGTAACCCAAATTGCCGGTAAGCCTGTTATACCAAGGGTTTAAATTGTTGTATGACGCCTCAAAGTGGCTATCTGTGTCCAGTCCCGCATGATGGTCATGAGTCGCCCAAGCCGTCATGAACAAGCCCATTACCATAGGAAGTGCAAAGACTAATAAACCGGGTACAGGGTTATAAGCTACTAAAAGTGCAACTATTGAGAAAGTAATCACTGAAAAAATAACGAATGTCCGCTGCTCTTTCGGATATTTATTACCTACTAGATAGCCTCGATAATAGGCCGTTGCCGTTACATTCAGGCTGTACTCCAACTCGCCCATGCGTTGACCGCTCTTTCGCTTCCACCGGCTTTCATCTTTAGACTGGTCAAGATAATTCATGTGATGCCCGTACACGTGATGCAGCACCCACAGGTTGGTGGTGACTCCGGTGTGTAAAGCATAGAAAAACTCAAGTATTCGATTAGGGACTGTAGCCTTAAAAGTAGGTGTATGTTGATGATGATGATTCCAAGCGCATACCTGAGACTTAGGAATAATAAGCACATAAAAGTAGAGCCCCAAAAAATAAGGGTTCTCTACTAAGAAATATACAAGGAAGTCGACGGCACTAAATGCCAAGATTAAAAGGACCGGTATACGGTCAGCTGCATTTTTAAACACGATAGAAGGCTACTGCTTAGAAGTCTGCTGTGAATTTGAACCCGAGATTAGCACAATTTTGTGACACGAGTCATCGGCGGTTCATCCCATCATAGACAGCATGTAACCTTATTCGTACCGTAAAGCGTCAATAGGGTCCAAATTAGCGGCTTTGGCAGCAGGCAGAATGCCAAATAGCACACCCACAAAGCCTGAAAAGCCAAGGGCGAGAGCAATCGACCAAAAAGGGATGCTAGCGGGCGGAAAGCCAGGGATGCTGCTGGAAATCAGCGTGCCTATGCCGTAGCCCAGTGCAAGCCCGATAAGACCGCCCAAGAGAGATAACAGCAGTGCTTCAATAAGGAATTGCAGCAGTATATGGTGGCGCTTGGCACCGATTGCCTTGCATATGCCGATCTCCCGCGTGCGTTCGGTTACCGAAACCAGCATGATATTCATGATGCCGATTCCGCCAACTAGCAGAGAGATGCTAACTATACCCCCGATAACTATTGTCACCATGTTGATCACGGTATCAAAGGTTTCCATTAGCTGCTCTGAAGTCGAGATTTCAAAATCATTTTCTTCATTGCCTTTCAAATCGTGAGAATCCCTGAGTATCGAAGTTAATTGCGCAGTGACCACCTCAAGGTCAGCATCTTCAGCAAGGCTAAGTTGAATCTGTATATCAGTTCGCGCCTGATTGCCCTGCAGACTTCCCATCGTGGTGTATGGCATCATCACCATATCGTCTTGGCTAAAGCCCATAAGATCACCTTTAGTTTCCAGCAGGCCGATTACCTTGAACCACTCGCCACCAATTTCTACATACTCGCTGATAGGATCTTCCGGGAGATCTAGGTTTTCTCGCACTTTGTTACCAATCACCACTACTCGGCGGCGTGTTGAATTATCGCTCGGCGCAATAAACCGGCCTCGTGCGACGTAGTACTGGGCGATGTCTTGAAACGCATAGGTTGTTCCCATAATCTGGCTGAAAGCGGTTTGTGACCCAAACTTTATTTGTGAGGTGCGGTTGGCAAATAAAATGGGAGTAATGAGCGCGATACCTTCTGCGCGCTTTTCAATTAATTCGAGATCCTCTGACGTTAGCCGTGCTCGGATACCCTTCATTTGATCTTCGCGGGGAGTGTCTGATTCAATTGTTAAACTGTTTGAGCCTAACGATGCAAACGTGTCGCCAATAAACGCGCTCATTCCCTGTGTAACTGAAACCACTGCAATAACACTTGCCACGCCAATGACTATTCCTAGTGTTGTTAAAAAGCTACGCAGGCCATGGGCGATAATCGAAGCAAAGGCTGAGCGAAAGCTCTCTAGTAGTGAAAAAATCATAAGACGCTTGCTCCTTCTTGAGTGCTGCTATCGCTGAATATTTTGCCATCTTTCATTTCCACAACGCGATGACAGTGACGCGCGATTTCGTTTTCGTGAGTAACCACAATCAAGGTTTGGCCTTCTTTGTGAAGTTCGTCGAATAACTGCATGATTTCGACGGTAGTTCGAGAATCAAGATTGCCTGTTGGTTCATCCGCTAACAATATCGAAGGACTGGTTACCAGCGCCCGAGCGATGGCTACACGCTGACGCTGGCCACCGGATAGCTGGTTTGGTAGGTGGTCGACCCGGTCGGCAAGGCCTACTCGTGCCAGAGCCTCAGAAGCCATTTTTTTGCGCTGCCTTAAATTAATGTTGCGATAAATCAGGGGTTGCATGACATTACCGAGTGCGCTGGTCCTCGGCAGCAGATTAAAACTTTGGAAAATAAAGCCAATCTCCAAATTACGAATCTCGGAAAGCTGGTTCTGATCAAGTGCCTCTACGTTTTTTCCATTGAGGAAGTACTGACCTAAGGTGGGCTTGTCTAGGCAGCCTAGGATATTGAGCATGGTGGATTTGCCGGAACCTGACGTGCCAATAAAGGCTAGGTAGTCATTCTGATTTACGTTGATGGTGATGCCATCCAATGCCTTCACAGTCTGAGAGCCCATCTCATAGTACTTAGTGATCTCTTGTAATTCGATTAGTGCCATTTTGGGCCCGTTCAGACGAGGTGAGATATTAGTCAACGCGTGTGGTATCGATGCGGTCGCCTTCAAGTAAATGCCGCAGCTCTTGATTGGGGCCTACAATAATCTCGACATTGCTGTCTATGATGCTTATAAGCTCCTGAAATTCGTCGTCGGAGAGCCCTACATCAATTTTAGTTTTACGTGCTATCCCGTTGTCATTAACAAAAATAAAATGCTCAGATCGAAGGGCCGCGCGATCTTCCTCAAAAAGAATGGCTTGGATAGGTATAGCTGCGACTTCTTGGTCTTGACGGGTAAATATTTCGGCGCGGCAAGACATGCCAGGGCGAAGCACTACATCGCCAGCATCAATGATTTCTAATTTAACAGTAAAGCTTAATCCCTGCCGCCCGGGTGCTATTTTGGCGGTGTTGGCTATGTATCTAACTTCACCGAGCATGGGTTGATCAGGATAAGCGATTGCAACAATCTCTGCGCGCTGCCCTATTTGAATATTGGCAACGTCGGCTTCGTCGACAAGAACTTCCGTATATATACTGGCAGGGTTGGCGATAGTCATCAACGACGAACCGGGAATATTCGTTGCACTGGCGATCGCTGTCTCACCTACTTTGATATCAAGGCTGGTGATAACGCCGTTTATTGGGGAGACTATTCTGGTTAGGCTTAGCTGGTCGTTGACTTGATCTAGCTGTGCATCTACCTGAGTTAAACGCTCCCGCGATGATTTCAAATCGATGCGTGCTAAGTCTAGTTGATTGCTGATGCTGTCGAATTCATCATCGCCAATCATATTTTTATCGTGAAGACTTCTGCTTCTTTCAAACTGACGGTCCAAATTTTGGATTCTAACTTCTTGGCGTTCTATATCGATAGTGTTGATACGTACGCTAGCCTGAGCCTGCTCCAGACTGGCAATAAAATTGATATCATCGACTTGAAGTAAAAGCTGCCCCTGAGTGACCTCATCACCTTCTTCAACATAAAGGTCTTTTACTTTTCCGATAACTTCGGAGCTGAGCATGACTTCTTCTTCATGCGCTAAGAAGCCCGAGGCTAAAATAGAGGGGCTGATGACTCTTTGCGATAGTGTTGAGACATTGACTTCTTTCGCGGTTGTGCCAAAGACAGTGCGATTAACAAAAGGCAGCGCTATCACAACGCAAGCGATAAGGCCGATTAAACCGATTTTTTTGAAATCCATTACCAAGCGTCCATTTATTATGCTGTCCACGTAGTTAGACGAAATGTAGAGGGGAAAGTTACTTCAACATTTCGTCTATTCAATAAAACTAACACAGTTAATCTTAACTAAATGCTATAACAGCCCAAATGCCTACTACGCATAGGTAAGGCGAAAGAACTGTAATGGCTGCACGAAGCCAGCTGGTTTTAGTCCATTGTCTATAGCCAAGTACCATTAAGCCGATACCCCAAAAAGTGCTTAGGCTAAGCGATTGAGCCAATCCTTGGACACTGGTGTTAGCAGAGACAACCCCTAAATTCCAAAGGGTTAAGGGATCAAGATCGTAGGGGCTTAATTGACCGTTCGGAGATAGCAGGATTGTCACCACAGACCCTGCAACAGTGAGTAGCATTGGCAACCCAGCCCAGCATGCCAATGAAAACCAATGTGCAAATTTATACTCATCCCCTCGTAGAGCGGCAACTAAGCTTAAATAAGCCGCTTGAAGTAGATTGATTGCGATAATCGCGACCGATCCGCCCAAAACGCCAAACATGGCAAACGTGTTAATGGACAAGGCCATCATGCCTTCTCTAGCGTCTGCTCGTTCTTCTTCGCTGAAACTCTGAGCGCTAAGTATGTCGTCTACAAACCAGCTATAATCCACTATGCTGAAATACCAGGTAAGGACTAAGGCATTGAAAATTAGAACAAGGAGGAGGGGGAAGAGTTTTTTTGGAGTTTTTTGTAAAGCGCAAAATGCCTCCGTTGGCGAGGTAAATATATTGACGCTAGTCTCAAGCAGCCCAGGTTCCGGCGGTATTGTCTGTTGAGTGGAATTTGACTCGGTCATTGTAGTGTCCTCACCTCGCGGCTTGTGTCCGCTGTCGTTATGCTTTAACTGTGTTTTCAAAAAAAGAACAGTCAAACAAAATCTCGTCAAACCGGTACCGCAAATACAGTTCCGTAAATATGATACTGTAAATGCAGTGCCGTCAAATAAGCGGTTGATAAAAACTAGTCTAACCGCTATCGGTCGTCAAATCATCTCTTATTCAACCGCACGTTCTACGGCCCGAAGATAAGCAGGTCTAGAAAGATTTCGTTCTTGATAGGCATTTAAAGTCGGGTAAGGGTCAAGAACACCAAGGCGTTTTGCCATAGAGACGACATAGCTTATGCCAAAATCAGCGGCGCTGAACTCATCGCCTAAGATAAATTCATTGTCACTTAGTTGAGCGGCGATGTGCTCCAAATGTAACTTGATCTCTTTTTCACTAAAGGGAGTGAATGCGACGTGATCTTGGCCGGAGCGTGCAAGCAGCATTTTCACTAACAGCGGCAGAAACACAGAGCCCTCTGGATAGTGCAGCCATTGAGTATACTTTGCCCACCTAGCCAAGTCTGATCGAGGGGGAGACAGTTTGTTTTCCTGATCGAATTTTTCCAGTAAATAAGTAGTGATAGCGCCGGACTCTGATAGCATTATTTCACCGTCTTCGATCACCGGAGATTTGCCCAAAGGATGAACGGCTTTTAAATCGTCCTGTGCCTTAAACGTTGCTGGGTCGCGGTGGTAGACTTTTAAATCGTATGGAACGCCGAACTCTTCCAATTGCCATACCGTAAAAATAGAACGACCTATGCGTAGGTGATGAAGTAAAATCATTGCTTAACCTTGTTGATTGGTTTTAGTTAATTGAGTGCTACTTTAGTTTTTAGTGTACTTGCTAAGGTTGTCCCTCGGAAGTGAAAATTTTTTCTCAGAAGCAGACTAGATGTTAGCACCCCAGAGCATTAGCTACGATTATCTCTTGAAGAAGGCTTGGCCCATTATATTGGCTAATGCGTCTGTGCCTTTGTTGGGGCTAGTAGACACGTCGGTAATTGGAAATGTTGGCACAGCGCAAGATTTAGGCGCTATTGCGTTTGGGGCGTTGATTTTCTCATTTGTTTATTGGGGGTTTGGGTTTCTGCGGATGGGGACCACCGGTTTTGCCGCTCAAGCTAATGGCGCCGGCGATCAGGAAGAGGTTAGAGCGGTTTTGGCGAGATCACTATTGCTCGCCGTATGCCTTGGGCTAATCCTTATATTGCTGCAGTGGCCGATCAAGCAAGTGGCATTTTCCATGCTCAATGGAAGCGAGTCAGTGGAGCAAGTGGCGCAAAGTTATTTTTCAATCCGTATATGGGGCGCCCCAGCTACTTTATGCACGTTTGCACTCATGGGCCTACTCATAGGTCTGGGCAACAGCGGACAGCTATTAGTCGTGCAACTGTTTCTGAATGGTCTAAATATGGCTTTAGATATATGGTTCGCCGGATTTCTCGGCTGGGGCGCGCAAGGAATTGCGCTCGGTACAGTGATAGCAGAATGGGTAACGGTTGTCTTTGCCAGTGTGCTTATCTTTAGAGAGCTGGCCAAGCGAAACACTTGTAGGGCAGCGTTTTTACCAATACAGAAATTACGAGATCGTGCCGCTTTTTTAAAACTTCTTTCCGCGAACGCGGATATTATGGTCCGCACTCTTATTTTAGTGTTTTCGTTTGCGTATTTCGTTAATCAAAGTGCGAGCTTTGGAGATGTCAGCTTGGCGGCAAATCATATTCTCCTTCAGTTAATTTCATTTGCTGCTTTTTTCCTCGATGGCTATGCCTTCGTCGTGGAATCTTTAGTAGGTTCAGCGCGGGGTTCCAAAGAGCATGCACTGTTCGATGCCGCCGTTAAAAAATCAACTATTCTTGCTGCTTTTACCGCTTTGATGTTAGCGGCTGCGCTATGGTTTTTCGGCGGGTTTTTAATTGCAGCGTTAACAGATATCTCCGCTGTACGGCTTGAGGCTGCTAAATTTTTACCCTTGGCAGGAATTTATATTTTTCTGTCTTTTGCGGCATTTCAATTGGATGGCATATTTATAGGCGCAGCGTTCACGCGGGAAATGCGCCACGCTGCCATGCTTTCTATAGTCGTTTTTTTAGTGTCGTGTAAATTGTTTATTGAACCTTTCGCTATGCTAGGCCTGTGGTGGGCGATGGTGCTCTTCGTTGTCGCTCGAGCTGTGGCCCTGTTGCTATTCTATCCACGTCTGCGCGCAGCGGTGGGGACTTGAGATCGTGTTCGCAAGGCGCAAGTAATAAGTTTTCTCAATGATCAATTTCATCTGGAATTATATGGGCATCCAAATCTAAGCTGAGTAGCCGCATTCCAGCGAGACTTATGACTCCCTGATAGCGGTCTTGGCCGGTGGATGCAAATTCAAAGCTGTAGCGCCGGCGCAGTCGAAGAGTGCCTTTGTCGTCACGGTAGGGCCAAAGTCCTTTAAGCACCATAGTTTGATCTAGCAATTGTAGATTTTGATCTTTGCAGTACTGGTAGACATAGCCCAACGCTAGGCTCTTTATCTTATCGCTTTGCCACCAGAATGAAATGAGGCAGGCGGTGATTGTTGCCCAAAAAAGCAGTGTTAATGAAAGCATCGTTAGCCTGTGAGTTGAGTTGTTGCCAAGAAAATTGTCGGTGCGATAAGTAGATGAAAAAGCCTCCTCATCTATTTATCGCAAACAACCACAATTTAAACCGATTTACGTTTGTTGGGTACGAGCCCGGTACTTGGCATACCGTTTAATGCTTGGCTCTAATATCTCAAGTGCCGTCTGATTGCATGGCGGCAGCTGCGCATCAGATTCCGCTAATGGCCTGGTTCGATCACCCCATTTAATAAGTCCTGCACCCCAAGTTAGGCCGGCACCAAAAGAGGCCGTCAGTACATAATCGCCTGGCTTAATTCGATTTTCTTCCAGCGACTCTGTCAGTGCTACAGGGATAGTGCCGGCGGAAGTGTTGCCATATTTATGAACATTAACAAACACCCTATCCTCGGGTATACCTATTCTTTTCGCCAATGCGTCTAAGATTCTTTTATTTGCTTGGTGAGGTACAACTAGGTTTACCTGGTCGACTGTAATTCCCGCTTCTTTTAAAACTTCGCCTGCGGCTTGGGACATCGCTTTAACTGCACGTTTAAATACCTCTTGGCCTTCAAAGTTCCAGCCGTTATAAAGGAAGTCCTCTGAATTTTTGTTATATGCAGAGCCGAGATTAGTGATTTCAATTGCATGATTTGCTTCTGCGTCACAGCCAATTTTGGATGCAATTAGTCCCACAGGCTCATCAGTGGCCTCTAAAACCACTGCTCCGCAGGCGTCGCCAAACAGCACGGCAACCTCGCGGCGACTCCAATCCATATAGTGACTGATGAACTCACCACCAATAACAAGAACCTTTTTGTGGGCCCCCGCTTTTATAAGGTTGGTGCCGATATGAAGGCCGTATAAAAACCCAGTGCAGGCAGAGTTAATATCTATTGAGGCGGCATTGGTCGCGCCGAGCGCATCTTGAACTATTGAGGCGGTGTTTGGACAATAGCTATCATTGGTGAGAGCTCCCAACAAGATTAGGTCAATATCTGTTGGTTTTAGGTTTGCCGCCGCTAGGGCCCTTTTAGCCGCGACTAGAGCCATATCTGAAAAGTTGCAATGGCATATTCGTCGCTCTCGAATACCTGTTCGACTGGTGATCCACTCGTCAGTTGTATCCATGAAGGTTGTTAGGTCTTTATTGGTAAGTATTGTCGGTGGCAGACATTTACCCCAACCAGTTATTTGCGCGTATTGCATGATGCTCTCCACCGCCGTGTTATCGGCAGTTTGCCTTTGTACCGTTTAGGATCTGTCAGGCTTCAGCGCTAAGCTTGAATGTAACTTAGGTCAACGCCAATGAAAGAAATCCCAGTTTAAGCTTTCTTATAGGTAGAATGTCGAAAATATAGAGTCAGACTAGTGGATCTAAATAATTTTTTCAGTCAGTTTTGGGTCTTTTATTTTCTTAAAAATCATAGTTATAGCGGCAGCATACTTCATTTTGCTGGGACTGAATAGGCTGAAATATGAGACCGAGCACCAAAGAAATAGCAGACTATTTTTGGGTTTAGCCGTGACTGCCAAGCAGTTTTTACTAGCAATAAAGTTCACTAAAGATTTTGAATTATATTGGATCAAAGATGAATATTAGATTAATCATAAGCACTTTGTTGATCGCGTTTAGCTCGACGGTTTTTGCCAGTTTCGACCATAGCCAATGGGATCAACTGCTCAAAGATAATGTCGTTGAGCTTCGTGGTGGCCGTGCGACGCAGGTAAACTATGAAGGGATGTTGGCAAATCGAACCCAGCTGAGTAGTTATCTGGAAGCTGTTGCAAGCGTTAAAAAGGAGGTTTTTGAAAAGTGGAGCTATGCTGAGCAGCTGGCTTTTCTCATCAACGCCTATAACGCTTGGACTGTTGAGTTCATCCTTAGCGAATATCCGCAATTGGATTCAATTAAGGATTTGGGCTCCTTTTTTAACTCCCCTTGGAGCCAGCAAATTGTCTCGCTGTTTGGAGGGCAAGTATCTCTTGATGATGTCGAGCATGAAATGATTAGGGGTTGGGGTCGATACAACGAACCTCGAATACATTTTGCCGTTAACTGCGCTGCTATAGGCTGTCCTGCCTTGGGGGCGGAGGCTTTTACAGCGGATAACTTAGACCAACTATTAGATAAAAATACTCGGCGTTTTATGTCAGATAGTGAGCGAAATTACTTCTCGAACGGACGCTTCTATCTGTCAAAAATATTTGATTGGTATGAAGAAGATTTTGAAAAAGGCTGGAACGGCTACAACACTTTGGCTGAGTTTTTAGCTGACTACCAAAACGAGCTGGAGTTGGGGGCGCAGGCACGCAGTGCCGTATCGGCCAATAATTTGCGACTACGCTACACCTCATACGATTGGGGATTAAATAAGGTGCCTTAAAGCTCCTTTTGCGCAGCTTACAACAGGTTAGTGTTCCAATTCCTGATCATGCTAAACTTCGCGGCGGAAGAGTATCATCCCCGGTGGGGTGCCCGGACTTCAAACTCGGTGAGGTCTGTTTAAGACAGGCCTGGTGGGTTCAACTCCTGCCTCTTCCGCCAAATTCATTTCTCAGTAATTCTTTTTAAGTCCCTATTTTTCTGATTTATAAAGAATTAGACCTATTTTAGAGCGTTATGAGCTTGTGGAGAAGAATCTTCTAGCCAAAGCTTTTGACGACTACAATAACCTCGATCAGCCGCTTCTAATATTGCTGGGCGATAACGATCTAAATGTTGATATATATGAGACTAGAGAAGATTTAACAAACTGCTAGAATTTGGCGCATGAAACAATCAAATACCTACACGCGCCACCGATTCCCAGCTGCAATCATCCAGTACGCCGTCTGGCTCTATCACCGCTTTAACCTCAGTCATCGCGATATCGAAAATCTATTGGCCGAGCGAGGTATCTCTGTAAGTTATGAATCGATTCGCCTCTGGTGCAACAAGTTCGGGTCGAATTACGCCCAGAGATTAAGGCGGAAGCATCAAGGTTATGGCGATACGTTCTTCATTGATGAGGTATTCGCGAAGGTCCATGGCGAGCAGCATTACCTGTGGAAAGCCGTTGATCAAGTCGGTTAAGTGGTTGATGTGCTCTTGCAGAAAAGGCGAGTTGGAAAGGCTGCAAAGCGTTTCTTTAAGCGGTTATTGCGTAAGCATAAAGACGACCCTAAAAAGATCGTAACTGATAAGCTCAGACGTTAGGGTATGGCTCACAGGATGCTTATTCCTGAAACCATTCACGATACGATGCAGCACGTTAACAACCGATGTGAGTTATGGCACGAACCAACTTAAGTGAGAGAGCGGGAGATGCGTAAGCTTAAATCGATACATCAAGCTCAACGTTTTTTGAGCACTCATGCTGCGGTTTACAACTTGTTCAATCTGGGTCGGCATTTAGTGTCAGCCGAAAACTATCGATACTTTCGCTTGCGTGCTTTTGCGTCTTGGGAAAAGGCAGTGGCGTTATAGGCTGTAATTGAAGGAAATTTTTTAGGTTTTAGTGGTTAACTTGTCAATACCCTACTCATAGTTTAGATTGCTCCAATATCTACAAGGTGCCACGTGCTTGCCGATCTACCAAAGAGTTTCTCCTGAGGAGATTAGGCAACGATTTGTCCTACCGCGAAACTTGCCGCGTCAAAGCCTACCAACTTGATAACATCGGTGTAGCCTATGCCATCGCTATCAGTAACCAAATAGCTGTCTGCGCCAACTTGGCCAACGTAGTATTTAAAAGTGCCATCCAATTTTGTATCAGCAGCTAACAACAATGCTGCAAGGTCAGCGGCTGCCACCGTGTTGTTGAAGTAACTAGCAGCAGAGCCCACACCCCATGAGCCACGGATGCTATCTGCACCACCCGTGCCATAGTCAGTGATGATGTCTATTACTGCGCCGGCTGTAGTATCGATATCATTCGAAGCGAAGACGAAAATGTCAGCACCGGCGCCACCGGTTAAAATGTCGACACCATCACCACCGGTCAAAACGTCAGCAGCGGCGCCTCCCGATATGATGTCATTGCCAGCGCCACTATTAATCGTCTTTACGCCCGCTCCGCTAGTAATGTGGTCATTACCACTACCAGTAAATATGACATCGGCACCAGCACCATTTAGAATTATATTATTACCGTCTCCAGTATTGATGTTATCGACACCGGTTCCACCAATAATAATATTATCACCTCCGCCTGCGTTAATCGTACTTGCAGCTTCAAAACCAAATATGATTTCACTATCTCCGGAGCCGTTTATAATACTCGCACCAGCTATTCCTAGAATAACTGGTCTTACGTCGCCTACGATTGCATTACCGGCGTCTTTAATCACAACAAAAACCTTTATTTGTACACCAGGATTTATTGAGGATACTGAGCCTGAAGTGGTATTAGTGATAGGTATAACGGGTTTGTATGGATACGTTCCCGCCACGTCTGTATAAAGACCAATCGTGCCCGTAAAGTTAGCACTGAATGTTGCGGTTACAGTCCCTGTTGTTGTCGCTGCTGACGCACTGTAGGTGAATGTAGTCGGAATTGTGTAATCCACCACCAGTGTTGGGTTTGCAACCGAGCTTGCCGTCATGTTTCCCGCTGCATCTGTCACCTCCACCGTCACCACTCCACCGGCAGCAATCGCCGCCTGCAGTTCAGCGTTGGTCGGTGATCCATCTGAGGTGGTAAAATTAACAGACGTATCGTCAGCTAGGATCGTGGTATCCGTCAGTATCACAGCACCGTTCACCTTCATTACCGCGCTACCGCCTGTGGCTTGGCCGGCTGCGATGGTGGCACTCACCGCCAAATGAGTATTGGTCGTATTCAACTCGTTTGCGACCACTGTGCCGCCGATTGGCACCAACGTCACTGACGTAACTGTCGGTGCTAGCGTATCGACTACCTGGTTGGATTGAGTCGCAGCGGCGTTTGCCACTGCATTGCTGTTAGCAGTAGCAACGCCTGCGGCCACGTTAACGGTCATAGGGGTGGTGGAGTTAGCAGTCGGGGTAACCACTAATGTGTACA
>JBLHTH010000009.1:0-39244 GCA_047627195.1 Pseudohongiellaceae bacterium | reverse complement strand
CGGCGACTCAGGTGATCGATATTCGCGATGAGCAAGCATTTGGCCAAGGCCATATCAGCGATGCTCGTCATGTTCACAATGACAACGTGCAGGATTTTATGGCGGTGGCTGATTTGGACCAGCCTTTAATAGTCTGTTGCTATCATGGCAATATGAGCCAAAGCGCTGCCGCCTATTTTGCGGAACAAGGTTTCGCGAGTTCTTACAGCCTAGACGGCGGCTTCGAAGCCTGGCAAGAAGCTCAATCCCAAGATTAAACTTTAACCCAGCCAGTTATGGCGCAGTCGCTTGAGCGTCGGCTTTCTCAAATATTCGTTTCGTGGTCATCAACCCCACCATATAGATCATATTGAGCATGGCCCACGCAAATATCTCCAGCGGCCATAGTTCATGACTAATATTGTCACCTAATCGAGCGAAGGCGATTATCACTAGTATTAGCGCGAGAACTCCGACAGGGGCTAAAGCGCCTAAGCGCCAGCCCTTTTGTGGCCAATTTCTATAAGCGGCAATACACAATGCAGCGCTGGCAAGAGTGGCGGAGATGACGATTAGGGCTATCACTAGATTCCAGACCCATGGGCTACTCTGACTCGCGGCCTCGTTGTTCACCGCAGCAAAACCGCTAGAGCTTAGTAAGGCTAATGGGCCAAATGCCAGCGAGCTTAAGATAGATAGCTGGGCAGTAATCTTGTGGCGAATTGACTTAATCATTGGGTGTCCAGTGTTTTTTTGACAATTAATAGAGGGCAGAACCTTTCCATCGCATTTAACCAAAGCCTAATCAATTCGGGAAGGACTGATTGCGTTGTTGCTCTATTAATTGAGTATACTGTGCTCGGCTAAACTGCCGCTTGGCGGATTGATAATTAAAACCTAACCTAAGAATTAACTTAAGAGCTTACTTAAAAAATACTTAAGAGCTTACTTAAGAAATAACTTAAGAACTAACCAGAGGCCTAACAATGCCCCAAAAAACCATCGAAGCTTATGAGAATTTAGTTGAACTGAAATATCAGCTTTATAACGGTTTATTTCTTACATTGCCGCTTGATGCCATAGAGCAAACGGGTCTGTTTATACCTTTATTAGATGAAGCTAGCACCAAGGGTTTGAATAAGGGGTTGAACCCCACTGAGATCATCGAGGGGTTCTTTGCCCTACACCGCCCTGATTTTGGTGAGAAAGAGCAAGTACAATTTTTATTTAAAGTCATTCAATACATCGAGCGCCAAATCGTTCTCGTTGATGCGTTAGAAGACGCAGCGTACGACCAAATTCATCAGACAGAAAGCCGAGATCAGCTGCGTAAGTTGATTGAAAGGGTTTCGTCCGATTCTCTTATGGATTCAATGCGCGAAGTGATGAAATCATTTTCGGCTAGGGTGATTCTCACGGCTCACCCCACACAGTTTTATCCAGGCTCAGTGCTTGCAATCATCAATGATTTGCAAGATGCGGTGACAGATAACAATATTGGCGATGCCAGAACGTTGCTGCAGCAACTTGGTAACACGCCTTTCTTTAATAAAATAAAACCTTCCCCTAAAGATGAGGCCGTGCAGCTTACTTGGTATCTCAGCAATATTTTTTATCCAACTATTGGCAATATCCTTGACGAATTAGCGGAACAGGTAGGAATTGAAGAAGGCTTCAATGATCAGTTAGTGAGTATTGGCTTTTGGCCAGGTGGCGACAGAGATGGCAATCCCTTTGTCACATCACAAACCACCGAGGAAGTCGCTCGCAAACTCAGAGAGTTGATCATCGAGTGCTATTACAACGATGTTAGGCATCTTAAACGGCGATTGAGCTTTAGCGGTGTGCAAGAATCGCTAGAGATAATCGAAAAGCGATTTTACAAAGAGTTTACCGAAGAAGGCGCTTTAAGCTATACCGATGTGAACGAGTTATTGGATTCTCTTACGGCTATAGAGACGATCGTTGAAGAACGCTATCAGGGGTTATATGCCGACAAGATAGCGTCATTTAAACGAAAAATTGCAGCCTTCGGCTTTCATTTCGCCAGCTTAGATATCCGTCAAGATGCGCGGCAACTAGGTAAAATTTTGCTAGATATCGATGAGACTCACCCGAATATATTTCCCGAGGGCTGGCGTGAACTGAGCGAAGAAGGTCGTATCGATGTTTTGCTGTCGGTTAAGGGTGATGTAAATATCGATTTGCTTACCCATGAGCTTGCTAATGACACCTTAAGCTCAATGCAGTCTATTAAGGGCATTCAAGCTAGGAACGGTGAGCTAGGTTGTCATCGTTACATAATAAGTAACTGTTCTGGCGCTTACGACATGGCTGTCATGATTGCGCTATTCAGACTTTCGGGCTGGACTGATGATCCTATTACTGTTGACCTCGTGCCTCTTTTTGAGACGGTCACAGATTTGGCCGGCGCCGGTCCAAATATGACCCGTCTTTACGATCTGCCTCTTTATGCTGAGCATTTGGCAAGACGTAAGAATAAGCAAACGGTGATGCTGGGCTTTTCTGATGGCACTAAAGATGGCGGTTATCTGATGGCCAACTGGGGTATTTATAAGGCTAAAGAAGATATTACTTTGGTGTCCAGAGCTGCCAATGTTGAAGTGGCATTTTTTGACGGTCGCGGTGGGCCTCCAGGGCGCGGCGGGGGCAACACCTATAAGTTTTACGCAGCCTTAGGTAAAAAGATCGAAAGTAATGAGATACAAGTTACGGTGCAGGGTCAAACCATTAGCTCTTACTACGGCACGCCTGCCGCGGCTAAACACAATCTGCACCAGTTGCTTGCTGCGGGGATCGAAAACAACCTTTTCGATCGGCCAGAGCGAGAATTGGCAGACCATCAAAGGGCTTTGATTCAAAAGCTGGCGGATAAAGCATTAGAAAAATATCTAGCGCTTAAGGGTGATCCGTTATTTCTGCCTTATTTAGAGCAGATGAGCCCGATGCATTATTATGGGCAGTCGAATATTGGTAGCCGGCCTTCTAAGCGCGGCGGCGACTCTGAATTGAAATTTGAAGATCTTAGAGCAATCCCATTCGTGGGTGCTTGGGGGCAGCTTAAGCAAAATGTTCCTGGCTTTTATGGCGTAGGAACAGCGCTTAAGTCAGCGGCGGACGAAGGCTTGCTTCCTGAATTACAGCGGCTGTGTAATGAATCTAAGTTTTTTAAGGCGTTGCTCGAGAACAGCATGCAAAGCATGAGAAAGGCTAATTACAAGCTTACCGCTTATATGGCAGAGCATCCTGTGTACGGTGAATTCTGGAAGACCCTTTATGCCGAATTTCAGCTTACTCAAGAGATGATATTAAAGGTGTCAGGACAAACAGAGTTATTAGGGGATAACCCAAGCAGTCGAGAAAGCATTGATTTGCGTCAGCGGGTGGTTCTTCCTTTATTAGTTATTCAGCAGTACGCCTTAATCAAAGTGAATGCTTTAGAGGAAGGGGATGCAAAGACTGCTGCATCGCAGGCAGACCTGGTTAAGCTTTACGAAAAAATGATAATCCGCAGCTTATTTGGCAACATCAATGCCTCGAGAAATTCTGCATAAGGAGTTTTTAGCGATCCTAGAATTAACCGCCTGAATGGAATCAGGCCGACAAGGAAAAGTGCATATAAAGAAGGGCGAGGGCGGTTATCGAAAGAAGGAAGTGGTAAGGCCCTTTATAAAAAGGGCCATATTAAAAGGGCTGGTAATAACAGCCCCGTAATATAAAGCCTGGTATTCACTAATGCTTAGTGTCTTGTAACCAAATATCAGCGTATTCCATCGCCTCTGCCAAATCCTGATCAATGAATCGTTCCGATTTTCCTGTTGCAGCTAGCGCTTTTTGAACACCAAACAAAGACCATACGTTATGAGGATGATCGTCTAAATCTTGGCGAAACTCAACCAGAGCTCTGTCGTACGCACCGAGCTCTATGTACACAGAGCCGAGCCAATGGCGTGGGGAAAATGGTAGAGGCTCAGGTTCGTCGTAATTCAAGTTGTCATAAAACTCAGTGGCTTCTCTAAATGCTGCGGCAGCCTCCTCTAGATTGCCTTCGCTCCATGCAATTTCACCTCTAAGAATTCCCGTCAACGTACCAACTATATCCTTGCCTGCGTGAAAGCGGAATCTCGCCTCGGTGGTGTCGGTGAGCTCTTGAAGTTCGGCTAAGGTTTGTTTTGCAGAATCCATATCACCCAGCTTTAGCGCTGCATAAGCTTTAGAGAAGTCGAACATGCTTTTATTGATTTCGCCATTGGGTGCTTCGGTGATTCCCTCTAGTTCATCAAAGCGGCCAAACCTTATTAGTGACATGGCGTGCATGGCAGTGTTTTTATTTAACTTAGCGAGGTCTTTAGCCGCTTGAATAGAGGCTGCACTTTGGCCGCCCATGCTGGCGGCGTAATAGAGCATGGTTAAGTTATGAGTAGGATAAATTGCAAAGCCTTTGCCGAAAGCCGCTTTTTGATCCGAGTGCCAAGCTAGAGTGTTAGAGCGCACAGCATCGCTCCATAGGCCCATTTCGTTCCAGGTATGACTCGGCATATGATTTATATGGCTGGCACCAGGAATGGAATTTCCGAGGTAGTGGGCGCAGGGGGCAGCGATCTCTGGTTTTGTAGTTGATTCTGTTGCGTGTACAAGTAAGTGGCAGGCTCCGGGATGGCGGATGTCTTTTTCTAAAACGCCTAGCAAGACATTGTGTAGCCTGATCACATTCGGATCTTCTAGTGATCTATAGCCTCGGCGTTTCTCTAGTAAAAACAAAGACTGTCCATAAAGAGTGCTGATGTTTAAATCGTTTGGATATCTAGCCGCCACGCCAGCCATCACATCAGCATAAGCTTGGTCTTGATCTCTGCGAGTTTCAGGCTCAAAGTTTTCGATGTAGCGAGACTGCAGACTCTTTATTAAGTCGGCTTCTTTTATTGTAGCAGCATCAATCCGCGCCAAGGCTTGTTGCATTGCGCCATAGGCTCGCGGCGCTTGGGCTGTTGTCATCGCTCCATTTAAGTATGAGCCCCAAGCCCATGACTCACCCCAAAAACAAATGCCGCAGCTTGGGTCAGCAATGTGTGATGCCTGAAATGAACGTGCAGCATCTTCTTTGGCGAAGGAATACATCAGCTGAAAACCTTGATCGAAGTATTTTTGCGCTAGTGGTACGTCGGATGAAATGGGAAAATGAAAGTCGCCCATGGCCTCAGGAAAAAGAGCCATTGGCTCATTGAATGAATCGGGGAAGTCAATTTCTTGAGCGGTAGCATTTGTAAGCGCTAAAACTGCAATGCTTAGAATAGTAGTAGCGGCTGAAAATTTTATCCCGGTGTTTAAGTTTGGCGCCATGATTTAAACCTTTATTTACGGCTTTGAAAAATTAGAGGGTGATTGTGCAGTGACCACCTAAAGTAAACTTAAGGTGGTCGTTATGTTGATAGCACCTGCAGACTTATTTGCTTAGAGTGAAAAGCCCACCGGTGCATTTGGTCCTAAGGGTATGCCAAGGATTACCCAGAGTACGGTCATTAAAATGCCTGCCCCAAGCATCAACATGGAGTAGGGCAACATAGTCGCCGCCAGACTGCCGAGGCCGAATTGTTTTTGCCAGCGCTGGCAAAAAATAAGTATTAATGGGAAGTACGGCATCAAAGGGGTAATGATATTAGTCGCGCCGTCGCCAACTCGGTAAGCTGCGGTGCTCATTTCGGGACTGATACCAATCAACATCAACATAGGGACTAGTACTGGTGCGAGCAGTGCCCATTTAGCACTTGCCGAACCAATGAAAAGATTAATGATGGAGCCGAACACAATGATCAGGCTTAGAAGAGCGGCATCGGGCAAACTAGAGCTTTCTAATACCGCTGCACCTTTGATGGCGAATATCAGGCCGAGATTTGACCAGTTAAACAGGGCAACAAAATGAGCTGCAGCAAAAGCGAGTACCAAATAATAAGCAAGGTCGCCCATTGCGCCACTCATCATTTTTACGATGTCGCGGTGGGACGTGACCGAGCCGGTAGCTGACCCGTAAGCCCAGCCCGCGGCTAAGAATAAAATGAAAAATCCTGCCACCAAGGACTGATATAAGGGATTGTAGCGAGCCTGGGGAATAGCGCTTTCATCTACAAGAGGTGTCCCAGGGCCGACAGTTAGGTAAACCCAGAGAGCCACAATGGCTAAAGCAGCTAAACCGGCTCGCTTTAAACCAGAGATTTCGTTGGCGCTTAAAGGCGCGTTACCATCCTTAATAACGCCGGCGGTACTGCTTTCTAGTTCACCTACGTTAATAGGCGCCAGTTTTGGTTCGATTATTTTGTCAGTGACAAACCATATTACGGGTAGGAATACGAAAGTCATGCCGATTATAAAATAGGCATTACCGGCAATGTTTGCATCCCACGTGGGCAAGATGGTCTCGGCTGCAGCTTCTGTAATTCCAAACAGCAGGGCATCTAGTTGCCCGGGCAACAGATTAGCTGAAAATCCTCCGGATACGCCTGCAAACGCTGTGGCTATCCCGGCAATAGGATGGCGGCCGGCGGCGGCGAAGGCGACACCTGCTAGAGGAATTAACACTACGTAAGCAGCATCGGTTGCTAAATTACCAATCATACCTATGAGAGCGACCGCTGGGGTTAGCAGAAATATGGGAGCTTTGGACATTGCGCCACTCATGGCTGTGCCAAAAAAGCCTGACCGCTCAGCAACACCTGCGCCCAGCATGACCACCAATACGTAGCCCAAAGGATGAAAGCCGGTAAACGTGCCTGGCATCTCGACCAATAATCGTTGGATATTGCTACCTGACAGTAGGCTTTCTGCAGACACCACAACAGCGTTGCCAGCAGCATCTACTTGGGTTGGATGAGGCGCAGAAACTCCGGCTAAGGCACAAATTACGCTGATGGCAACAACGGCTAAGATACAGTAGATGAAGATAAAAACTGGGTCAGGAAGTTTGTTGCCTGATGTCTCTATCCAGCCTAAAAATCCGGTCATGTTGCTATTATTATTGCTACTGCTCTTACTGGTTAATTTAGTCATATGATTTTGCGCTTTAAGTTTATGATTTCGTTCTTTTATTGTTTGCCCTGACCGCTAATTCTAGAGACAAGGTGTTAGCGAAACAAGCGAAAGAACTTCTGTAAATCGTCTAAATAGAGCTGGGGTTCCTCCAGTGCAGCAAAGTGCCCACCCCTAGGCATTACCGTCCAATGACGAATATCATAGGACGCCTGCGCCCAGCTCTTAGGTGTTATGTAGATATCAGCGGGGAAAATAGCCACGCCAGTAGGAACGTCGATATAGTCCATTTCCTTAAGGCGGGGTGCCTGGCGGTTTTCGTAATAGATGCGAGTGGACGACGTTATTGTTTGGGTATGCCAGTAGATAGAAATATTTGTGAGAATCTCATCCTTACTGAGTCGGCTGTTAAGGTCGCCGTCTGCGCCTTGCGGTAAATCTGTCCAGCCATGAAATTTTTCTACAATCCAGGCCGCCAAACCTGCCGGCGAGTCATTTAATCCATAACCTAAACTTTGTGGTTTAGTTCCTTGTATTTGTTGATAACCTACTTCATTTCTCATATAAGCAAGACGGTTATCCCTGAGCGATGCTTCTGCCTCTGTAACGGCAGATTCCTGAGTGGTGTCTGTGGGCGGAGCTGCCAACAGCATGTTGGAATGAAGGGCAATCAGCTTGTCTGGGAACGTGTTTGCCATGTGCCGATTGATAATGGCACCCCAATCACCGCCTGCTATTGCGAACTTCTCATATCCCAGCTGCGCCATGAGTTGCGCAAAAATATGCGCCATTTTCTCTGGGCTATAGCCAGATTCACTGGGTATTGCGGAGAAACCAAAACCGGGCAGTGACGGTGCGACCACATGAAAAGAGTCAAGAGGATCTAGGCCATGTTCCTGAGGGTTGGTTAGTGGGCCAATGATTTTAGAGAATTCACTTATTGATCCCGGCCAACCATGGACGAGCAGCAGGGGCATAGCCTCCTCGTTACTGGATCGCTGGTGTATGAAATGAGTAGATAAGCCCTCAACGTCAGTTGTGAATTGATCAAACTGATTTAATTCGGCCTCTTGTTTTCGCCAATCAAATTCTTCTCGCCAATACGTTATAAGTTCAGTGATATAGGCAAGGTCGGTGCCGTACTCCCAACTCGTGTTGTCAAGCTGGTCAGGCAGGCGCGTGCGAGCTAAACGCTCGGCTAAATCTTCAAGAGCAGAGTCAGAGACATGGATAGTAAACGGTTCAATGTTAGGCATAGTGGTAGCTAGTTGCTTAGGTTTTGAAGAAGAAGGGTTGTTTGCTGATGAGCCTATCTGATTTGGATTGCTGAAATTATGCCTGTTAATAGAGGCTGTATTAACGAGTGATACCGTGAATGAAGTTGCTATTATTGGGGTGGCTGCAGCGGTTAATGTTTCTGCTGTAGATTGGTGGCTTTGTGCGATGGAGCTCGGCTGCATTATTTGCAAAAAAACTTGGCTGGCCAGCAGTGCCAATGGCATCGCTAACTTAGTTCTATTTTTAATTAAAGTATTGGTACAAGCTACTGATTTAAATACATAATGAATAGGTTTCAAGCCGAGCAGGAAGGTCGCCATAGGAAAAGGCTTACTTGTATTTGGGAGATTAAAGTTCATGCTTTATCCTTTTTGCACATAGAGCTAAGTCTTGCGCAAGACTACAAAAGCTTGCCCTGACGCGCTAGTCTCAATTTTACAGTACTCTGGCGCTTGAAACTTCAGCTATTACGCTAAGGCCAAGCGCTTGAAATATTTACTCAGGCTACCATATAGGATGGCAGTGTGATGAGCCAGTATCAGAGAATAGATGCGCTATTTGGGCTGCCATATAGCTCACTAAAAACGTAAGGATTACATAATGTTATTTGATTTTGCTAGTAAAAAGCTGGAGTTGCCAACAATCGATAACGCCGCTGTGGGCAGCAGTCAGTCGGTCAGTTTTACAAATATGCATTTCGTCAATGGCAATCCTATAGCAGAGCCAGTGCCGGGAAACCTTGAGAAGGCCGTGTTTGGGGTTGGCTGTTTCTGGGGAGCGGAACGACTATTTTGGGAACTGCCAGGTGTGTATAGCACGGCGGCCGGCTATGCAGGTGGATTTACGATCAATCCGACTTATGAGCAAGTATGCAGCGGTGCAACTGCTCATACTGAGGTAGTGCTTGTGTTCTTTGACCCAGGGATCATTAGTTATACACAATTGCTCAGGACGTTTTGGGAGTCCCATAATCCCACTGAAGGTATGCGCCAAGGTAATGATTTGGGGACTCAATATCGCAGCGCAATTTATACGTGCTCCGAGACTCAAACACAGCAGGCCAGAGGCAGCGAGGTTTTATTTCAGCAAGCCTTGTCAGAAAAAGGATATTCAGAAATAACCACTGAAATTAGTGATTTAAAAGCATTTTATCATGCAGAAGATTACCATCAGCAGTACTTGGCAAAAAACCCAGATGGGTACTGCGGGCTTGCCGGTACTGGCGCCTGTTATCAAGCAAGTTAAGTTTAGTGGACTTACGGTTCGGCGAAGAACTCTCTAATTTGCGTCTCTTTCTCCATGGCGTCTTTGAAGCCGAGATCGCACAAAGCGCTGCAAAAGCCTGATTCAAATAGGATTAGGCTAAGCAGCGTGCCTGACGAACCTTCTTTAATATATTTGGCCATGGGCTTTGGAAGTTCATGGTAGAACTCCATAGCCATGACATTAAGCTCCTTGCTCGGGGAGATTTCTAAAAGCTTCACCTCTGATATAGCCAGCTGCTTCTGTTTGGCGAGTTCTGGCGGTACTAATGGAATTATCTCATTGATATGGCGAAGGAATTCTAAATCATTCTCCAAAGTATCGACGAATGCACTGTTCATTATATGGCCAAGTATTTGCAGCAAGGAAGGTTGCTCGATCATCTCATCCTCAAGAGGCTTCTTGTGACTGTTTGCGCTAACGCCAACGGCAAGAATACGCTGAGCTCCTAAATGTATTGCCGTGCTCGTGGGTGCAATTTGTCGAATTGCGCCATCGCCAAAATACTGATGCCCTATACCCACGGCTGGAAAAATGACAGGGATTGCCGTAGAGGCCATCAAGTGATCAAGCTCTAATTTTGTGTTTACTCCGATTCTATGTGGCCCTTGCCATGGGGCGATGCCCTTCATGGACTGAAAGAACGAAATAGATTCCCCGGTGCTGTATGCCGATGCGGTAACGGAAATCGCATCCAGGTGACCGAGATTAATATTGCGTTGAATTCTCTGAAAGCGAATTACCCGAGCTAATAATTCACGAAGCGGCCGGTTGTTTAACAGGGCTACTGCACTGTCTGGTTTTTTGCCATTAAACGCGGAGAGCACCAAGCTGGTGGCCCTAGTCAATAAGTTGCCAGGATAGGGCGTATAGACTTTTGAGCTGTCGATAGTTTTCCAGAGATGCTCAAGCGTGTGAACGGCTGTCCGAAGGCGCTGTGCCTGCGAAGCTATGGCAATGGCATTAAGCGCGCCCGCCGATGTGCCGGATATTATATTAAAAGGGTTCGCAGCACCTTTAGGGAGAATATTGGCAACCGCCCGCAATACACCAACCTGATAGGCTGCTCGCGAGCCACCGCCGGAGAGTATTAGGCCAATTTTTCTATTGTTTTCGCGAGGGAGTAAACCCATCAATGTTTCACTGCTTGAATAGGGAGTTGAGTAAATAGATTCGATAAGCGGTGGCTTGAGTCTTAAAAGCTGCCACTAAACTAAGTAAACATTGGCTAAGCTACAATTGCGCACTAATCGAGAGCAACGAAGATATCAGTCATCTAATTGACAATTTAATCACAGTTGCAGCATCACTTCTAAAACAATGTCCTGCCTGAACAATGTGCTATGGCAAAGAGCAAACCGGAGCACGGGGCAATTTAGCTTAATCAAGCGATTAAGGGAAAGGTTAATGAAGAGCCTACTTCATCCCGGTAAGGTTTGGCTTAACCGTACATAAAGGAGCCGCCAACCTAGAGGTCTCTCTCAGTTGATAGCGCTAGGCGAGTTCGATCAGTGCCTCCTGCCTTGTTTGAATTCATCGGAAGGTCTATCGAGGTCAGTTGCTTGGCATTTGCTGAGTTGAATAGGGCATGGGCAATAAAGCTAAGGGGGATTACGATTGCCAGCACAACCATCAGCTTAAAAAAGCCATTTTTATTGTCAACTGGCACCGGATGGCTTGATTGAGAGTCGGTGAAGTTCAATTCATTGAAAGTACTAAACCCCATGTTTGATGACGCTGCCGGGTGTGCTCTGGGCTGGGCTGAAGTGGAAGAGAAGCTGTTAAGTTTCTGCGCTAACAGTTTGTTTTCTCTCTCTAAAAGCTGGTTTCTAGTGAGTATCGATTCCAGTGTGGTTTGCGTTCTAATGACAAGCTGCTGAGACTGTTCGGTGGAATGCTGGAATTTAGAGATGGAAGAGTTAAATTTCCCATTTTGACTATTGGTTTCAACTAACGCCTTGGCGGCATTTCTTAACAAGGCTTCGTTGCTCTCTAATTTGGAGAGGGCTTCAGTGTATTGATCTTTGTAACGTGCCTGAAGGTCGCCGGCATCTTTTAATTTGGTTTCCGTGTGCTGCAACTTGGTTTGATATTTTTTCGCGGTTTCCAGAGCGCTATTAAGCTCGTTTCTAAGCTCATCATGTCTAGACTGAGTAAGCTCGATTAACGTGGTTTGTTGTTGGTTCAGTTTTTCTGTCTTTTGGATTTGGGACTTACTCTGCTGATTCAAGCTCAGTTGAGTATCTTTTTCCTGCAGTAACTCCTGCTGTAACTCAAGCAGTGATTTAGTCAGTGCTTTACTGTCAGTTTTAGCAATTTGGTGAAACTCTAGTGCGGTTTCAAGTTCGCCAGAGCGCGCTGATGCTTGCCTATTAGCAAGGCTGGCTTGTTCTAGCAACCCATGTGAATCCTCAACTAGTCTATTGATTTCATTAGCTTTGTCTTGCGCAACGGCGTTCTTCCTTGCAACGGATTCGACGTCTTTTTCGAGCACCTGTAGAAGCGCGTTTCCAGATTGCTGCTGAGAGAATGTTTCCTTTGCTAGATGGCTAAGTTCGTTGATTAGCTTTTCGGAGCTTTGCTGGGCGGCGATTGACAGAGTATGGCTTTCGTCGGCATCAGCTTTGCTCAATTTTAGATCATGCAATAAGCCTTGAGCATTTTTAGATAATTCCGATAACTCGGTAACAACAGTCCTCTTTTTGTCCTCAGATGCCTCGAAATCGTGTCGCAGCCCCGTTAGAGCTGACAACAAGACAGCGGATTGAGTATTAAATTTCTCTGATTCCTTGTTTAAGCCTCTGGTTTCACTGATTAACTGTTTGAAACGAAGCTGTTTGGCTTGGGCGTCAGGTGAGCTTCGCAGTTCTTGGTGGCTCTCAAGCTTGGCTTTTAAGCGATCTACCTGCTGTTTTGCCACCATATCTTGATCAGCGGCGCTGTCATGCTCGGCATCGGCTTCAATTTGTTCCAAATTTCTATCTGGCTGCGCAGGCGGAGGCAGCACCGATTTTTGTGGAATCGAGTTAAAATGCTCATCAAAATCAGGAGTCGCAGTAAATATAATTTCTGTTTCGTTAATTAGTTCGTCGAATTCAGTCATAGAAGAAGCCGGCATAGAGCCATTCCTTTGTCTTGCCCTTAATTAGGGGAGCTTTATTGCAAAGGGCTTTCAATCTAAGATATACCCCTTATATAGGTTTAGACGTAAACCTTAGATTGCGCCATAGCTTTGACCAATTTTGAGAGAAGATTGTCAATAATTATGACCGCCGGCTAATCCTCTGGAGCATTACATAATCTATAATGCTTTTCCGGTAGACTCAGAGCTGTCTTTATTTAGGCATCAAGCAGCTACTCGTTTCGCATAACAGAGCAAAAAAACAGATGACCAGCAAACAACCCTCTATAGATCGCTTAGTTATCGCGGTTTCCTCTCGCGCCTTGTTTGATTTGGCTGAAAGTCACCAAGTTTTTGAAGAGGAAGGCCTGGATGCGTATCAGAAATACCAAATAGCCCGAGAAGACGAGCCTCTGGAGCGGGGCGATGCCTTTGAGTTAGTGCAAAAACTATTGAAGCTCAATGATTTGCTGGAGGAATCGCCAGTTGAGGTGATTCTGTTATCTCGCAATAGTGCGGACACTGGCCTGCGTATTTTTAACTCAATTGAGCACTATGGCTTGGATATAACGCGTGCCGCGTTTTGTGGTGGCGATAGCCCTTATCGTTATATCTCTGCGTTTAATAGCCATCTGTTTTTATCTACCGATGGTTATGATGTCCGGCAGGCTCTGGAATTAGGTGTAGCTGCAGCGACCATATTGCCTTCGAGCAAGTCCAAACGAAAAAGCCCCGAACTAAAAATTGCTTTCGATGGCGACGCAGTGTTGTTCTCTGATGAATCTGAGAAAATATTCAAAAACAAAGGTTTAGAAGCTTTTACTCAAAACGAAAGAAATGCAGCCAATGAGCCAATGAGTGGTGGACCGTTTAAACATGTGCTCGCCGCCCTGCAACAAATTCAGAAAGCCTTCCCGCAGAATGAAGTGCCGCTGCGAACTTGCTTAGTGACGGCCCGTGCGGCGCCCGCCCACGAGCGAGTAGTTAAGACCTTGCGGGCCTGGAATATACGTATTGATGAGTCTTTATTTTTGGGAGGAATGGATAAAGGGGAATTCCTGCATGCTTTTGATGCGGATATCTTTTTCGATGATCAAGAAGGCCACTGTGAGTCTGCGAGAAACCACGTAGCCACTGGGCATGTTCCCCATGGAATAGCTAATTCAGAAAAATCAAAGAGTTAATTAATCAAAATAATCTGATTTATAGTGTCGGCCTTGCAAGTAGCCTAGTGTGCTCTTAACGCTTCGCTTGCTCAGCTATTAATCCGCTAGCCTATGCTGTAATAAATACCCAAGCCTAACAGAACGACGATCAGTAGTTGTTGTAGTTGCTTGTCTGGCACAGCATTGCTGACTTTGCTGCCAAGGTGAATTGCCGGTAATGAGCCAAGCAGTAGGCTGATGAGCAAGGTAAGATCGACGTAACCTGCAAACAGATAACCTAAGCCGGCGATAAAGGTTAAAGGGACGGCATGAGCTATATCCGTAGCTATAATTTGTACGGCTGGAGTTTTTGAGTAGATTATTAATAATATCGCCGCGCAAAATGCGCCAGCCCCAACTGAAGATAACGTAACGCAGACCCCAAGTATCACCCCCATTAAAAATGTCACCAGGCTGCGGTACTTGTGAAGAAGCTCCATTAATCGTTCCGGCCTATCATTAACAGCATTAAATCTAAGCTTTTCTCTAAAAATCAGAATGGTAGCAGTGATTATTAGCATCACTCCTAAACTGCCTGTTAGTAATTCCTCGAATTCTGCTGAGTCTTGGGCACTTATATCAAGGATCAAGGCATGCAAAAAAATCGACGTAGGGACGCTGCCTAGGGCAAGTAGAGCGACTATACGCCATTGGACATTACCGCGGCGATGCTGCGCCAAGGCGCCGCCAGCCTTGGTAAGTGCTGCATAAAGCAAGTCTGTGCCAATGGCAACTGGGGCAGGATATCCAAACACCAATAAAAGTGGCGTCATGAGAGAGCCTCCGCCAACTCCGGTGAGGCCTATCAAAAATCCGACGCCAGCGCCGGCTAAAATATGAAGCAAGAATTCCATGTTGGTCTACATTAACTAAGTAGGGCAAAGATAGTGACATTTGCCTATTCTTAAAAGGAATATTTTGGCATATTTTAATAACTAAATGTTATAAGGGATATCCTTAGACTATTAGCTTCAAGATATGCCCTGGAGGAATTATGAAACTGCAACAACTGCGATACATTTGGGAAGTTGCCCACCACGATCTTAACGTTTCCCAAACCGCGCAGAGTCTATATACCTCTCAGCCTGGCATCAGTAAGCAGATTCGCTTATTAGAAGACGAGCTGGGGGTTGAGATATTCTCTCGCAGCGGTAAACATTTAACACAGATTACGCCCGCGGGTGAGTCAATCCTCAAGACTGCCGGTGAAATCATGCGCAAGGTAGAGAGCATTAAGTCTGTCGCGCAAGAATTCTGTGACGAGCGCAAGGGGTCTTTGGCGCTAGCTACCACCCATACTCAGTGCCGTTATGTTTTGCCTAAGGTGATTCAGGGGTTCATTGAGAAATTCCCTGACGTTGCCTTGCACATGCATCAGGGCACGCCAACGCAAATATCAGAGCTTGCAGCAGATGGTACTGCTGATTTTGCTATCGCAACTGAGGCGATGGAGCTTTATAGCGATTTAGTGATGATGCCTTGTTATAAGTGGAACCGGTCGATTTTAGTGCCAAAAGATCATCCATTAGCTCAAGTATCTCAGCCAACTCTTGAAGAACTATCAAGTTATTCCTTGGTGACTTACACCTTTGGATTTACCGGCCGCTCAAAACTAGATGAGGCTTTTACAGCGAAAGGCCTAGTTCCGAAAGTAGTTTTTACAGCGGCTGATGCCGATGTAATTAAAACCTATGTCCGCCTAGGGCTGGGAGTAGGCATAGTGGCTTCTATGGCATATGACCCTGCCGCGGATTCAGACTTAGTCGCCATTGACGCTAGCCACTTGTTTGAGGCGAGTGTGACTAAAATTGGTTTCAGAAAGGGCTCGTTCTTACGAGGCTATATGTATGATTTTATTGAAATGTTTGCTCCGCACCTTACCCAAGAGCTTATCCAAGAAACAAGCTATAGACATACCAAGGCAGACTTAGACGCCTTGTTCAAAGATGTCGTACTGCCTGTTCACTAGGCTGTTTTACTTCTCAAGATTGGTGAGGTGCAGGCCACATTCTTTGATTGTGGCTTCCTCCCACCACCACCTCCCTTCTCGTTCATGCTGACCAGGTCCAGTAGCTCGCGTACAAGGCTCGCAGCCAATACTAACCATGCCTTGGTCATGAAGTTCGTTGTAGGGCAGCTCTAGCAGGCGTATAAAAGACCAAACTTCAGTTGAGGTCCATTTCGCCAGTGGGTTAATTTTTATCACTTGGTGGTCTTCTGTAGAAAAGGTCGAATCAATCTCAATAAAGGGGACTTCCGCACGGCTGGGGCTCTGATCTTGCCGTTGACCGGTTATCCAAGCGTCCACAGACTTAAGCTTTTTGCGTAAGGGCTGGACCTTTCTTATCTTGCAGCACTCTTCATGTCCATCTGTATAAAAACTAAACAGTCCTTTGTTTTTAGTGAGTTTTGTCACTTCGTTGGCGTCTGGAAAAAGGGTCTCTATTTGGATCTCATAATGCGTTCTCACCTCTTCAAGAAAGCGGTAGGTCGCGGGATGCAATCTGCCAGTATCGAGAGTAAACACGGCGGGGTTAAGCTGCTGTTTGACCGCCATATGGATTATGGCGACATCTTCGGCTCCGCTAAACGCTATTGCCGAGTTAGGGATTAGCTCACTCATCTGCGTCAGGATTTCCTGTGGGAGCATATTTTCAAATTCGGTATTAAGTTGGCCTACTTGTCGCGCGGATAGCATCTTTTACAGATTCCTTGTCTTTATGAGTGCCGCTGGCATAAACAGTGGGTAGAGGGTTAATTATTATCTTATACCATCAGTGGCACGTAAGAGGAGCATATCAGTGCGACAGTGTCACTGCTACATGCTATGTTCCACGTGAAAAACTCCAACGATTTTAACGACTTAGACAGTATAAATCTCCCTTTTACTAAATATTGATGCGCCATTGCCATTGTGAACTACATGTTGTGCTGTCTAATTACAGGTGACATTAAGCACTGTAAAGAATTCATGGTTTCTGATAAGTTCTAGTTTTAAGATTCTTAAGCAGGTTTGGCGAGGTTAGGCGAAGTAATGGAAATAGCGGCATTGGATTTAGAAGGGGTCTTAGTACCTGAGATTTGGATAGATTTTGCCGCAAAAACGGGCATTGACGCACTGAAGGCAACGACTAGGGATATCCCAGACTACGACGTATTAATGCGTCAGCGCCTTGACCTGCTGAATCAGCATGGACTTGGCCTGCCAGACATTCAGGAAGTTATTGCGACCATGCAGCCTTTAGAAGGCGCTGCGGAGTTTGTCGACTGGCTTAGAGAGCGATTTCAGGTGATTATCCTATCAGACACGTTTTACGAGTTCTCGCAGCCTCTTATGGCCCAGCTGGGCTTCCCAACCCTGTTTTGTCACCGGCTCATTGCTGATGAAAGCGGTAAAATTATTGATTACAAGTTGCGCCAACAAGATCCCAAGCGAGAGTCGGTTAAAGCTTTTCATCAGCTCAATTTCCGAGTCATAGCCTCCGGTGACTCCTACAACGATACGACTATGCTATCTGAAGCAGACGCGGGCATCCTATTTAGAGCGCCAGCGAATGTCATAAGTGAATTTCCTCAATATCCAGCAGTAACAGCTTACGAAGAGCTAAAGCTGCAATTCATTGCGGCGAGCAATCGCGATTTACAACTTTAGCGGTTAGAGGCTTAGAAGGGAGAGGGTGGCTAAAAGGACACTCCAGTCGGCCTGAGGCTAGTAGCAAAGGGAGTGCAAAGCTGGCGTTAAAGTCTCTCGAGGGTAGTGATCAAATTTTGAACCTTATCAAAACATTCTTGATATTCTGATTCGCAGGCTGAATCAGCCACAATGCCGCCGCCAGCCCAGCATTCAATGATATCCGTGTCACTTGTTCCGGCAGAGGATCGCCACTGCAGCGTGCGAATGGTTATGTTGCTGTCGAAGTCGCCGGAAGCCGCCCAATAGAACACGCTGCCGCAGTATGGTCCGCGATTAGATTCTTCTACCTCTTCGATTATTTCCATCGCTCTAAGCTTTGGTGCGCCGGTTATGGAGCCTCCGGGAAAACAAGCACTTAGCATATCGATTGAGTCAAAATTAGAGCGTAAAGTCCCTGTTACCGTGCTCACCAGGTGGTGAACGTTACTGTACGTTTTAAGCGAGAATAAATCTGGTACTTTGATGGAGCCGGTTTCGCAGACTCGGCCGAGGTCGTTTCTAAGTAGATCAACAATCATAAGGTTTTCAGCCTTATCCTTGGTGCTGTTAACTAGCTGATTAATCTGCCTTTGATCGGCCATTGCATCAGCGCTCCTAGCCCTAGTGCCTTTGATTGGCTTTGTTTCTAGGCGGCCTTGCTGATTACGCATAAAGCGTTCTGGGGACAGGCTTATCAGCGCGCCACCAGGCCATTGGATGAAGGCGGAGAATGGGGCGGGGCTAGCGACCCTAAGTTTGCTAAATGCATCGAAAGCGCTACCTGTGCAGCTGGACCTAAACTTTTGTGTAAGGTTGACCTGATAGCAGTCGCCTTTAATGATATAATCCTTAATCCTTTCAAAGGCTTGTTTGTAATTCTTATAAGAAGTCTGAGGTTCAAACTTGCCCTTAAGAGAAAATTCCTCACCGCTTCGCTTCTCAAGGTTTGAGCTTAAGTCGCTGCTGCCATGGGCTAATAGGGTTTGCAGCTTGTCTCTGGTCGCTGCGCTGCAATTTGGGTGAAAGGCAAGCCTAGTCCTTGCCAGGCTGTGATCAACGACTACAGCCCAGTGATAAACCCCTATAAATCCGTCTGAAACTTCAAGCTCTGCTCGGTTAGAGATTTTTGGGTAGCCTAAAAACCCAGCAATGCCGCCTTGAAAGGGTAGTTCTGCGAGAGCTGAATCCAATGGCTCATCAAGGCTTAAATGTTTCTTTTGTAAAGCTCTGATTTTGTTGAAAATAGCATCTGTTGTAATAGTCGTGCTGACTATCACGCTGGCAACTGGAGCAGCGCAAACAATTGTGTAGCGGTGATCGTCACTGTTTTGGCTGCCAGGTGCGTTGCAGCTATCCTGGGGGCCGCGGTTACTCTCGAGAATGACCGGCAATGGCATCGAAGATATTAGCTCGAGCAGGGGCAAGCAATCCTCATTATGTGGAAGGTCAAGAATACATGGGTTCATCATAATTAATATGTTTAGTAACTGATTAGGCTGCCTTGGTTCAGCAGTTTCAACGTATGTTTAAGTGATTCAGGAGCTTGGGATATTTTCTTCATGTCTTGTTTAGAGATTTCGGGGGCTTGGCACAGGCTATGCGCATACCAAGCTAGCTGCGGAGCTAATTCGATAGATTCTCCGTCAACAAAGAGCAGGGTTTTGCCGCTAGGCTTGAGTTCTAAGAATGAAAAGCGTGATGAGGGGTTGATTGCAATCACACTGTTAGCAAGTTCTGCCAGAACCTCTGCTTCATCATAGGGCTGTTCAGGGCTGCTTATTGAGTTTTGAACTTTAGGGCGAGTGGCAAATTGACCAAACCAGCGGTAGTAATTTTCTTTATTATCAAGTGTCTTCATTAAACTATTAAAGCTATTAGATACTGACTGAGTGTCTATCTCGCCCCTGCGCTCGGGTACTTGAGCCATCGGGTCGGTATACCTGTCTTCTGGTTCACAGCGATCTATGACGGAATCACTGTAGCCCTCAAGGATCTCGGCTGTGGAAGGCGCGCGGCAGCCAATCGAATAACACATGCTTCGCTGCTGTGATTTACCCCAATGGGCATACTGTGGCGGGACATAAAGGGCATCGCCAGCTTGCAGCGTGTAATCTGCGACGGCTTTAAATTCTTCTAGAATAGACAAGCCTGAGCAGTTCTTACGCTTTGATTTTGATGAGTATTTCGGTCCAACTTGCCAATTTCTTGTGCCGCTGCCTTGAACTAAAAACACATCATAGTAATCAAAGTGCGGTCCGACTCCGGCACCGTTAGCCGCAAATGAAACCATGACATCCTCAATCCGCCATTGGGGGAGGAACTGAAATAGCTGTTTGAGGTCGAAAACGGGCTCATTCCATTGATCAACTGCCTGAACCAGAAGTGTCCAGCCATCATTTGGTAACGCCGTAAACCGGCTTTCTGCGAATGGACCCTGGCTTAGTTCCCAGCTGTCAGGTTCGGTGCCTTCAAGCAGACGGCTTTCACAATCTACTTCCATAGCCAGCCCAGCAAGCTCTTCAGGGCTTATGGGGTCTTGAAAGCCTGGGATTAACTGCGGTATGTACAGCGGCTTCTTTTGCCAGTAATTGGCGAGGAAGTCTGTCACGTCAAATGCCGGGTTTAGTTTGGAAGTGGTCAAATGTTTTTCGCCTGAATGGAAGCATTTCCTATGTATTTTCTTGGGGTTAGCGAGAGGAGCTCCTGTTTTGCTTCATAAGGAATGTCAAGCTTAGAGACAAATTCACTTAGCGCTTCTTCGGTGATCCCTTTGCCTCTGGTGAGTGCTTTGAGCTTCTCGTATGGCTCTGGAACCGCGTACCGGCGCATTACGGTTTGAATCGGCTCAGCCAAAACTTCCCAGCATTGATCGATATCTGCATCAACCGCGGCTTGGTTAAGCTCTAGCTTACTGATGCCCTTGAGCGTTGCCTGGTAGGCTATTAGCGCGTAGGCGAAGCCAGTACCTATGTTGCGCAGCACAGTGGAGTCAGTGAGATCTCGCTGCCAGCGTGAAATAGGTAACTTCGCTGACATATGGTTCATTAACGCATTGGATAGCCCTAAATTCCCTTCAGAATTTTCGAAATCAATTGGGTTTACTTTATGGGGCATTGTAGATGAGCCCACTTCACCGATAACCGTTTTCTGTTTGAAGTAGCCCAGTGAAATATACCCCCAAATGTCTCTGTCGAAATCTAACAAGATGGTATTGAACCGACACAGAGCGTCAAAAATTTCTGCAATATAATCATGAGGTTCGATCTGGGTTGTAAACGGATTCCAGTCAAGCCCAAGGCTTTCGACAAATTGCTGTGCGGTGACACTCCAATCAACGAATGGGTAAGCGGACAGGTGTGCATTGTAGTTGCCAACTGCGCCGTTGATTTTGCCAAGGATGGGGGCTGACTCAAATTGAGTCAGCTGACGCCTGAGTCTGTGCACGACATTGGCGATCTCCTTGCCGATAGTGGTCGGTGAGGCCGGCTGACCATGAGTGCGCGATAGCATAGGTTGGTCAGCAAACTCCGTCGCTAGCTCGGCAAGTGCCGTAATTAGCTTTTCCATCATTGGGATCATTATGCTGTTCCTGCCATCTCTAAGCATAAGGGCATAGGCAAGATTATTAATGTCTTCGGAGGTGCAGGCAAAGTGAACAAATTCAAGTTTATTTGTAAGACTTTCATGGGCCTGAAGCCTTTCTTTAATAAAGTACTCTACGGCTTTCACATCATGATTAGTGGTAGATTCTATGGCTTTTACGCGTGTGGCATCCTCGAGCCCAAAGTTATCCACTAGGTCGTTAAGCAGCGTGTGCTCTGCGTCATTGAAATTGGAAAGCTCGGGAATGCCGGGATTGGCAGCTAAGCTCTGCAGCCACCTCACTTCGACCAACACGCGGTAGCGAATTAAGGCAAACTCGCTAAAATAATCCGCAAGGTCTGCACTTTTACCTCGATACCTTCCGTCCAGAGGTGAGATGGCGGTTAGGGCGTTTAAAGAATTGTTTTCCATCGATTTTACCTAATAGTTTCTTTTTGTATTTCTTAATCTATTACTTTTTAATAAAGCTATATAGTGCTGATTAATAACTATATTTAGTGTATTAGTTTTTTTCGGATACGTGCGGCGGTGTCACAAATGTTCTTTCGGTAAATGAGTAGCCGCCAGCGCCTGCCACCGAGTTGGCGCCATAGCACTGCTGAGCGAATGCCGCTTAGCAAAACTGCCCTGATTGAATTTGCGATCTCTTCGTTTTTCAGATGCTCAGCTTTTCCTTGTACTTGGATACGGTAGCTCAAGGTACTGATTGTATCCTGATAGAGCTCGGCCAGCTGTTTTATAATAAGCTTATCGTGTTCTTGCCTAGGTGCGAGGTCAGCGCCTTCAGCTAAGCTCAGCCCACTTACTTCTGCACCATCGAGCGAGGCAATTCTAGAGAGTGCGTCTCGAATCCGCCCTTGCATGGATCTATCCCTTTCTAGACTGCCTCGGATATGCAAAAGCCCCAAGGTGTAGCGTAGAACCGCTGAGTCAGAATTAGGTCGATTATTACTGAACGCATCCTGCAGTATCCTAAAGCCATAACTCAAGTCTGTAAGGTTTGGATATATATCAGTAAAGGAGGGAGGGTCGAGAACCAGCAGCGGGTTCACGCTCGCAGCAAGCTGGTGTGAATCTACATCACCCTTGGTGGCGAGTTTGTCCACCATAGCCGCACATTGGGCTACAGCAGCTAGAGCAATGATCTCTTGCTCCCAAGAGGAATAGCTAGTCTCTGAATTGTTCAATGATTGCACCCCCTAGGCAGTGGTCTTGTTGATAAAAAACTATGTACTGACCCGGTGTAACTGCGCGCTGAGGCTCGCTAAAACTGACTTCTATTTGACCGCTGGCAAGACTCTTCACGCTGCATTCTTGATCTGCTTGGCGATAGCGTATCTTAGCTTGGCACTGAAGGGGCAGCACAGGCGCGGCTTTATTAATCCAAGCGGGGGCAGAAGCAACTAGTATTGACGAGAACAGCTCTTTACTTTCATTGCCTTGGCTCACTATTAAAATATTGTCGTCAAGGTTTTTGCCGACAACATACCATGGCGCCTCTCCATGTTTTCGCTGGCCGCCAATGCCTAAGCCCTGTCGCTGGCCATAGGTGTAATACATGAGGCCGGCATGTTCACCTAAAATTTCACCTTCTCGGGTTTGGATTTTGCCAGGTTGAGCAGGGAGGTACTGCTCGAGAAAGTCCTTAAACTTACGCTCCCCTATAAAGCAAATACCGGTACTGTCTTTTTTGTCATGGGTCTTCAATTCGAGTTGGGCTGCTATTTGACGAACTTCAACTTTCGGAAGGTTGCCTACTGGGAACAAACTTCTTGCCAAGCACTCCTCATTCACCTCGCAAAGGAAGTAGCTCTGATCTTTATTTGCATCAAGCCCTTTAAGCAGCTGAGTGGCTCCTGCTACTTGTTGTTTTCGAACGTAATGGCCGGTTGCAATGAAATCAGCACCTAATGAAAGAGCGTACTCTAAAAAAGCCTTAAATTTTATTTCTCTATTGCATAGCACATCGGGGTTAGGCGTCCTTCCGGCTTTATATTCTTGCAGGAAGTGTTCGAACACGTTATCCCAATACTCGGCAGCGAAGTTCGCTGTATGCAACTTGATACCTAGGCTATCACACACAGATTGTGCGTCGGCAAGGTCTTCTTTCGCTGTGCAGTATTCGGTGCCGTCGTCTTCGTCCCAGTTCTTCATGAACAGGCCAGAGACCTTATAGCCTTGGGCGATGAGCAGGTGAGCTGCAACCGAGGAATCTACTCCTCCAGACATGCCGACAATGACATTGCTCTCAAAGTTGGTTGCTTTGCTTCTATCTAAACTATTCATAACAGGGACTTATCAGTGATAAAGGATAATGTGGTTTAGTTAAGTAGTCCTGAATTGCTGTTAGTACTAAAGGGCTCCTTAGATTATTTTTTTGCTCTAGCAAGGTGTCGAAATCCATCCACAAGGCTTCTTCAATATCGGGGTCAAGGGCAGAATTAACAAGGTGCTCGTGAGCGTTGCCAACAAAACAATGCCTAACGTAGGTAATACCATTGGCTTGTGATGTGAAGTGATAGATTCCTAGAAAGGCCGTTAATTCTATTCTCCAAGCGGTTTCTTCTAAGGTCTCGCGAACAGCCGCTTCCATCAAGGTTTCGCCTAATTCCAGGTGGCCAGCAGGTTGGTTGTAAACCATTAATCCAGCGGATCGCTCTTTTACCATTAAAAACTTACCATCACGTTCGATGATGGTGGCGACGGTAATGTGAGGATAGTTAGTCAAGATGGCACCTTAAATTGGTCATGCTAGCTCTTATGACCCTTTTGGATCAATTGTTTAGCTCGTTTTAGTGAGGTTTTTATCTACAGCAGTGGCTTGCTTAATCTCCTTTAGATTCAGGCTGTAAACGGCGATAATAAAGAGGAGATGACGACTAGCTAAAAGTGCGATTAAATTTAACAACTAGAAAACCCATACTAAGGATGTAAACCTACCTTATGAGTGAATTGAGTCATATTGATGAGTCCGGCAACGCCAAGATGGTCGATGTTGGCAGCAAGGCTATTACAGAGCGTGTGGCGCTGGCCAGCGGCCGTATATCTATGGCGCAAAGCACCTTTAAATTGGTTGCGGCAGGCGGCCACAAAAAGGGCGACGTATTAGCCGTCGCGCGAATCGCGGGAATACAGGCAGCCAAAGCTTGTTCCACGCTTATTCCTTTATGCCACCCTCTAATGTTGACATCTATAGATGTTGAATTTGATTTAGATTCAACCACTAACAGCATAAATATAAGGTCACGCTGTAAGGTTAGCGGCCAGACTGGCGTCGAGATGGAAGCACTTACAGCTGTCTCCATAAGCGCGTTAACAATATACGACATGTGTAAGGCCGTCGATAAAGACATGGTTATTGGTTCGATTTGCTTACAAGAAAAATTGGGCGGTCGTAGCGGTCATTACATTAAAGCAAGCGACGTCTCATGAAATTGAACATTCACTATTTTGCCAGTGTCCGAGAGCAGATGGCTGTAGAAGGGCAGCAGTTGGAGCTGACAGGCAGCACCAGCGTTGCTGAATTAATAACTTTGCTGACTCGGACTGAGCTGAAGTTTTCAGCCATGATAGAGGCTACACCTTCTATATTAGTCGCGGTAAATCAAACAGTTGTTGGGAGAAGCTATACTTTAGCTGATGATGATGAAGTGGCGTTTTTCCCACCTATGACGGGTGGCTAATATGATAAGTGTGCAAGCGCAGGATTTTGATATTGGTTATGAGCATGAAAGTCTGCGTGTTAGGGCTGGGGACCCCGGCGCGATTGTTACGTTCAGCGGCTTGGTTAGGGAAATCTATGACAGTTCCGAGTCGGCAAGTGACGTGGTGAGCGGCCTTTTTCTAGAGCATTACCCGGGTATGACTGAGCGTTGCTTAGAAGATATTGTGGAGCAGGCATGCCAGCGTTGGCCCTTGCTTGCCACTCGTGTTATTCACCGGGTTGGCGAGCTCGGCCCTAAAGAGCAAATTGTGTTCGTCGGAACAGCGAGCGCTCATCGCCATGCGGCTTTTGAGTCGGCTATGTTTATTATGGACTATCTTAAAAGCCATGCCCCTTTCTGGAAGAAACAGAAGAGCGAAGATGGCTCACAATGGATCGCCAGCAGAGCAAGTGATGCGGCTGCTATTAAAAAGTGGGATTTGGGTAGCTAGTTGCTATTAGCAGATGGGCCCGCGACGAGTTTGGCGTTGGCTATACTTCCTGTCTGGGCTTGGGTTTAAGTTTGTAAATAAAAAAGTGCGGCCGCATTGCTCAAGCCTCGGCGCTATCTTCGATAATTCTGAATTTGCCTAGTTGCAGGCCATCAAGTTTCCAGTTCCCGATGCTGGCTCGTATCAGCCTTAAAGTAGGAAAGCCGACTGCTGCCGTCATTCGCCTGACCTGGCGATTCTTGCCTTCTCTGATAGTAAGCTCTATCCAGCTTGTTGGAATACTCTGGCGTTCACGAATAGGGGGGTCGCGCTTCCATAATTTAGGCTCATCTATTACCTTTGCTTTTGCAGGTAACGTATTGCCATCCTTAAGCTTTACCCCGGTTCGCAGTACAGAAAGAGCCTCTTCTGTTACAAGCCCCTCGACCTGTGCTAGATAGACCTTGGGTTTTTTGTACTTCGGATTGCTTATTTGCTGCTGCAGCTTGCCGTCATCTGTCAGTAGAAGCAGGCCCTCGGAATCTTTGTCGAGCCGACCTGCGGCATAGAAACCCTTGTGTTGAATGTATTTGGCTAAAGTGTTTTCTTGCTGATCTCCAGTAAACTGCGATAACACTCCAAAAGGTTTGTTAAAGAGTATTATACGAGACATTTATCGAAGTGCTTTTTATAAAACATAGGGTTGCGTGAGCGCTACAGTCATTGCTAAACGATGACTGTAGCATTCAATTCGGAATCTGTTTAGCTGTTATAGCGCAACTAGTATGGGAAGCAGTTATCTTGGATACTAATAACTACTTATCAAACTGTTTAAGCAAAACCACAAGTTAAGTGGCTAGGCGCTGGCTAAACTTAATTCTTGGTCAGAAGGTTCCGTCGAAGGTTCGACCAAAGCTTCTGCTGGCGGCTCAACACTTTCCTGAGCGACGGCGTCTTCAGTGGCTGCTTCTTCTGGACTACCTTGTTCCGCGTGAATATTTGCGGCATGGAGGCCCTTGGGGCCTTCGACGGTCTCGAAAGTAACCAATTGGCCAGCTTTGAGAGTTTTGTAGCCATCCATTCCGATAGCTGAGTAATGTGCAAAGAGATCGTCTCCGCCTTCGTCTGGCAGGATAAATCCAAACCCTTTTGCGTTATTGAACCATTTTACTTGCCCGGTACTCATAGGCTAACTCCATACTTCTTATTATTATTTATAGTATTTACAGTGAGTCGTGCTCACTTAGCTTTAACACTTACATGAAAGACATGTCATTGTCAAAACCGTTTGTCTTATTAGATGCGCTAATTGACCGATGGAAGGCCTTGAAATGGCAAGATAAATCCCCACTTACACATCTACGCTGTTTATTTTTGCGTTAAAGATCGAAAGACAAAACCCTTTTATTAATGCGTTATCTGTCGCAAAATAATATCTCAAGTTTTTCGAAACAAATTCCTTTTTTAGACGTTCTTTTTATGAGTATGCACAACAAACATCTACTAGAATTAAAGATGACCAACTTACCGATGGGACCGATTGGTTCTCGGGAAGATGAAGGTGAAGACGATAATACCGGCTTTGCGGCTACAACCGAGAAGCCAAAATTAAAACGACCACCGTTGTATAAAGTGGTGTTAATAAATGATGACTACACCCCAATGGAATTTGTCATTGATGTGCTACGTTCATATTTCAGTATGAATGCGGAGAAGGCGACGCATGTGATGCTCAAAGTGCACACGGAAGGTAAGGGTGTATGCGGGGTGTTCAGTAAAGATGTCGCTGAAACCAAGGCGGCTCAAGTCAACGATTACTCCAAAGAATGTGAGCAGCCCTTACTTTGCTCAGTGGAAATCGACGGATAATTATTTTGTTCAGATTGATCTGATTAACTCAAAGGCAGGCTATGTTAAGTAAAGATTTAGAAGCGACCCTGAATTACGCATTCAAGGGTGCGCGGAAAAAGCGACATGAATTCATGACAGTAGAGCATTTGTTGCTAGCTCTCCTGGATAACGAGGTGGCGTCCAGTGTGCTGCTTGCGTGCGACTGCGATCTTGGTCGGTTGCGCGGCGAGCTGGTGGATTTTGTCGACGCAACCACCCCGCTAATACCGGAGTCTGAGAATGCCAGAGAAACCCAGCCCACGCTCGGCTTTCAGCGAGTGCTTCAACGTGCGGTGTTCCATGTTCAGTCCTCAGGCAAGCGGGAAGTGTCTGGCGCAAACGTGCTGGTGGCTATCTTCAGTGAGCAGGAAAGTCAGGCAGTTTATTTCTTAAAGCAGCAGGATATCGCCCGCATTGATGTTGTGAATTTTATCACTCACGGTATTTCGAAGATCCCTGGCCATGCTGGTGACAATGAAGGCTCGCCTGAGCAAACTGAGGAAGAAAGCGGCGCCGAGGGCGGTAGCAGCCCGCTGGCGAATTTCGCAACCAATCTGAACGTAGAGGCTGAGCAGGGCAGGATTGATCCGCTTATCGGCAGAGAAGAAGAAGTTACACGGGTGATTCAAGTGCTTTCGCGAAGAAGGAAGAACAACCCACTTCTAGTCGGAGAGTCTGGTGTGGGTAAAACCGCAGTTGCAGAAGGTTTGGCGAAAAAGATTGTGGATGGCGAGGTGCCAGAGATTTTGGCCAACAGCGTCATATACTCGCTTGATTTAGGCGCCTTATTGGCCGGTACGAAATATCGCGGTGACTTTGAAAAACGCTTTAAAGCACTCTTGTCAGAGTTAAAAAAGATTGATAACTCAGTGTTGTTTATCGATGAAATACATACAATTATTGGTGCTGGAGCTGCATCCGGCGGAGTCATGGATGCCTCGAATCTACTGAAGCCAGTTCTTACATCAGGCGATTTGCGCTGCTTAGGTTCAACTACTTACCAAGAGTACCGAGGAATTTTTGAGAAAGATCGCGCTCTGTCTAGACGTTTTCAAAAGATCGACGTAGACGAGCCGGATGTTGATACTACATATAAAATACTTAAGGGCCTGAAGTCACGTTTTGAGGAGCATCATGATCTTCGTTACAGTGATAAGGCACTGCGAGCGGCCTCTGAGCTTGCTGGGCGCTACATAAATGACCGTTTTATGCCGGACAAAGCTATTGATGTAATCGATGAGGCTGGCGCGTTCCAGCGCCTTCAACCGGCGAGCAAACGCAAGAAGTTGATTCAGGCATCCGATATAGAAAAGGTAGTTGCTGCCATCGCACGTATTCCGCCGAGACATGTATCGACTTCAGATGTGGCGTCGTTGAAAAGCCTCGAGCCTAATCTAAAGATGGTTGTTTTTGGCCAAGACAAAGCAATTTCATCACTGTCGACTGCAATTAAACTGTCGAGAGCGGGGCTCAATGAGGGTGAGAAACCAATCGGATCGTTCTTGTTCTCTGGCCCAACTGGGGTTGGTAAAACAGAAGTCAGCAAGCAACTCGCGAAAATCATGGGGATTGAGCTGGTTAGATTTGATATGTCCGAGTATATGGAGAGGCATACGGTTTCACGTTTAATTGGCGCGCCCCCTGGCTATGTTGGATTTGATCAGGGCGGTTTATTGACTGAAGCCGTTACTAAAAACCCTCACTGTGTCCTGTTGTTAGATGAGATAGAGAAAGCACACCCAGATGTCTTTAATCTGCTGTTGCAGGTGATGGACCACGGGACGCTTACCGACAATAACGGTCGGAAGGCGGACTTCAGGAACGTTATTCTGGTCATGACTACTAACGCAGGCGCTCAAGAAATGTCGCGCTCTTCCATAGGTTTTACTGAGCAAAACCACTCTGCCGATGGCATGGAGATAATTAAAAAGTCGTTTAGCCCGGAATTTAGGAATAGGTTAGATGGCATAGTCCAGTTTGGAAGTCTCAATCCAGAGACCATCCGCACCGTGCTAGACAAATTTATCGTTAATCTGCAGGTTCAATTAGATGATAAGAATGTTCAGCTTCATCTTGATGACTCTGCTGTGGACTGGTTTGTCGAAAATGGCTATAGCGAATCTATGGGTGCTCGCCCTATGGCAAGATTAATTCAAGAGAAATTAAAGAAAGCCTTAGCTGAAGATATATTGTTTGGGGAGCTGGCGGATAACGGCGGTGAAGTTTTTGTCACTACCGATGAGAATGGTATTAAGCTGGATGTTAAAGGTCGTAAGAAGCAGGAGAAACGTGAGTTAAGCAACGCTAAGAGTTAATTGCTTTTCGCAATTAACTTTACAAGCCACTGATTTCACTCAGTGGCTTCTCGGGCTCTGTGTACTAGATCCTACTTAACGAGCTCTATAAGTGATACGACCTTTTGTCAGGTCATAAGGGGTAAGTTCTACGCGAACTTGGTCCCCGGTAAGAATTCGAATGTAGTTTTTGCGCATTTTCCCAGAAATATGAGCCGTCACTATATGGCCATTTTCAAGCTTTACGCGGAACATAGTATTAGGCAGCGTGTCTACCACTTCGCCTTCCATTTCAATCTGATCTTCTTTTGGCATCTAACAAACAACCTCTAGGTCTTTAATTGCGGGCGCATTGTGCCGGATTTTCACTAGATAAGCAAAGCACAAACCATCTAATTAAACGCAACCCAGCGCCCATCGATAAGAAGTTGGAGAGGGCGGTAGTTACTCTTGTATTCCATTTTCTGACAACCCTTAATCCAGTACCCCAAAAATAGATAAGGTAGATTTAAATCTTGGGCCATCTTGACCTGCCAAAGAATTGCGTAGCCACCTAAAGATCGCTTGGCCTGAGCAGGGTCGAAAAACGTATAAACCGCCGATAAACCTTGTTCAAGCACATCGGTAACACTCACGGCGACGAGTTGTTGGTCTAAATAAAATTTCAAAAACCGAGTGTCAACCGTCTTTGTTTTAATGAAAGCCTCGAACTGCTCTGCTGTGGCAGGGTACATGTCGCCATCATCATGGCGGTGGTTTATGTAGCGTTCATACAGCGCAAAGGGTTCATCGCCGGTGAGATCGGAACATTCAAAAATTTTCAAATCTTGATTTGCATTCCATATTTTGCGGTGGCGCCGTTTGAAAACAAATTCGGCTACCGGGATACGACAGGACATGCAGGCTGAGCAGTTTTCGCAATCAGGGCGATAGAGATGTGCGCCGGAACGGCGGTAGCCCAATTCGCTGAGCTTACTGTTAATGCTCTTATCAATAGCGAGATCTGGGTCGACGAATACAGTTGCTGCAATTTGGTCAGATTTATAGCTGCATGGGTGGGGCGCCGTTCTGAATAAACGTATAGAATTTAGAGCTTTGGATTTCGAATTGGATGTCATTTATAAGACTAATTTAAATTAATGTGAATTGAGCTGGGTCACTAAATCTGACTGGAATTGCCACTGCTCGCAAGTGGTATTTGAGTCAATGTAACGCTCTAAGTAAGTTCCGAATAGCTTGCGAGAAATCTCAACGGCACCCAGGGATATCAGATGTTCGCTGCTGACCTGACAGTCCACGAGTTCAAATCCCCAAATCGCTAACTGCTTCACTAAATGAGCAAAGCCAACCTTGGAGGCGTTGCTTTTTTTGCTGAACATAGACTCGCCAAAAAACACCTTGCCTTGAGCAATACCGTAAAGGCCGCCCACCAGATGATCGCCTTCCCAGACTTCAACCGAGTGAGCGATGCCCGCGTCAAATAAATCTCCATAGGCGGCCTGCATATCTTCGGTAATCCAAGTCCCGGCACCCTCTGCTCGGGACCCTGCGCAGGCTTGAATAACCTCATCGAAACTAGTATCGAACGTTACTTGAAAGTGCTGCTTGCGAAGAAGTTTCGCCAAGCTGCGTGACACTCTTAATTCCTTAGGGAACAGAACCATACGCGGATTAGGACTCCACCAGAGTATGGGCTGCCCGTCTTCGTACCAAGGAAAAATACCTTGCCTGTAAGCGTGAACAAGCCAAGGTACTGAAAGCTCTCCACCCGCGGCTAGCAAGCCATCGGGGTACGTCAGCGCCTGTTCAACCGGAGGAAATTCGATAACTTCTGGCTCTAACCATATGACAGGCATGGAAACTCACGTGTATTGCATGCAAAAACCGAAAGAGAGTTAGATGTCGAGAAACTTCTCAGCATCTAAAGCGGCCATACAGCCAAATCCGGCACTAGTTACAGCCTGCCGGTAGACTTGATCTGCGATATCGCCGGCAGCAAATACGCCCGGCACGCTTGTCTCTGTTGCATTGCCGCCAAGGCCAGTATTGACAACCACATAGCCATTCTTCATTTCTAGCTGACCTTGAAAAATGTCAGAGTTAGGAATGTGGCCGATAGCAATGAAGACGCCATCTACTGTCAGCGATGTCACTTCGTCGTTTGTAGCATGTTTGAGGTTAACGCCGGTCACGCCCATGTTGTCGCCGGTTACTTCATCAAGCGTGTGATTCCATAAAATAGTCATCTTTCCTTCATCAACTTTCTCGAACAGCTTCTTCTGCAGAATTTTTTCGGCTCGAAGACTATCGCGGCGATGAACCAAGGTTACATGAGAGCAAATGTTAGAAAGGTAAAGCGCCTCCTCCACAGCAGTATTGCCGCCGCCAATTACAACAACGGGCTTGTTACGATAGAAAAAACCATCGCAGGTAGCGCAGGCGCTTACCCCTTTGCCCATAAATGCAGTTTCCGATTCAAGGCCTAGGTATTGAGCTGAGGCACCAGTGGCGATAATTAGCGAATCGCAGCTATAGCTGATGTCGTTACCGACTAAAATAAAAGGCCGTTTACTTAAATCCACGGTATTGATGTGGTCAAATATGATTTCAGTGTCAAACTTTTCTGCATGATCCTTCATGCGTTCCATTAGATCTGGACCTTGCAATCCCTCGACATCACCCGGCCAGTTATCGACATCGGTTGTTGTTGTGAGCTGACCACCTTGGACCATCCCTGTGATCACCACGGGGTCGAGGTTGGCGCGCGCAGCATAAACAGCAGCCGTGTATCCGGCAGGGCCAGATCCTAGGATGATGAGCTTGTGGTGTTGTACGTCGGTCATAAAAATATCCTGATGTGTAATCGATTGAGAGACTAGTCTCATCTATGTGTAGGCGAATTCTTTGAATTAAAGTGCTTAGTAGGTATTGTACCTAAAATTCTTTTCTCTAATTGGCTTAAGCGCTTAATACTCAGTAGAAATCGCCCGATAACAATTAAATGTAATCGTAACGATGAGAGTTATTTTCTAAAGAAATGTTGGGTAAGTAGCGCAGGGTCTCAAATTCACCGCTAACTTTTCTAGAATCGATCGTATAAACTAAGCGCAGGTGATTGAATAAATTGAAAAATGCCACAATGATAAAACCCAAGCCAGATTCCGAAGTCGACACTGTTGTCCAGCGCTTAAGTAAAGAGGGGGCCCTCATTGCCTACTTCCTACTCGCTATTTTTATTCTGATTGCATTGCTGAGCTATTCGTCCGGTGACCCTGCCTTCATGACAACGGGGTCCAGCACGGAAGTCTCAAATGCAGTGGGGGTTTCTGGTGCCATGGTCGCCGACATACTATTGCACCTTGTAGGTTACTTAGCTTACGGCTTTCCGGCCTTTTTGGCCTACAAAATAGTTGAATCGTTGAGAGGTAGAGCTGAATCTCTTGGCTTTTCCTGGGCGCTGTTTGGCTTTAAAGCCCTAGGCTTGATTCTCCTGGTTGTTTCGGCCTGCGGTTTAGCCACGCTTCACTTTGAGGTTGCAGACGATACGTCTTATATGGCCGGTGGAATGCTCGGAGCATTGGTTGCTGACTTGAGCACACCAATACTTGCCGTTCTCGGAACTACCTTAGTTCTTTTTGCTACCTTTCTGTTTGGGTTGACAATTACCGCAGCAATTTCTTGGCTAAAGTTTATCGATAAAGTAGGTGCAGTAACTTTACGTTTGATATCAGGCACTATTGCTAAGGTAGATAAATGGGTCGAGGAGCGCAAACTAGCGGCAGTGGCGAAGGCGCGATTAGCATCTCGAAAGAAAGTTCTCGATATTCATATTGAGAAAGAGAAGAAGCGTGTGCCACCTACGATTAAGACCCTGTCGATTAAGCAGGTAGAGAAAAGTCCGCGGGTAGAGAAAGAGCGGCAGGGGACACTCTTTACAACGTCTTCAGTAAAAGAGCTTCCTCCCATAGGTTTGTTAGATGCATGGCATGAGACCAATGACTCAGGGTTTTCTAAAGAATCATTAGAAGCCATGTCCAAGCTGCTTGAGCTCAAATTAAAAGACTTTGGAATCGAGATTGAAGTTACCGCAGTAAATCCGGGGCCGGTGATTACTCGCTTTGAGGTTCAACCGGCCCCAGGTGTCAAAGTAAGCCGAATAACCAATCTGGCTAAAGATTTGGCGCGATCTTTGGCGATCGTATCTGTGCGCGTTGTTGAAGTAATACCGGGTAAAACCGTTATAGGTATCGAAATACCAAACGAAAAAAGAGAAACTATACAGTTTAGTCAAGTTTTGAGTTCACCTGATTTCGACCTCTCATCTTCGCCACTGAGCATGGCCCTTGGCCACGATATTGTCGGTAAACCGGTAATAGTAGATCTAGGAAAGATGCCTCATTTGCTGGTCGCAGGAACTACCGGCTCTGGTAAATCTGTTGGTATCAACGCGATGATTTTGAGCCTGCTGTTTAAATCTACGCCCGAACATGTGCGGATGATAATGATTGACCCAAAGATGCTCGAGCTTTCTGTTTATGATGGCATTCCTCACCTTTTAACCCCCGTGATCACTGATATGAAAGATGCAGCCAACGGGCTGCGTTGGAGCGTGGCGGAAATGGAGCGGCGTTATAAATTGATGTCGGCTCTAGGTGTGAGGAACTTGGCTGGCTTTAACAAGAAAGTTGAAGATGCAAAGAAAGCAGGTCAGCCGATTATTGACCCTATTTGGAAGGCCGATCCGACGCTGTTGCAAGATGACCAATCAGCCCCAGAATTAGAAGCACTGCCAAGTATTGTCGTCATTGTTGACGAGTTGGCTGACATGATGATGGTCGTCGGCAAGAAGGTTGAGGAGTTAATTGCGCGTATTGCTCAAAAAGCCCGTGCTGCGGGTATTCACTTAATCCTTGCCACCCAAAGACCCTCGGTAGATGTTCTAACCGGTTTGATCAAAGCGAATATTCCGACGCGCCTTTCTTTCATGGTGCAATCGAAAGTCGATTCACGAACTATTTTGGGCGAAGGCGGCGCGGAGCAGCTTCTTGGGAACGGGGACATGCTGTTCCTTCCTCCTGGTGGCGGGGTTCCAACTCGAATCCACGGTGCCTTTGTTAGTGATGATGAAGTGCATAGAGTGGTGGCTGACTGGAAGGAAAGAGGCACGCCTGTCTATATCGATTCTATTACCCGAGTTTCTGATGAGTCTGAGGGGTCAGGCGGCTCATTTGACGATGGCGCAGAAGAAAGTGATGCGCTATATGATGAGGCCGTTCAATTTGTAACCGAGACCCGCAAGGCTTCAATATCAGCGGTTCAGAGGAAGCTGCGTATCGGCTATAACCGAGCGGCGAGGATGATTGAATCAATGGAAGCGGCTGGGGTAGTATCTGAGATGGGTAACAACGGGTCTCGTGAAGTGCTTGCACCGCCAGCCCCACGCGATTAGTCAGCATGATAATTCCAATAAATCACTTAAAAGGTAAATCCAGTGCAAAGAGGTAAGCTTGTTTCGATAGTAGCTCTGTCGGCTTTATCTGCGCTTTTCTCACTGTCGGCCTACAGCTGTGCCATTGATGATCTTGATTCTTTATTATCTGGTATTCAAACCCTGTCCGCGGATGTTTTGCAGCTTATTGTAGAATCGGACGGTGGGGTGCTAGAAGAGAGTAAAATCAAAATGTTGTTAAAAAAGCCAGACGGGTTTTACTGGGAAACACTAGAGCCTTTTCCTGAGTTGATCGTGACTAATGGGATAAAGCTGTGGAACTATCAGCCTGATTTAGATCAGGTTGTGGTGGAAGACTGGGCAACTGATCAGTCAGAGCTGGCCGCTCAACTCCTAAGCGGGCGCACTGATAATTTGCAAGACGAATACTCGATAGCTGAAGATGAGGGAAGCTCAGCTGACTTCCCGCGCTTTAAGCTAACGCCTCTGCAGTCGGACAACATCTACTCCAGTATTGCTATTGGATTTGCACTGAGCAAACTAGAGTCCATTGCAATGGACAGTAAGAATGGCGAACGTACAGTTTGGAATTTCACTGATGTTACGATTAATGGCCTTATCGACGATGAGGTTTTTACTTTCGATGCGCCTGCCGGAATAGAAATCATTGAAAACAGCTACCAACAATAACTACAAACAAAATAGCTACCAACAATAAAATTACGCGGCAGAATCCACTAAGCATGCCAGATGTTTATGCACAGCGACCGCTCAGGCTGACGAATTAGACCAACATGACACTTTACCTATCGATAGCAGTTGGCGGCGCCCTTGGTGCTATGAGTCGTTATTGGCTTGCTGCTCATGTAAATAATATTGCTAATTCGCAATTTCCAATGGGAATTTTTGTGGTGAATGTGGCGGGTTCCTTTCTGATTGGAGTCGCGTTCATTTTCTTTGCAGAGAAAGCGCTGCTCCAAGAGCAGTGGCGGCCTATTGTCATGGTTGGTTTTCTTGGTGCGTTTACGACATTCTCAACTTTCTCGCTTGATGCGCTTTTGTTGTTTCAGCAAGGCCATTACAATACGGCCCTTCTTTATACCGCCGCAAGTGTAATTATTTGCTTGATTGCAGTGTTTGCCGGAATTCATGCGGCGCGGCTATTTTTTTAGCTAATATAAAGCATTTATAAAACTTAACTACTAACCAACTGAACCTATAATCAGGAACTTCCCATGTTAGACCCGAAATGGATTCGTACAGAGCCAGACGCTATTGCGGCCAAATTGAAAACCAAAAAATTTGATCTAGACACAGCGCTGCTCGTAAAGTTAGATGCCCAAAGAAAGGCCTTGCAGCAAGAAACAGAAACGCTGCAAAACGAGCGCAATCAGCGTTCAAAAGCTATAGGTAAGGCCAAGGCCGCAGGGGAAGACATCAGTGAAATTTTAAGTTCAATGGACAACATCAAAGGCGATCTGGAAAATAAGAAAGAAGCGCTGGGTAAACTCCAAGACGAGTTTAATGACTACCTGATGGGGGTTCCCAATGTACCTGATGACTCTGTGCCAGAAGGGCTGGATGAATCAGCCAACGTAGAGATACTTAAGTGGGGCACTCCCGCCACATTCGACTTTGAGGTTAAAGATCATGGCGAGCTCGGCGAACAGCTCAGTCAAGGTTTGAATTTTGCAGACGCTGCCAAGTTAACTGGCTCTCGCTTCGCAGTAATGAAGGGTGGTACAGCAAGACTGCACCGGGCGCTTACCCAATTCATGTTAAATACTCATGTTGATGAACACGGCTATACCGAATTAAACGTGCCTTATATGGTTAACAAAGAGTCATTGAAGGGGACTGGCCAACTGCCAAAGTTCGAAGAGGATTTATTCAAGCTTCAGGGCGATCAAGAATACTACCTTATTCCCACAGCTGAAGTGCCAGTGACCAACTTAGTTAGAGATACAATAATCGAGAAATCTGAATTACCGATGAAGTTTACAAGCCACACGCCATGCTTTCGTTCAGAAGCTGGCAGCTATGGTAAAGACACTAAGGGCATGATCCGTCAGCATCAATTTGAAAAAGTAGAACTAGTTCAGATTGTTAAGCCTGCCAACTCATTTGATGCCCTAGAAGAGCTCACCGAACATGCGGAAAAAATACTCCAGCAGCTAGAGCTGCCTTATCGAAAAGTCTTACTGTGCGGCGGCGACCTGGGTTTTGCATCAGCTAAAACATACGACCTTGAAGTTTGGCTGCCTTCACAAGACTGCTACCGCGAAATATCTTCTTGCAGTGTGTGTACTGATTTTCAAGCCAGGCGTATGCAAGCCAGATGGCGTAATCCGGACTCCGGCAATACGGAATTCGTTCATACCATAAATGGCTCCGGTCTAGCCGTAGGCAGAACCTTAGTTGCTATCTTTGAAAACTATCAGCAGGCAGACGGGCGGATCAAAATACCTGCCGTTTTGAAATCCTACATGAACGAGCTAGAGTACCTCGAATAATGGAACTCCTGCCTATATTTTTGAATATCAGGGATAGGAAGTGTGTGATTGTAGGCGGCGGTGAAATTGCCTTCAGAAAAGCAAATTTGCTGAGCCGAGCTGGCGCTAACTTGCATATTCAAGCAGAAGCTATTTCAGATGAAATGCGCACGCTGTGCGAAACTAACGGCTACACAGTTTCTCTTGCGCCTTATTGCGCTGAATGTCTAGAAGATGCTGCATTAGTCGTTGCGGCCACCGACGATTTGGCGGTAAATACTGCGGTAAGCGTTGACGCTAAACTTAATAATATCCCAGTAAATGTGGTTGATCAGCCCTCCTTATGCACATTTATTGTGCCATCCATTGTTGACCGCTCACCAATCGTAATTGCCATCTCAAGCTCTGGTTCATCTCCTGTTCTGATTAGAAAGCTTAAGGAGTTAAACGAAACTTTAGTGCCTGGTAATATTGGCGAGTTAGCAAAGCTATTTCAAAGTTACCGTCAACGAGTGAAAGACAGGTTCGCAAGTTTTGACGACCGCCTTCGATTTTGGGAACAAGCTGTGGACAGCGAAGTGGCCGAACTTGTATACAGCGGTCAGACAGAAAATGCCAAAGTACAAATGGATGCGCAGCTGGAAAGTGGCATTGATAATTCAAATCAGGGTGAGGTTTATTTAGTTGGCGCCGGGCCTGGTGATCCTGACCTGCTTACCTTAAAAGCACTGCGATTAATGTATAAAGCCGATGTGGTTTTATATGACAGGCTTGTCTCTAAACAGATTCTGCAAAAAGTCCGTGCTGATGCGGATAAGATTTATGTCGGTAAGCAGCGCTCGGATCATAGTGTCGAGCAAGAAGGCATTAATGAAATGCTGGTACGGCTTGCCAAAGAGGGCAAACGAGTGTTGCGGCTAAAAGGCGGTGACCCTTTTATTTTTGGCAGGGGCGGCGAAGAGCTTGAAAGCCTTGCGAGAGAAAATATTCCTTTTCAAGTGGTACCCGGCATTACCGCTGCATCTGGCTGCGCTGCGTACGCTGGCATTCCACTCACCCATAGGGATCATGCACAGTCTGTTAGGTTTCTAACAGGCCACCTAAAAAACGGCAGTCTTGAGATGAACTGGGAAAATATGATTGCTGAACAAGAGACGCTGGTCTTTTATATGGGACTTTTGGCTTTACCGACAATATGTGAGCGATTGATTGCTCATGGAATGTCTAAAGAAATGCCAATTGCATTAATAGAGCAGGGGACTAGGGTTGAGCAGCGCACACTTAAGGCTACCTTAAGTACAATTGTTGCCAAGTCCAAGCTTGAGAGCTATGTGTCTCCATCGTTAATTATTATTGGTCGGGTAGTAGATTTAAGAGATAGTTTGGCATGGCGCGATTGATTGCTGCTCACTTTATGAGAGACTTCTAACTTTTATAGACAGTTATCAGGCTTAGGGAGGCCGGCAATTTTACTGCAAATTTTGGCTGGGCTTCCTCCAAACAGGCCCATGAGGTAGGCACTTTTGCCTTTTTCTGGCCCAAGCTCTCTTTTAACAAGATTGACTAAGGCACGATTTGCCGGTGATAACTGATGCTCCCGGTAGAAACTACGCAGTAAGTGTATCACTTCCCAATGTGTTTGCTGCAGGTCAATACCTTCCTGTTTAGCAAGCATACTAGCAACTTTCTCTTCCCAGTCGTCTAGCTTACGCAGATAGCCTTCTTTATCTAGGCCGATGATGTTGTCACCGATTGCGATAGAGTTCTTCATTAGAATTAGAACCAATTAACAATGCCGTCATGGGCAGCACAGAGGCCGACA
>JBLHTH010000008.1:0-39343 GCA_047627195.1 Pseudohongiellaceae bacterium | reverse complement strand
GTGATTCCGGCTCGTCAGTTTCGCCATCACCTAAAAACGCCCAAACCTTACGGTCACTGTTATCCAGCAATTCGCGACTGCTGAGGTATTTCATGACATGAGCCTGATAGATTGCCTGTATCGGTCCCAAGCCCATAGATACTGTAGGAAATTGCCAGTAATCGGGCATTAACCATGGGTGAGGGTAAGAAGATAAGCCATCGCCGTTCACTTCTTGACGGAAATTATCTAACTGTTCTGCTGTGATACGCCCTTCTAAAAATGAGCGAGCATAGATTCCGGGAGACGAATGGCCTTGATAATAGATCAAGTCACCTTCATTTTTTTCACCCGGGCCGCGGAAAAAGTAGTTAAAACCAATGTCATACAAGGTCGCCGACGAGGCAAATGTAGATATGTGGCCACCCAGGCCGGAGTCTTCTCGGTTGGCGCGCATAACCATTGCTAGTGCGTTCCAGCGGATAATACCCCTGATTTGGCGCTCCATAAACATATCGCCGGGCATTCGCTCTTCGTTAAGGGGGGAAATTGTATTGGCGTATGGTGTGTTTACCGAAGTAATGGGGGAGAAACGCCCCGTCCTAATTGCTGTGTCGTTTAGCTGACTAATTATATAATGAGCCCTGTCGATGCCCTCTTCTTGGATAACTGAATCCAGGGCATCTAACCATTCTCGTGTTTCTTCTGGATTAGCGTCGTTTTGCGTAGCCATAATTGCTTCCCATGCATACCAGGATCACTGGTAGAGCTTTATCCTTTGTAATTCAATTACAAAATTTAATGAATTTTACCGTATTTCTGCCATTAGCTCCATCTAAACAGGGGCTTTCATGTAGTAATACTACACAATGCGACGACCCAGGAGGAAATCACGGCTTGCTGCTATTTTTTTTAGAATACAGCAACTTATGAAACTTATTACTTTCTTAACTCGAGCATAAGCCCCGAGCTTCGACGAGGAAATGGCCAAAAACTACAATATATTTATAAAAATATTGAGTAAAAATAGAGTAAGCAGCGATTACCTATAAACCAAAAACAGTGATCAGCGCCAAAACAGCAAGCCATATCGCTTGAGAACGTTCCAACAACGCCAGCAGTGCCTCGACCCGAGTTGCACCCCGAGCAATATCAAGCACTTTGTTAGCGTCCCCGGCCAAATCGGCGCCCTCTTCATTACTTGCAAAACCCTGCATCGCACAGCCTGAGCTTGCATAAAGTAAGGCAGCGTTATCTGAGTCTAGCGAAAAGCTCCAGAACGATTCCTTAACACTTTCAAAACATTGAACAAAATTCCCAGCCAATGAAAATGTTATTGCTAGCAGCCGCATTGGAGCCCATTCAAGCGCCCATACAAACACAGAAACGGTTTTTACTACCTGTGCAGTCTGGTTTTCACTGTGACTGTCCCGAAGCTGATAGCTCACATAGCTAAACACCACAGCCAGCGGCCCTGCAATCATGTACCAAAAAAACATCACAAACATTTTCTCAAAACAGCGGTAAATTAGCTGCCTGCAAAAATAGTCCAGCAACCCTACCTGATCTTCCACTGCATTAAATTCAGACCCCGGCAGTTCTTGTTGCAGATATAGTTCCGCTCCTTCGACGTCAGCATCATTCCATTTGGCAAGAAAGTCTGCTGCCAGTTTTCCTGGCTGCGTCCGATCAAAAGCAATAAGAAGCACTAAACTGTGCAAAAGCATGGAAGGAATTCCAAATCCCCTTCCACTTGCCAGATATAACCCCGCAGCTAGGATAAGCATTGGCATTGCATAGATCAGCAAGGCACTGCCTACCCAGCTAAATGCGGCGTTCTCTGTGGTTACAGGCATCGCTGATTCGACACGACAACGAAAGCGAAAGAACCAACCATCATCAAAGCGATCGAAATCTTTCAACCAAAGATAGTTTATCGTTAGGCAAATTAGGATAACTAAAAAACTCATGGCAGGGCTCGCTTACAAGAGACAAAACAGTTGATTAGAATGACAGCGCTCGGCGAAATTTTGGCCAGTCAAAATACGGGCCCGGGTCAGTTTTTCTCCCTGGAGCCACATCACTATGACCAACAATTCGATCCGTATTAAGGCAAGGATACTCCTGTAGCAACAACTTTGTTACGCGCAACAAAGATTGGTACTGCTCATCTGTAAATGGTTCAAAATCGGTTCCTTCAAGCTCTATTCCCACAGAATAATCGTTGCAGTTAGGCTTGTCCTCAAACTCCGAATCCCCCGCATGCCATGCCTTTTTAGAAAAAGGTACAAATTGGGTCACAGCCCCGAGGCGGTTTATTAAGAGGTGCGCTGAGACGCGCAATTCGGCGATCTCCTCAAAGAAAGGATGCTTTGAGGAATCAAGCGAATTACAGAAAAGCTGATCAACACAGCCGTTGCCATATTGACCCGGCGGTAGGCTGATATTGTGGATAATGAGCAAATCGATGGCACTCTCACCAGACCTATCGCTTTGATTCGGCGACTCAACATAGTTTGTGCCACCCAACAGACCGTTATTAATTACATTGACATCGGACATATAGAAAAAGTTAACCTATCTAAAGCACTTTAGCTTGAGAATTTTATTCTATCATAGTCAATATAAGGCGATATTATTAGAGGGAGCGGGGAATGACCTAACACGGTGGCTTAGAATAAAACGAAAGTGTCTAAGCTACGTTAATGTAGGTTTCGGTTTAACACAGTGGCCGAAGAAACAACCCGCTGGGCTTTGAAGTTATCGAGCATTAAATCTCGCTGCTTTAGCGACATTGCCAGTGCTAGCCGGCTAAGCCTGACATTTGGCCTGTGATCATCATATTGAATATCGTAAAAACCAACATCCGCGATCCGCACTCGGCAAGCGTGATAGCTTCCTTCGCTCTTAAATTGCGCCTGCTGCCCATTAACCAAGCCATCAACCTCAGCAAAATATTCATCCAGCTGTGGGCTGGATTGATGACTATTTTGAGTTTTTTCACCACCGGCTAATAATTTTGCCAACTCGCTTAGGTCATCTTGGCTTAATAATCGGCGACCACTAGGGCTTATAGAGGCCTCTTCAGCATGGGCTACTGTAGTTTTTTCACTAGTCTTGGCGGCCTGCCTCATTGCCTCATCGAAACCAAGCAGTTGGGTTAACTGCGCTAAAAACTGCCTGTGTATAGTCGCTTCGATACGAACCAACTTGAAACCCTGCTCGATCTGATCCAGTAATAGCTTCTTCTCTTTTAGGCCAATATTTGACCCTTGGGAGGCCGCAGCGGACAGCATGAGGGCACTGCATTTAGCCTCATTCCATTGGCTACTCTCACAGCCGGTGTTTAGACCTACAACATACATGACAGCTCGCCACTGGGTGCGAAGCATACGCTCTATAAAAAGCGGCATCCGGTGGGAATCACAAAGCTGTGAAATTAGGTCTGTAACCGCCTCCTCTACCGTGGCCGAAATTCTGGCACCGTTCGCGGCAAGGCTAACCCGCCGACCCTCCAGATCCGCTTTTGAGTTCTGGTTACGCTTATTCTTTGTACCAAATGCGCTAGACGATGAAACTAGCTTATCAATGAACTCATTATTACTGGCATTAGTGAGAATGCTAATGATATCCATGATCGGCTTTTGCATACGTAGCAAGAAGTGTTGCTCAAAAAGTTTAATAACAACGAGGCGGATCTCCAACGGCAAAGAAAAACAAGACTGAGAATGCATAAACGCTTCTAAGCTTGATTGGATTAACGCAGAACCGGAAATCACTTGTTCGTCAGAGAGATGGCAAAGGCGCTGATTTAAAGAATCTATTTGTTTGAGGTGAGGCGAGTAAACTTTTTCTGCTTTCCTGCGCATCGAACGAAAAGCTAGATCAATCTCAACGCGCTCGAACCCTGCACCCAAGCCGCCGGTCTGATTATTGTCATGTGCGCTTGCTTGAGAATAAGAATGCTTTAGTCTCGACAACAAGTCATTTATAAAGGTTTCATCAAAGAGGCTTTGTTTTGTGCGAAGCTCGCGCATAGACCGTAGGTAAGCATTCTCCTCATGAAATTGGCTTTGCTTCCCGGCTGCAAACAAAAAGTCATCTGCCTCATCAAAAAACTCAACGTTTAACTGCGCAAGCTGAACACGAAGCCTTTGCCTAAGCGACCAACGTATTTTTTCGACTACCGTCATATCGCTTGGCGTGAATTGCGGGGCCTTATCTGATTCGGGAATGAATATCATGACATCCAGTTTAAAAATTCAGCCTTAGCTTTAATTCGCTTGTTATATCAGTTATCAATTAACTGTATGCAGACCTCGTTCACAAAGCACTAGTTTTTTGGGTAAAAGCCCTTGAAATTCCGATCTTTGTACGAGAACTTTGACTTAGTTCTCAACTTTCTATTCTTATGCCTATAGGGGATACTTAAAACTATGAAAGAAGTTCAAAATCGCCCACCAGGCAAGCAGTTAGGACAAGGGATGTTAATAGCCTGTTTCATTATTGGAATAGCAGGATTGACATTCTTTTTTGACGGTCTGCTAGGCCGGCAAATCAACCCTAATCAAAACCCGCAAAGCTATGAGGGAAGTGATGGGTTTAGAGAAGTTATTCTGCAACAAAACCGCCAGGGACACTATGTGGCGAGCGGCGCTATCAACGGAGTGCCAGTCACATTTTTATTGGACACCGGTGCCACAGATGTCGCCATACCCTCGCGTATTGCAGACCTCGCCGGCCTCATCCCTGGAACAACAAGCCAAGCTGTTACAGCTAACGGCGTAATCAATGTTTTTGCTACCACCGTTGATGAGCTAAGCATTGGCACCATCGCGCTTCGAAATGTTAGAGCCAGCATTGCATCTAATATGCCCGGCGAAACTATCCTTTTAGGAATGAGCGCACTGCGGCAAGTCGAATTTACCCAGCGCGGAAGTACCCTTACCTTACGGCACCTGCTGTAACACACATTTTTGAGGCACTCAGTCGACAGATAATGAACATCAAAAAAACACAGGAATACACCTCAAAATTGCAAAATTTCGTCGCTCTAGCCATCGCTGAGGACCTCGGCTCTGGCGATATCACCGCCGCTTTAATTCCAGAAAAAACCTATGCACGGGCGCAAATCATTTCACGGATGGACGCCGTTTTTTGCGGCAAGCAATGGGCCACTGAGGTTTTCAGGCAGATAGACCCCGCTGTCAAACTTGACTGGCGGGTGGCCGATGGAGATCAAATAAAAATTGACCAATGCCTTGTCACAATCCAAGGCAAGGCAAGGTCTATTCTCACCGCAGAGAGAACAGCACTTAACTTCATCCAAACTTTAGCGGGCACAGCAACAAAAACTCGACTCCTCGTGAACCTTGTAGCACACACAAAGGTAAAATTACTGGACACACGCAAGACTATTCCCGGTCTGCGCGTCGCACAAAAATATGCTGTCACAGTCGGCGGAGGCCAAAATCACAGAATCGGATTGTTCGATGCCTATTTGATTAAAGAGAATCACATTCGAGCCTGTGGCGGAATAAAAGCTGCTGTTTCGACTGCTCGCATGAACAACCCTGGGAGAAGTGTTGAGGTTGAGGTGCAAAACCTTGCTGAGCTAGAACTTGCCCTAGCCGCCTCAGCCGACACCATTATGCTTGACAACTTTTCTCAACAATTAATGATTGAGGCCGTTGCAATAAACAAAGGCAAATGTAAATTGGAAGCCTCTGGCAATATTGACGATGAGTCACTGGTAAAAACTGCTGAAACGGGCGTGGATTTCATTTCCATTGGCGCACTAACAAAACATTGCTTCGCGGTAGACCTTTCACTGCTGTTTGACGACCCTACGTAGTCGCTTATTCCCAATTTATACAGCATCTAATTTAAACTGTTCTGAGAAATTTAGAGGAAGCATGGAATGAACATACCCCGCAGTTTATTCAGACTACTTGTTTTAATTTGTCTGCCTCTGACCGCTCTTGGGCACGCCGGCAGGACGGATATTAACGGTGGACATTATTTCGGCCAATCTTACCACTGCCATATGCGGGCTTGTGAAATGCCAGACACCTTCAACCGCATGGGTAGAGACAGCCTTCTTAGAGATAATAGAGACAGGGAGAAGTTTTTTAACCCAGACGACTGGTCTTTCGAGGAGGACTACGATGAAGATTGTCAATCTACTCGTCAGGAAATGCTAATCCTTACCAGCAGCGATGAAGTAAAATATACAAATCCGAGAAACTGTATCGTACGCACCGGAAAGTGGTTAGATGAATATACGGGCAAAACCTTTAACGTAGCAGTGCAAATAGATATAGACCATGTCATTCCACTAATGTACGCACATATTCATGGCGGTGACCGCTGGGACGCAGGGAAAAAGCTACAATTTGCCAACGACCCGTTGAATATCATGCTTATTGAAAAGCGGGAAATAAGACGCAAGTCCGATAGAGGGCCAGATCGTTACCTGCCAAGAGAAGAGTTTCAGTGTGAATATGCCGCGCTGTGGGACGCTCTAGCTGACAAATACGATCTCACCATCAATACCCGAGATCGAGCTGAAATAAGCGTGATTCGAAGAGATTGTCCAGAATTTGGAGGCGCAGAATCAAATTAACGTACTTCTTTTATCGTGAACCTTTTACGCTAAGTCTTGTACTGGGCGCCGTTTGTGTAGGCCATTTTTTACAAACCTGAGCCTGTCAGACATAGCTCTTAAAAATGTGCCATCCGAAGCACCGTCCATAAAAAAACCGAGCCTAGTCTCTTAAGCTCGGCTTTTTTTATTTTTAATGTCCACGGATCGCCTAAAAATTTAGACTAACCTTTTTAACTAAGCGAAATAAGCACATTATCTACACGCGCCTGCCATATAAGCTAAAAGCTAAGCTATCGCTATGGAGCAAGAATACTAATTGTATCCATGCCATTGTCTGGATCTAAAATATTCTCGCCTGCTGGGAAGTCGTTCTCGGACAGAATGTAAGCGATCACATCTGTATATTCCTCTAGCATTAGCGACCCCGGATTATCCGCGGGCATAGTGCCCATAATATTTTCCCACAAATAAATTAATGGCTGATTATCCCAAGACTTTAAGAGATCGCGGTAAAAGCGCATATTGTGGCAATTCTTACATGACGAATCATACACAAGCTTACCTGCGTCCGCTTGGGCCTGGGTGAAGACGCCATCGCTAATAGTTTTGTCTCGAGCCATTGACTGGCCACTTAGACTCAGCCCAAGTATTGTTGCACCCGCTAATAATTTTAACTTTTTATTCATCGAATTCCCTCCGCGATACTCGCGGGACATAATTTTCAAGACAATGAAGATGATAACCGATTTAGGGTCCGACAATGCAGCAAACCTGCTACCAACTGACAACTCACTGGCGTATTTGAAGTCGCTCTTAAGAAAGCTGCGTCAACATAGACCACCTTTGCCCGTTAAAGCAAGGCTAGCCAACTTTGCGCCAACTCTCCTTGACCTTGCTAAGTCACTTAACAGATTAGCGTAAAGCGATTAATTCTAGCTGAACGAAAATTTCAAGGAGCACGTATAGAGTTGCGCCCCTTTTAGGTAAACCCAAACTAAGGCCCTCAAAATTTAAGGGGGAAAACATCTTATGACATAGATTTGTTGGCATTTCGGTCCTATCAGGGCTGATAGTGACAAGAATTGTCAGCCCAGCAGTGTAACTTTTCAAAGTGCAATACTTAAAAACCCCACGAAATTAAATATTTGCCTATTTATCAATAGTTTATGCCTTTCTCAGAAAGCTGGCACGATAGTTGGTTACATATTTAACATCCGCCACACAAGTTGGAACTGGCGTACTAATTTTTTTAATTTAACTAAAACCTCTGGAGATACACCATGATTAAGCTAACTCACAAGAAACAAGACGGCTTCACACTAATCGAATTAATGATCGTGGTTGCGATTATCGGTATTTTGGCAGCAGTTGCTCTTCCTGCTTACCAGAACTACACAAACCGCGCGACTTTTTCAGAATTAGTATTGGCAGCGACACCTTTAAAGACAGCTATTGAAATTGAAGTGCAAACAGCGGGCTTAGCTGCGCTAACTACTCTAGACAGCGGCGCTCTAGGTCTTCCAGCAGTTGTTGCTGCAGCTGTAGGCGTTCATGGTTCATCTATCACGGACGGTGTTATCACTATGACGTGGCAGGATGATGGTACTACGCTAGACGCTACTACTTATATTTTGCTTCCAGTAATGGACGCGAACAGCAGAATAACTTGGTCTGCATTAACAGGAACTTGTGTAGCAGCTAACGTCTGTTAACAACACTTTGCTTAGCTGACGCTGCCTCGCAGTAGCGCCAGCTAGCTTAATAAGCTATCTGAGCGTCCAAATTATTTACAAGCATCCAACAAAGCGTTTTCCGGCACGTAAATTTAAGATTCCATCGTGATTTATAATCAAACCTGATTCGCTAGCAAACTTACTTTCGATAACATTCAAGCACCAACGTTTGCCACAAACCACATCAAGCCCCCGCAAAAATAGACAAGGTGAGCACCATGCAGAACAACAACAATAAAGCCTGCAAATCTCGCGGATTCACTCTTATTGAATTAATGATCGTAGTCGCTATCATTGGCATTCTCGCCGCTGTCGCACTGCCCGCATACCAACGATACACAAGCAAATCAAGGTTTTCCGAATTGATCATTGGAGTTACTCCGCTAAAGACAATCATTGAACTAAGGGTACAAATTGTTACCACAACTTCATTGGCTGATATGGATGATGGCCTTAACGGAGTCCCAGCGGAAGTTACAGTTTCCGCAACCGGCCACGGTTTCAGCGTTGAAAATGGCATTATCACCGGAACTTGGATGGATGATGGTACGCCGTTGGATGGACTGACTTATGTTTTAACCCCTACAATAGCTGCCAACAACGTTATGGTTTGGGCTTCAAGTGGCACTTGCGCCCCGCTTAATCTATGCTGAGTTCAATTAGGTCATAAGCAGCTATCTCATTCACTACCGCTAACCCACTCCATAACAACCCCGTCACCTTTACCCGCGACTTTATACAAATCCGCACTTTTTTGCTTCCTTCGCTTACTGTATAGCCTAATTATTGGCAGACTTCATAACTCAATCGTTTAAAAACACTCCTCAATAAAACAATTCCTAAAATTGCTGAACAACTAGCACTTATTGAGCTGTTATTTAGTCGCTTTCGTCCCCGTCCACTACACTTATTAAGACAATCTTATCTATTTATCAAGGTGCATCGCCCCAACTATGTCCGTCTTAATGGGAGGCCTAGCTAAACGCCTCGTCTCCGAAAATCTCATCAAAGAATCGGTCGCTATCGCTGCAATCCAAATGGCAGCAAAAGAGAAGCGGCCATTTGTCACCCAGTTAGTTGCCAATAATATTTTGGACGGCGGCGCTATAGCAATTGCTGCCGCTCAAGAATTTGGTGTTCCCCTGCTTGATTTAGATTCCTATGACTTTACCCATATTCCTCGCAAACTAGTCGACACAAAACTTATAAAACAACATAACGTTCTACCTTTATTCCGGCGTGCTAACAGACTTCATTTAGCAGTTTCAGACCCCGGCAATATAGCCGCTTTTGATGAGATTAAATTTCATACCGGAATCAATAATGATGTAGTTGTAGTTGAAGAAGAAAAGCTCGCCCTAGCTATTGCTGACTATATCAACCAGGAAGAAATCCAAAGAGGATCTATAGCCGAACTTAATGAAGGTGCTCTCGAAGAGCTGAATGTAGAAATTTTGCCCGTTGATAATCCAAAACAAGAAAAAACCAGCACAGCAGACGAAACCCCAATAGTAAGGTTCGTCAATAAAATACTACTTGATGCCATTCGCACCGGCGCCTCGGATATTCATATTGAGCCTTATGAAAAAACTTATAGAGTCCGTTTTAGAACCGATGGCATTCTGCATGAGGTGACTCGCCCACCCATCAATATCGCCGGCCGTATCGCCTCTCGGGTGAAGATAATGTCGCAGATGGATATTGCTGAAAAACGCCTGCCACAAGACGGGCGAATCAAAATGAAAATATCCGAAAACCGTGCAATAGACTTTAGAGTGAATACTCTACCTACTTTATGGGGCGAGAAAATTGTTCTACGTGTTCTAGATCCTTCAAGCGCACAGATGGGTATCGAAGCACTGGGCTATGAGGATGTACAAAAACAGCAATTTCTAAGTGCATTGCATTTACATCAAGGCCTTATTTTGGTCACCGGACCCACAGGCAGTGGAAAAACCGTCTCACTATATACCGGACTTAACATTCTAAATACGCCTGAACGAAACATATCTACCGCCGAAGATCCTGTTGAAATCAACCTAGAAGGAATTAATCAAGTTCCTGTTAACAACAAAATAGGACTAGATTTTTCCGCTGCACTTAGAGCATTTTTAAGGCAAGATCCAGATGTAATTATGGTAGGCGAGATCAGGGATTTAGAAACAGCCGAGATAGCTATTAAAGCCTCTCAGACTGGCCATATGGTTCTTTCTACTCTCCATACTAATAGCGCACCGGAAACTCTTACTCGCCTCAGAAACATGGGAATACCGGCCTTTAATCTTGCAACCTCTGTGAGCTTGATAATCGCCCAGCGTCTCGCCCGCAGACTTTGCTCCCACTGCAAAGAAACAGCGGAATATCCTGAAAAAGTACTCTTAGAAGAGGGCTTCCTGAGTGAGCAATTGTCTACGTTGCAGCTCTTCAAAGCTGTTGGCTGTAAGAAATGCAAGGAGGGTTATAAAGGCCGTGTCGGGATCTATGAAGTAGTACCCATTACCGATGTCATGTCTCGGATTATAATGGCTGACGGTAACTCTATCGAGATAGCTGATCAGGCTCAAAAAGAAGGTTTTCATAATTTACGTCAGTCAGCTCTGGTAAAGGTCGGAATGGGCCTGACCAGCTTAGAAGAAGCGAATAGATTGACCTGAATTGCTTGAATACAAGACTTTAGGACCGTGATATCCTTTATATCTGTGAATGGCGACTGCTAATCTATTTCCTGTTTAGAGGCAGTCAATTAAAAATGATTTTTAAGAACCGGTCTGTACAAAACGAGGTAGGCAATGGCTACTGAAGCGGCACAAAGCGTATATGTTTGGCAAGGGTTCGACAAGAACGGGAACAAAAGCAATGGTGAGATCCCGGGCACTAGTCAGGCGCTTGTAAAAGCTCAACTCAGGAAGCAGGGCGTAAACCCCACCAAGGTTAAGAAAAAATCAAAAGACCTATTCGGCCCCAAAAAACAAGCCATCAAGCCGGGCGATATCGCTGTCTTCACTCGTCAACTGGCAACCATGATGAAGGCTGGCATCCCGCTGGTTCAGTCATTTGAAATTGTCGGTGAAAGCTTAGAAAATCCGTCTATGAAAGTTCTGGTTCTGCAAATTCGGGATGACGTATCAGCAGGAAACAATTTCGCTGACTGTATTCGCAAGCACCCTCGTTACTTCGACGATCTTTTCTGCAACTTAGTAGAATCTGGTGAGGCTTCTGGCGCTTTGGAAACCATGCTAGAAAGATTGGCAACCTATAAAGAAAAATCAGAAGCACTAAAAGCAAAAATTAAAAAGGCGATGAACTATCCTCTAGCCGTCGTTGGCGTTGCGCTTATAGTGACCGGAATTCTCCTTATAAAAGTAGTCCCTCAATTTGCCGAGACTTTCGGAAGCTTCGGTGCTGAGCTGCCTGCCTTTACTCAATTCGTAATGATGCTATCTGATTTTGCTATTGCCCATTGGTGGAAAGTAGTCATTGGAGTTGTTGCGGGAAGCTTTGCATTTAAAGAAGCCCGAATTCGCTCCAAAGCGTTCGCACAAGTAATTGACCGAGTTACTTTAAAATTGCCTGTTGTAGGCCCAATAGTTAGAGCTTCCTGTTTTGCGCGATTCACAAGAACTTTATCTACAACTTTTAGTGCCGGCGTGCCATTAGTTGATGCTCTTGATTCCGTAGCAGGGGCAACCGGAAACATTGTTTTCTACACGGCAACGAAACGAATCAAAGACGATGTAACCACTGGCCAGCAGCTTAACTTTGCTATTAAAAACACTACCCTTTTCCCAACTATGATTACACAAATGGTCGGCATTGGAGAAGAATCAGGTGCCCTTGATGGCATGCTAGACAAGTGTGCGACCTTTTACGAGGCAGAGGTAGACAACGCAGTGGATGGACTCACAGCTCTCATGGAACCTATGATTATGGCAGTGCTAGGTGTTTTGGTTGGCGGCCTAATGATCGCGATGTACATGCCTATCTTCCAACTCGGCGCGATAATGTAAATGGCTTTTGCGCATAAATTTATCTGCTAAATAAAGGCCAATCATCTCTATGGAAATCGTAACGCTTGTTCAGGCAAGCCCAGCTTTGCTTATCACCTTAACTACTGTGCTGGGACTGCTAGTTGGCAGCTTTCTCAATGTGGTGGTTTACCGAATGCCAATTATGTTGCAGAGAGACTGGCGCGCTCAATGCCATGAGTTTCTAGATCTAAAAAACAAAGAGCCTGACACTAATGCGGCCACTGCAAAATTTAAAATTTTTAATTTACAAAAGCCCGACTCCCACTGCCCTCTTTGCAATCATAAGATTCGAGCTTGGGAAAACATCCCTATCATAAGCTATGTCTTTTTATTACGAGGCAAATGTTCAAGCTGTAAAGCAAAAATATCTATTCGCTATCCCACCGTTGAAGCAGCCACAGGCATCCTGTCTGCTTTAGTTGCGGCAAGCTTTGGCGCAACTTGGCTGACATTAGCTGTGTTGATTCTTGTTTGGTGCCTCATAAGCTTAACGCTTATTGATTTTGACCATCAGTTACTTCCAGACGACATTACTATCCCTCTGCTCTGGCTGGGTTTAGCTGTAAATGCAGCAAACATAGGCATGCAGGTGACGATCACCGACGCTGTAATTGGTGCCATAGCTGGATACTTGGTACTTTGGGGCTTTTACTGGGCTTTTAAACTGTTAACCGGTAAGGAAGGCATGGGTTATGGTGACTTTAAGTTACTCGCCGCCCTTGGCGCTTGGATGGGTTGGCAGAGCCTACTACCAATAGTCATCTTATCGTCGCTTGTAGGCGCTGTTTTCGGACTCACAATGATCGTAATCATGGGCAGGGATAAATCAATACCAATGCCATTTGGGCCCTATCTCGCCGGTGCCGGATATTTGATGCTTATCTGGGGAGCCCAAATTACTGACTTCTACTACTCAGCTTTTGTAGGCTAACCGGCATGTTTATTGTGGGCCTGACAGGTGGCATAGGAAGCGGGAAATCGACAGTTTCAGAATGTTTTGAGAAATTTGATATAGTGGTTGTTGACGCCGATATTCTTGCCCGTGAAGTAGTAGAGCCTGGCACTCCCTCATTAGTCGCCATAAGCGACAAATTTGGAAATAATATTCTTGACGAAGGCGGAGGGCTAAATAGGGCCAAACTCCGAGAGATTGTTTTTGCTGATAGCACAAAAAAAACTTGGCTGGAAAAGCTTCTTCATCCGGCAATAAGAGATTTAATGCTTTCTCGACTGCAAACCTCACCGTCACCCTATACATTGCTAGTGTCTCCGTTACTATTAGAAACCGACCAACATAAACTAGCTGATAGGATCTTGGTGGTTGACGTTCCCGTAGAAATTCAACTAAAACGGACCCTTAAGCGTGACGGAAGTAACGAGGCTACTATCCAATCAATAATTGATTCTCAGATAGGAAGGGCCGAAAGGCTCGCTGCTGCCGACGATATACTTTCGAACGATCAATCGAGTGACAAGCTACCGGCAAAGGTTTTGTCTTTACACAATAAATATTTAGAACTCAGTAGGACATCTATATGAATACAACACCAAACGTTAAAGCAGTGTCCTGCCCTACCTGCGGGGATCAAGTTCAGTGGATAGAAAAAAACCAATATCGACCTTTTTGCAGTGACCGTTGCAAATTAATCGATTTTGGTGAATGGGCAACGGAAAAGCACAGTATCGCCGGAGCACCATCTTTTTCAGAGCTGGATGAAAATGACGATAGTATTCAATAGCAGCTTGGTTGTGTTGGGAGTCTCTGCGGTTTTAGATTCTGTTTAGAATTACTTTACCAACTTTAGATTGCCTGCATAGGCCCTAGTTAAATTTTAAAATGCAGTGTGTCTAAAGCACTTGGTTTGGCTACTGCCGAAGCATCATGACGTATGGCCTAGCACCGGTCTATCCAGCTGTGGCTATCTGTCTCGCTTGGGGCGCTTTCTGGCTGCAGGCACTCTTCTGGTTGTAAGCACTTTTCTAGCTGCAGGCACTGTTCTGGCTGTAGGCACTTTTCTGGCTGTAGGCACTTTTCTGGCTGTAGGCACTTTTCTGGCTGTAGGCACTTTTCTGACTGTAGGCACTTTTCTGGCTGTAGGCACTTTTCTGGCTGTAGGCACTTTTCTGGCTGTAAGCACTTTTCTAGCTGTAGGCACTGTTCTGGCTGTAGGCACTGTTCTGGCTGTAGGCACTTTTCTGGCTGTAGGCACTTTTCTGGCTGTAGGCAATCCTAGGGTAGCGGCGTGCCCGTGATAGCTGGCATTGGCATCCAGTAAAATTTACTACTAGGGTCATGAACTTCATTATTCAGGAATACGTAAAGCAATCCCCCATCCTTGGATATTCTAATTTTTCTAATTGTTTCACCTTCCAACAATCCCAATTCAAAATCTTCCAATATCAAGTGCGTCACGACGTCATAGAAAAATAGCTTGTCGTTATCTGTAGCTATCAACAACGTCCCAGTACTATCAAACGTTGCGCTTACAGGTTCCTCCCCTAGAAACCACTCACCTGACGAGTTGAAATAGTCATCAGGTGCCATATCTACAATGCTGAAATCTGGGTCGCCCGGCCTATTACCATTTGGGCATGTATAAGCAAGGCGATTGCCGTTAGGTGATATATCAAAGTCAGTGCATCCGCTACCCACAGGGATATCGGTGCCCTGGATGAAGCTGATTGAATTGGCAACAGGATCAAAATTAAAAGTAACCAAATTAGACTGAGTAGCCAAAAAGACATGATCTCTAACTGGGTCATAGTCAACTCTGACAGGCTCGAGCAGTGGAATACTATCGGTCAAAAATTCAGCCGAGCCCGACATTAAACCCAGCCACAATCCAGTATTTGTGAATGGCAAACCGCTCTCCGGGTTCTCTAGTACACTATCCCTCATTAATGCAAAAACATTTCCATTTTCACCTAGTGCGATATCACGAAGAGCCCATGAATAGGTAAAAGTTAATATCTCATTGGTGAAAGTTTGCGTTATTCTTTTTGATGTAATGGAACCAGTATTCAAGTCAAGGCGGTACAAACGTTCAGTCTCTGGATGAACAGTCATGTAGACGAGTCCATTAGCTTCATCCAACGTAAACTGATCTGGATTTTGACCAAATGAGTAAGTAGCTCCGGTCTCACCGGTAATTAGATTTCGCTCCACCACGCGATTCCGCGTAGAGTCTCCTATTAATGCCCAGCCATGGCATAAGGGAATAAAATCCTGCGAAGACTCGGTGATAATACCTCCGCCTAATGCTGATACAGTTGAATCGGAAGGTCCTGATTGCACGGCCCCTAGCGAAAGGGTTTCAAAAACAATAGGATTGCTGCCATCTATAAGCTCAAGTCTTATTGCCACTTGCTCGCCATTGAAGTTCACACTAGGCACATCGAGGATGCCTGAATTTACTGAATAACTAGCAGCACCTAGCGCCACTGTATTTGACTGCGGCCTCGAGAACGCATTGCAATTAAACAAATCAATGCCCGAAATTGAAGACGCTTCAATATCAACGGTACTCACCACCGCGTCTGTCAGCTGAAAGATTAGATTATTAGGATCAACAAGCTTAAATTGGGCCTTCACCTCACCGAGGTTAGCAGCATCTATGCTTGGCACTTCTAGAGTAAAACCATCAAACCGAGAAAAATCTGAGGGCAGCACCGGCGCTGGACCGGACACGAATTCCAACAAAGGGTTCGGTCGTAATTTAGCACCCGTCCATGCAGGGAATAATGCTGCGGAGACTGAGCCTGGCTCGACAGCGCTTCGTACGCGAAACCCAACAAACCTTGACGTACCAAGAGACGCATTAACCGCCCCCGTTACATCCACTTTAATCTCAGTAAGGCCAACTGCATTGATCTCAGCAATTGGGGTTTCAAAGCCAACGGAATAATCTGTAAATTCAACGACACCGTTATCAGCGAAGAAAAACACCTGTATAGGAGCAGCGCCGTTCTGAGCAAAAATCTCTTCTACCGGAAACGTTATCGTTGCAGCAGACACGGTGGCGGTTTGACCAAGGTCAAAAACAAATGTCGCCGCATTAATAAAGCCAGCACCGGTAACAGCCCAATCTCCGGCACTGACGTAGCTGGCATTAACACTCTCAACTTCGGTGGTAGGACTACTAGCCTCCCCACCCACCGGAGCTGCGGTCTCTGCCGCCGTGGTCAGTCGTACCAATACTGCTTGATCAACAAGTGGCGCCACATCGGCCATAACTGCCTGTGTCCCAAGCGCACACAATAGAAACACAACTGCTTTCAAAGGCTGGTTAAGGCGCGGAAATCGATTGACAGGCTTCATGTCTTTTGGCTCTTAAGTAACGATAACGTTGGGGAATTATTTACTATTTTCAATGACTTAGGATTATTAGCAGTGATCCCCGTCACAGAATTAGACTTATGTTAGCGGCGACTCGCAAGCTGCCAAACTTAACCTCAACCTATTCTATCTGCGAGTACGGCTAATACTTTATCATATATCGTCAGTTTTCCTTATTTTTAAAAAAGTTAAACCGATATATATCAGCAACTTGCTGCCCTAACTAAATTTATTTTCTTAGATTAAAGAAAGCACACACTGCGTTAGCTGTGCGCCTTCAATGCCATTTATGAAGACAGCTTACTTATCGTTGAAATACCTGCCGTGCCGACTGCTCCGCTGAGGAGTGCTTGACTCATATCTGCCTTGGACAGCCCCCTTAAACCGTAGGTAGGAATACTAGCGGTCTCAACTAAGCTCTCAAAAGCAGCCCAAAATGAAGACTTAGCACTCTCATATTTAGCCGCTGGCGCAAGCAAAACAAAATCCACGCCAACGTTTTGTGCGTGTATAAGCTCTTCCTGATTATGGCAAGACGCTGAAAACAGGACATCTTCAGCAACAGGCCGTGCTTCCAGCCTCATTAAGGTCGAAGCTTCTGCATGAACGCTTCGCACTCCAGAGCCATCCTCACAAAGATACTTTTCTAAGTCTGCCAGAAGGACCAAGCCGCTGTTTAAGCATAGTTGATTAGCGCAAACAAACCATTGCCGGTAAAGGTCATCGCTTAATTGACTCTGACGAAAATAGGCAAGCGGGCATTTAGCTTCAATCCAATTAAGGATCAGCGATTCAAGTGCCTTGAAATTAGGTACCTGAGGTGTGATTGGCAAATACAGCGGGAGTCTGAGAACGTCGATAATCTGGCGATTGGCTTTTGGAAATTCATCATAGTTAAACATTTCTGCCAACTGCCACTTTATTTCCTGTCCTTCTAAGCCTTGAGGCTCGCCGTCGAATGAGGTAATTGTCCACACGTCTAGCAACACCTTTTTATCACTGTACTGGTGCAAAATTTTCTTAAGAGGGAAAAACCGAGTCGGATTAATGCCAAGCTCTTCTTTGAATTCGCGGCAAAGGGCAGATCGAACATCTTCACCCGGATCGACTTTTCCACCAGGGAATTCCCATAGCCCACCTTGATCGGCATCACTTCGGCGTAAGGAGATTAGCACTTGGTTTAAATCATTTTTGACGACACCAACAGCGACATGTACTAATTTTTGTTTTGACGGCATTAACTTCTGTAATCTGCATTAATTCTGACATACTCGTTCGACAAATCAGATGTCCATACGGTTTCCTGCGCATCGCCTCGCCCAAGGTCTATACGGATCGATATTTCAGACTTATCCATTTCAGACTGCCCGGCTGATTCTGTATAAAGTTCATGAACACTACCCTGCGCAACTATACAAACGTCACCAAGATAGATCGCCACGCCGTCAATATCCAAACCTTCAATTCCAGATCTACCTACAGCAGCAAGAATTCGTCCCCAATTTGGATCTGATGCAAATAAAGCGGTCTTAACCAAAGGAGATTCAGCAACGCAATAAGCCACCTTAAGACATTCATCCACATTGGCACCGCCGCTAACATCAACAGTGACAAACTTACTCGCCCCCTCGGCATCCTTTATTAGCCCGATAGCCAAATCCACAAACACGCTCGCGAGTTGTTGGCGAAAGCTCGCAATATCACTATGCTGAGCATCAATTACAACATCTGACTTTCCTGTCGCTGTAAGCATGCAACAATCATTAGTCGAAGTATCTCCATCAACGGTGATTCTATTAAAGGACTGGTTAACACAGTCGTCCAACATTGATTTCAACAACTCTAATTCAATCTGAGCGTCAATAAAAACGTAGGCTAGCATGGTCGCCATATTCGGTTTAATCATACCCGAACCTTTCGCAAACCCGGTAATAGTTACCTCAGCAGCACCTATGTTAATTTTCCTCGATATTAGTTTAGGCCGAGTATCGGTCGTTAATATTCCTGTCGCCGCGGCTAACCAATTACTACTGTCAAGGCTAGTGAATGCATCGGGCATGCCCAGCAAAATCTTTTCAACTGGTAGCCTCTCACCAATAACACCAGTAGAGAAAGGGAGAACACTGGTAATGCCAGTGCGGGCCATTTCTGCTAGAGCATTACAACAAACTAAGGCATCGACTTTTCCCGCCTCGCCTGTGCCTGCGTTAGCATTACCTGTATTGATCAAAAAATAGCGAACATCAGACATCTTCAAATGCTGTCTCACCAGATGAACAGGAGCCGCGCAGAACGCATTTTGCGTTGTAACCCCCACCACATTCGCACCCTCACAAATCTCGACAATAACCAGATCAAGCCTGTTTGGATAACGGATGTTGCTTTGGACCGCCGCCAGCCTAATCCCGGCCACCTGATGAGCGGGGCTTATAATTTCATTTCCAATTTCACTTTTCATGGAGTTATCTAAGAGATTTTCCCGTGACATTGCTTATACTTCTTTCCCGAACCACAAGGGCAAAGATCGTTTCGGCCAACTTTTGGAACCTCACGAACGAATGGCGCCGCTGACGACGCCGGCGCCTGACTCTGAGATGAACCCTCAGCCTGTGTCATCGCTGATGCTGCTTGATGTTGAAAATTTATTTTCTCGCGAGCCAGTTCTTCTACACGCTGTTTTTCAATAGCGTCCGCAGGATCCTCTTGTCTTATTTTAACGAGGCTTAACACTTTTATTACTTCTTGCTGCAAATTGACCATCAATTCTGAAAATAGAGCAAAGGCTTCACGCTTGTACTCTTGGCGAGGGTTTTTACCCCCATAAGAGCGAAGAAAAATTCCTTGCCTTAAATGATCCATCGTCGCCAAATGATCTTTCCACAGGCCATCGAGGATTTGCAAAGTTATCTGTTTTTCAAAAAGCCGCATTTTCTCGCCTACAGACTCACTTTTGGCGTGGTATTCTTGGCTAAGGATTTCAGTAATCTTCAACTTAAGCTGATCTTCAAACAGCTGATCATCGTCGTCTAACCACTGCTGTACTGTTAACTTAATTGCAAATTGGGTCTCAATCGCCACTGTAAGCCCATCAATATCCCACTGCTCTGGCACAGATTGTGGTGGCACATAGTCATCGACCAACTGGCTTACAACCTCCGATCGCATTTCGGTCAATAGATCAGACACGTCATCGCTAGCCATCAACTCATTTCGCTGCCGATAAATAATGGTGCGTTGATCATTTGCGACATTATCGTACTCAAGAAGCTGTTTTCTAATATCGAAGTTACGACCTTCGACCTTTCTTTGTGCCTTCTCAATGGAGCGGGTAACCATTGAATGCTCTATGGCCTCACCGCGTTCCATTCCTAATTTTCTCATAAAGTTTTTCACACCATCGGTAGCAAAAATTCTTAACAAGTTGTCTTCCATTGAGAGATAGAATCGTGAGTAACCCGGATCACCCTGACGGCCGGCTCTTCCTCTAAGCTGATTATCAATACGCCTAGATTCATGCCTCTCAGTACCGATGATATGCAGGCCGCCGGCGTTAATCACAATCTCGTGTCTAAGCTTCCATTCTTCTTTAACTTTCGCGATGTTTTCGTCAGTAGGGTTTTTAAGCTGTTCAATTTCAGCTTCCCATTTACCCCCAAGAACGATATCTGTTCCTCGACCAGCCATGTTGGTCGCGATAGTAACCACCCCAGGCCTACCGGCCTGCGCAATAATGTATGCCTCTTTCTCATGAAACTTGGCATTTAAAACTTCATGTTTAATTTTCTGTTTAGTCAGGTAGACCGAGAGTACTTCGGAAGTATCAATTGAGGCTGTACCCACAAGCACTGGCGCTCCATTTTCACTAATTTCTTTAATATCTTTTACAATAGCTTCCAGCTTTTCTTCCATCGTAAGAAAGATCAAATCATTCGCATCATCTCTTACCATCGGCTGATTGGTTGGGATAACAACAACTTCCAGCCCATAAATCTGACTAAATTCAAAGGCCTCCGTATCTGCTGTACCGGTCATTCCGGAAAGCGTGTTATACAACCTGAAATAGTTCTGAAAAGTAGTCGATGCCAATGTTTGGCTTTCGCTTTGAATTTCCAAACCCTCTTTTGCTTCGAGCGCTTGGTGAAGGCCTTCAGAAAGCCGACGTCCCTCCATTGTTCTACCAGTGTGTTCATCAATTAGAACAATCTTTTTATCTTGAACAATATATTCAACATCTTTATTAAAAAGGTGCTTGGCTTTTAAAGCAGCATGAACGTGATGCAACAAGGATAAATTAGTAGCAGAGTACAGCGACTCACCTTCACTGAGCAGCTTTTTTTCGATAAGAAGCGATTCTACATGTTCATGTCCCTGCTCGGTAAGTTCCACCTGCCGGCTTTTTTCATCAACAGTGAAATGACCGTTTTCTTCAGCAACAAAGTTTTTATCCATCATCTCCATTTTAGATTTTTCTTGCTTCTCACCTAATTCAAGTTTGGGAATAAGGTTATTTATGGCGATGTAAAGCTCTGAACTGTTTTCTGCCGCTCCTGAAATAATGAGCGGTGTACGTGCCTCATCAATTAAAATCGAGTCCACTTCGTCAACAATCGCGAAATTAAGTTTGTCCTGCATTTTATCAGCAAGTCGAAATGCCATATTGTCGCGCAAATAGTCGAACCCAAACTCATTGTTCGTTCCATAAGTGATATCTGATTGGTACGCCGCCTTTTTGTCGTCAGGCGATTGGCCTGATTGAATAACCCCTACCGACAAACCCAGAAACTCATAGAGTGGCCGCATCCAGTTGGCATCACGCTCTGCCAAGTACTCATTTACGGTTACTACATGAACACCATCCCCACTAAGCCCATTTAAATACGCGGGCAAAGTTGCCATGAGCGTCTTACCTTCACCGGTGCGCATTTCTGAAATCGAACCATCGTGCAGAACCATGCCACCGATTAATTGGACATCAAAATGCCTCATACCCATGACTCTTATCCCAGCTTCGCGCACGACTGCAAACGCTTCAGGTAATAAATCGTCTAGGTTGTCGCCATCTTTTAGTCTGCGCTTAAATTCATTAGTCTTATCTTGGAGCTCAGGATCTGTGAGCGCCTTTATCGACTCTTCAAGTTTATTTATGCTGCCTATAGTGCGCTGCAGCTTTTTTAGTTTACGAGAGTTACTGGTACCGAAAATAGAATTTAAAATATTCATACGTCAAGGCTTTTGGGATTAGAGTTTAGATTACAAAACGCGAACAGCAATTCGTTTGAGTTGCTGGCCACCAAATACTAGCGGGATTGGGCTGAGGATTATCTTGCGGTGCGGTGAATATAAGCAGCCGGATCGACTACTCTACCATTTTTATAAACTTCGAAATGAACGTGGGGTCCTGTCGAGCGGCCGGTTGAACCAACCAGCGCGATATTTTGTCCTTTATTGACTACGTCGCCCACCTCTACAAGTAGTTTCTCAGAGTGCGCGTATCTCGTTGTATAGCCGTTGCCATGATTCACTTCAACCATCAAACCGTAGCCTGATCGTGGTCCAGCCCATGTAACGACACCCGCGGCAACCGTATTTATTTCTGCCCCTGCTTTACCTGTAGTGAAATCAATGCCGCCGTGAAAAGTGAGTCGTCCGGTAAAAGGATCTAGGCGCTTACCGAATCTCGACGCTATCCAGCCTTTTTCTAGAGGCCTCCCTGCTATGAAAACATCGGATTGGATCTTCCGATCCGCCATCATGCCCTCTAGAATCTCTAATTGTTGCTGCCGGTCATCTAGCTGTTCTTCGAGCAGATCTACAGCATTCATAAACCCAGCGGTGCTGTATGATTCGCTCGCCCCTATATTAGGGCCACCGATTGCCAGAGGTTGACTGAAATCAAACTCTCCTTCATCTAAGTCTGCTATCTCAGTTACTCGTTCGCCTACAGCATCTAAGCGTACCAATCGAGCCTGCATCAGCGCCAAACGCATAGTGAGGGCTTCCAGTTGCTCCTCCGCGCCTTGTTTGATATCTGCTAGCTGTTCTGATTGAAGCTTAAGTTGACGCTCCCAATTTCCGGCTGTTTCTTCCGAAAAAACCCGAGACTCTTGAGACACAGCAAGCTGATAGCCAAAATAGCCAAGCGCCACTGGCGCACCGAGCAAGCAGAGAGAGAGCAGGCCTTTCAGCCAGCCTTTGAGGACTATTGTTTTTGAATGACCGTGATGTTGGTCAACTAATATAAGTTTCATGGTTAAGTGTAAATCTTAAAACCCTAATTATAATTCTAGTGAACTCTGGGTCATACGCAAGACACTTCCACACCTAATTTAATTATTCATATCAGTAGGTTAGGACTACAGCACTTGCTATGCAGTAAGTACTGGCTTCATATAGGATATTGGCACACTGCTATCATCGTCAAAACTAACAATTTCCCAAGCATCTTTATTAACTTCAAGCATTCTTAATAAAGCATTATTGAGTGCATGTCCAGATTTATGTCCTTTGAACTCACCAATCAGACTGTTGCCTAGCAAGTACAAATCGCCTATGGAATCGAGGATTTTGTGCTTTACGAACTCATCTTCATATCGCAAACCATCTTCGTTCAAGACTTTGTAGTCACCCACTGCGATTGCGTTGTCCATGCTAGCGCCAAGGGCCAAATTCCTATTTTGCAGCTCTTCAAATTCATGCATAAAACCGAAAGTACGTGCCCGACTCACCTCTTTAACGAATGAAGTACTGGAAAAGTCGATAGTTGCACTTTTTGTGTACTTCTTATAAACCGGGTGATCGTATAATAGGGTGTAACTAACTTTAAAACCGTTAAATGGTTCAAGACTTACCGACTTGCCATCTTGCTCAAGTGCGATTCGCTGTTTAATTCTAATAAATTTCTTTAATTCCGACTGTTCTTCTATACCAGCGGATTGAATTAAAAAGACGAACACTCCGGCGCTGCCATCCATAATAGGCACTTCAGGCCCACTTACATCGACAAAAGCGTTATCTATGCCTAGACCGGACATGGCTGACATTAGGTGCTCAACGGTTGAAATACGCACGTCGCCCTTGGCCAATGTCGTTGAAAGAGTAGTATCACCTACATTTGCGGCGACCGCGGGTATCTGAACCACTGGATCTAGGTCTACTCGGTTAAAAACGATGCCCGTGTTTACTGGGGCCGGCCTGAGAGTGAGATAAACTTTCTTTCCTGTGTGTAACCCCACACCCGTGGCGCGAATTACGTTTTTAAGCGTTCTTTGTTTTAGCATAAGTCTTAGTCTGTGGCCTTTATTTATTAATTTTGTAATTCAAAGTTAAAGTATTGCCGGGTTAGTCATCCGACTTTAGACAACTATTTGCCGATACAATTCAGAATTTATACCGATAGCGCTAATTTAACCTTTAGTTAGACCGAGCATGTTGAAACTTCTTACATACCGCCATACAAAATTATAACAATCTGAGATCGGCATGGTAGCAAAACTGAAGTAATAACCCAACATATTGTGGTTATCTGCTTAATTTTTATCTACTGCCCATTTTCATCAGTCACCAGTTCCCTAGCGCCATCGATAAGAGACTGCGCTAAGTACCAGCCAAAATTATGCCCACAAACACTTTGCTGGATTTGCGCTTAAGCCGGTTAAAGGAATTAAGCACAAACCATAAGTTTTTTTAGTTCTTAGTCCGCCTGGCGCCGAAGAAATGCTGGAATATCCAAATAATCCATATCTATGTCAGCACCAACAGCTTTCGCTGCAGCTTGACCTCGACCGTGCGCTGCGCGATTGCGCATTACAGCAGGCTTATCCAGCTGACTATAATCTGTCATAGGCTCAATATCGGTATTATCTATAACTTTCGTAGGCTTTGCATGCGCAGAACCCAAGCCAGTAGCTACGACAGTCACACGTATTTCGTCACCTAAGCTAGGATCAATAACCGTGCCTACAACAACAGTGGCATCGTCTGAAGCAAACTCTTCAACAGTGTCGCCAACCTCTGCAAACTCACCCAGAGACAGGTTCTCCCCGGCGGTGATATTAACCAATATACCGCGCGCACCTTGCAGGTTAACGTCTTCCAATAATGGCGATCGAATGGCCGCTTCAGCCGCTTCGCGCGCCCTATCCGGGCCTGATGCCGTTCCAGTACCCATCATCGCCATGCCCATTTCAGACATGACTGTTTTAACATCTGCAAAATCAACGTTTATCATTCCAGGATGCATAATCAGATCAGCTATGCCCTTCACAGCACCCAGCAACACATCATTAGCCGCCTTAAACGCTTCAAGCAAAGAAGCATCCTTACCCAGCACATCAAGCAGTTTCTCATTTGGGATCGTTATCAGTGAATCTACATTTTCAGATAGCTGACGAATGCCTTCTTCCGCTATAGCGGATCGCTTTTTACCTTCAAATGGAAAAGGCTTAGTGACCACAGCAACAGTAAGTATTCCCATTTCCCGGGCTACTTCAGCAACAATAGGTGCCGCTCCCGTGCCGGTGCCTCCGCCCATGCCAGCGGTAATAAAGACCATGTCTGCGCCAGATAAAATTTCCGCAATCTGGTCACGATCTTCAAGTGCGGCCTGGCGCCCCACCTCTGGGTTAGCCCCCGCTCCTAAGCCCTTAGTTATTCCTGTGCCCATTTGCAGCAGCGTTTTTGCCTTAAGATTACTTAAAGCCTGCGCATCAGTATTTGCGCAGATGAAATCTACACCTTCTACTTGATTCGCGATCATGTGGTGTACAGCGTTGCCGCCACCACCCCCTACACCGATTACTTTTATCACAGCACTCTGTGGTATGTTTTCGATTAACTCAAACATATAGCCCCCTTATTATCCTTAAATTCTATCAATCACGTTGATTTTTTACTGTTAACTAAAAATTACCCTGAAACCAATTCTTAACTCTATCGACTAAATGAACCTGTGGCTCTTTTTTGGGGTCAATTCCACCCCTTTCTTGGTACTGTTTAAGGCCATATAGCAACAAACCAACGCCTGTAGAATAGATTGGGTTTCTTACGATATCGGCTAATCCCTTAACTTTATGAGGCGTACCAATTCTTACTGGCGCATGAAATATCTCCTCAGCTAGCTCCATGACACCTTCCATTTTGCTGGTGCCACCGGTTAACACTACGCCAGCTGCTAAAAGATTTTCAAAACCACTTCTTTGAAGCTCGGCTCGAACCAAAGTAAACAACTCGTCATACCTAGGCTCAACAACCTCCGCCAAAGCTTGCCGTGACAATTCCCGCGGCGGGCGATCGCCAACACTAGGCACTTTAATGCTCTCATCACCGCTTGCTAGCTGGGCTAGCGCACAGGCATATTTAATTTTTATCTCTTCCGCATTCTCGGTAGGCGTGCGCAGCGCCATTGCAATGTCGTTGGTAACTTGGTCGCCAGCAATAGGTATTACACCTGTATGTCGAATCGCCCCTTCAGTAAAAATTGCAATGTCAGTAGTTCCACCACCGATGTCGACAAGACAGACCCCAAGCTCTTTTTCATCGTCTGTCAGAACAGAATAGCTAGAAGCTAGTTGTTCCAAAATTATTTCATCCGTCTCTAGACCGCAGCGCTTGATGCACTTTTCAATATTTTGAACAGCGTTAATCGCACAAGTCACTAGATGTACTTTGGCTTCTAGACGCACACCTGACATACCAAGCGGTTCCTTAACACCTTCCTGAGAATCAATGATGTATTCTTGGGGAAGGATATGAAGGACTTTTTGATCAGCAGGTATAGCAACCGCTTGCGCGGCATCAATTACTCTCTCTATATCTGCTCGCATTACTTCACCGTCGCGTATAGCGACAATACCGTGTGAATTCATGCTTCTAATATGGCTGCCAGCGATACCGGCATAAACCGAACGAATCTGGCAACCGGCCATCAACTCTGCCTCTTCAATAGCCCGCTGAATGGATTCCACCGTCGATTCAATGTTGACCACAGTGCCTTTTTTCAATCCTCTCGACCGATGGCTTCCGATACCAACGATATCTAAACTACCGTCTGGATTTATAGCACCCACTATCGCCACTACTTTTGAAGTGCCAATATCTAAACCAACAATAACGTTGTCTGCTACAGATTCATTCATAGCGTCCACCCTCGAAGTTGCACTTTGCTTCCCTGTCTTGTTTTATGTGCCCGGCTGATAATCACCTAACTGCCACTCCTGATAATTCTTGTTCAATTGTTTTTACAGCAAAGCCATTGTTGTATCTAAGATCCACCGATGCGATATCGGCCAAATCAATCCCCGGCTTTGTGGTGACGAAAGCAACTAAGCGCGCGATGTTTTCGAACACATCCTGCTTGCCCGCAGAAACACGGACCGTGTCATTCAGCGTTAACTCCCAGCTTCCCCTCTTACTATAATCAAGCTCTGTCAGCCTCAAACCCTCCGGTGACAACAACTGATTTAGCTTTTGATACTGGAGCATTACTTCTATCTGCGATCCGTCCGGCCCCCGCAAAGTAGGCAGCGAACGATCCACCGCAGCTGTCATTGGGCTAATCACTTGTCCAGTTTGATTCAAATAGGAAGCGTCTCCCCATCTTGCTATTGCAACTTCTTCCTGAAGCTTAAGTGATAACGTGTCAGGCCAAATGCGCTTTACCGATACGAATTCAACCCAAGGCATTTGCTCCAACTTTTGTTTAGCACTGCGCACATCGAAATTAAAGAAACCTGTTCCCATAAATTCTGAGAGCGCAATTCCCACCTCTGACTCTGATACCTGCTGCCACTGATTCTCTATTCTTACTTTTGATATCGGTCTATTAATAAAACCGACTACAGAACCGTATTGATTGACCACGGTAACCGCCAGAGCAACAAAAAGGATGGTCCCAGCCACGAGTCGAGAGGCTGTCCGGTTCACGGGTTTAAGCGGCTGAGACGATTTATTAAAACTACGTTTCTCAGCTCTCATGCCCGACTGTCTGTTTTTTGCAACCATCACAGTCAATGCACCCCTTTCACTTTCACTTCTAATTTCAGCACTCTCAATAACAGCTCATCAAAATCTAGACCCGCCTCCTTTGCTGCCAAAGGGATGAAGCTGTGGGATGTCATTCCTGGGACCGTATTGACCTCTAGTAAGTAGAACTGACCATCACCATCTTGCATAACGTCCACCCTAGCTAAGCCTCTGCAGGACAGACTCTCATACGCCTTTAAAACTAGTTCCTCTAGACTCCTCAGTGCCGAAGCTTCTAAATTAGGAGGACATATAACCCGAGTGTTTTCATCGATATACTTCGCGTCGAAATTGAAAAATTCGCGATCAGTTTCCAGCTCGATACTCGGCAGCAGCTCACCTCCAAGCACACCAACAGAAAACTCTTTCCCGACGATGCACTTTTCTGCAAATACTTGCGCATCAAACTTCGCTGACTCAGCGTATTGATCTTTTAGCTCTTGCCCCGTGCTACTTATAGCAATCCCAAGACTGGAACCACCATTCACCGGCTTAACCACAACCGAACCAAGTTCTGAAATCACAGAATCCCAATCGGTGTTTTCGTCCAACATCACAAACTCCGCTGTATTCAATCCGAGCCTTTGCCAAATTAATTTAGTTCGCACTTTGTCCATCGCCAAAGCCGACGTTAAAACTCCACTGCCGGTGTATGGAATACCCATCGCTTCAAGCATGCCTTGTGCTACACCATCCTCTCCAAATTGCCCGTGCAACATATTGAAAACTAAATCAGGCTTGGCCAATTGCAGCTGTTCTACAATGTTTTCACCCGCATCAATCGTCACGCAATCAACCCCTAAACGCACCAATCCGTCGTACACGGCCTGACCGCTAAGAAGCGATATCTCACGCTCTACAGAACGACCGCCCATAAGGACAACGACATGGCCAACTGTTGCCAGCAACTCTTTTATATTTATCGGTTTCTTTTCCATATTTCTTAACTATCTAAATGTAAATTCTTGTATATAAATCAATAAATTACTAATCCACAAAGCCCTTAGCAGCCAGCTCTTTCGCAAGACCACCGACACTGCCCGCTCCCTGAGTCAAAACAATATCTCCAGGCTTTAAAATCCCCATCAATATCCCATGAACATCAGCTTCATCTTTGACGTAAACCGGGTCCAGCTTGCCTCTCAGACGGATACTTCGACACAAGGCTCTCGAATCAGCACCAGGAATGCGTTTCTCTCCGGCAGGATAAACCTCCAGCAACAGCAACACATCTGCCTCGGACAACACATCAACAAAATCTTCATATAAATCTTTAGTACGGCTATATCGATGGGGCTGAAAAACCATGACCAAGCGATTTTCAGGCCAACCAACTTTTAATGCCTTTAATGTGGCGGCAACTTCTGTAGGGTGATGACCATAATCATCGATTAACTTAACAGTCCCTTTCGAGGACCCACTAATCACTGGAAACTCACCCTGAACGTCGAACCTTCGCCCTACTCCCGAGAAATTCTTAATCCCTGATTTTATATCTCTATCTAGCAAGCCCTCATCGGTCGCAATCACTAACGCCGCAGTGGCATTTAGAGCATTGTGCTCACCCGGCATATTGAGCCTGAGCTTAATGGGGTTTTTCTTAAGCGGACGCGATACTTCAAAGTCCGTAACACCCTGTTTCTGAGATAAGTTTTGAATCCTAAAGTCTGCATCTTTGGAAAACCCATAGGTCAATTTTGGCCTAGAGATGAGTGGCAATATCTCACGCACAACCGGATCATCTATACAAAGAACAGCCAAGCCGTAAAAAGGCAAGTTATGCAGAAAATCGACGAAGTACTTTTTCAATTTTTCAAAGTCCCCGTCATAGGTTTCCATGTGATCAGCTTCGATATTAGTGACCACCGCCACCATTGGCTGCAAATGCATGAAAGATGCATCACTTTCATCTGCCTCAGCTACTAAATATCGACCTTCTCCGAGCCTCGCATTGGTTCCCGCGCTATTAAGCAAGCCCCCAATTACGAATGTTGGGTCAAAACCACCTGCCGCGAGCACCGACGCAACAATACTGGTAGTAGTCGTTTTGCCATGGGTTCCAGCAATTGCGATCGAATGACGGTAGCGCATCAATTCAGCCAGCATTTCTGCGCGTGGAATTAGCGGTTTTGACTTAAGCATCGCCGCCTTTATTTCCGGATTTCCATGATCAATTGCGCTTGAATAAACGACGACATCGGCTTTCTCTGAATTGCTAGCTTTATGCCCAATAAATATTTTCGCACCCATACCTTTGAGGCGCTTGGTATTTGCAGATTCCTTAATGTCTGACCCTGTAATCGAATAACCTTGATTCAATAGCACCTCGGCAATGCCGCACATACCAGCACCACCGACTCCCACAAAATGAATTGTGCGAATTCGGCGCATTTCAGGAACAGAATGAAGCTTAGTGGCGTTAGGCATTTGCATACCTCAAACATTCATTCGCTATCACATCCGCGGCATCTCTAATGGCTAGCCGACCGGCTCTTTTACTCATCTGTACCAACTCGTTTCGATTCGCTATTAGATACTTCACATGACCTGCCAGCACAAAGGCCGTAAGTTCAGCTTGCTGAATAATAATTGCAGCATTTTCTTTAGCTAACCAATCCGCGTTTCGCGTTTGCTGCTTATCACTGTGGTATGGATAAGGTATGAGGATAGATGCCTTTCCTGCTGCGGCTATTTCGCAAACTGTGCTGGCGCCCGACCTACATATCACCAAATCTGCCCAATCATATGCATTAGCCATGTCTGAAACGAACGCCTGAATGTTGTATTGCTTACCTAAACTCAAGCCTGCCGCCTCATAAGCTTGCCTTGTTTGATCCACCTTGCCTTTTCCGGCCTGGTGAACCACACAAATATTCGCATCATCAATAGCCGCCAATAGTTCTGGAACAACAGCATTAATCGCAAGCGCCCCCTGGCTTCCGCCGAGTACCAAAATGTTAAATGCCTTTTTCTCGATCAGAGGATCGAAGTCCTTACATCCCATGGACGCAATTTCCTTGCGCACAGGATTTCCTGTTAATAACACACTTGGTGACTTTTTAAACGTCCCAGGAAATGCCTCCAACGTTCTGCTGGCTAATCTGCTAAGCAATCTATTAGTCAAACCTGCTACGGCATTTTGCTCATGAATCAACAATGGCTTTCGCATTAATTTAGCAGCCAACCCCGCTGGACCACAGACAAAGCCACCCATCCCAAGTACGCAATCGGGCTTTACAAGCTGCAAAACCTTTAACGATTGAATAAACGCGCTCAAAAGCATAATTGGAGCCAATAGCTTTCTTTTAGTTCCAGAACCAACAAGTCCCGATATTGAGATTTTATGTAAAGGAATTCCTGTCCCCTTGAGTAATTCGTTTTCCATACCATTGGGCGTGCCGAGCCAGTGAACATTGGCAGCTTTTCCTTTCAAGACTTCAGCAATAGCTAATGCCGGAAAAACATGCCCGCCGGTGCCAGCTGCCATAATTAAAACTGTTGCGGTTTGGCTGATCATACTATTTGCCCAGCCTAGGTTTTTGCGCAGCCCGTAAAGACGCTTGCTCGGTTTCAAATTGAATACGAACCAGCAAGGCCACCATAAAGCAGCTTACAATTAAACTAGCACCACCATAGCTAAGAAACGGGAGTGTTAGACCTTTCGTTGGTAGCAAGCTGATATTGACCCCTATATTAATTATTGCCTGTCCAGCGAACAAGAGGGCAAGACCATAAGCAAGAAACCCTTCGAAAAGGAGTTCCTGATTTAGGGCCTTTTTGCCGACACTAAAAGCCAGATAAACCAATACACAAAAAAGAGCGACTACGAATGCAACTCCAGTTAGTCCAAGCTCTTCACCGATAATCGCCAGCACAAAATCCGTGTGAGCCTCTGGCAGAAAATATAACTTTTGGATACTATTTCCCAAACCCACCCCAAACCATTCGCCGCGGCCAAAAGCGATGAGCGCTTGGGTTAACTGATAGCCACCGCCATATACATTTTGTTCAGACCATGGATCTAAAAATGATGAAAAACGTGCAATCACATAGGGCTTCATAACTGCCAAATAAGTAATTGCGCCTATGCATAAAGATAACATGATGACGAATCTGTATAGCTTCGCGCCAGCCAAAAAAATCATGCACAGCGCCGTTGAGAGCAATATCACCATGGCACCATGATCCGGTTCAAAGTGAAGAAGAACCACAGCCGCCGCTATAATCGCCATAGGCTTCAAAAAGCCTAACCAACTTTGTTGAACCTCAACAATATGACGTTCAAGAAAAGACGCTATATAGAGAACTATAAATACCTTAGCGAGCTCCGAAGGTTGGAGATTAAAAAACCCAAGATCCAACCAGCGTGACGAGCCATTGACTTCTTTGCCCACCCCTGGAATTAGTACCAGCACTAATAAAAAGTATGAGCCAAATAGAAAGAAACTACTGAACCGTTTCCACAGATGAAGAGGAATCATCATGGTTATAGCAATGCCGATAACACCCAAAAATGCAAAAATAATCTGGCGTTTAAAATGGAAAAGCGAATCTGCGTATTTACTACTAGCAATTTCGACAGACGCAGACGTCATCATTAACAGTCCAGTTCCCATCAAGATCAGCATTACCACAAGCAGAGGATTCAAATTCGGCAACTCAAAGCGCTTAGTCGCTATGGAAGGGCCTAGTTTTGATGTCGAGCTTATGCCGCTCAACGTAAATCCCCCACTGCGCTCATAAACGCCTCGCCACGGTGCTGGAAATTATCAAACATATCAAAACTTGCACAAGCCGGAGACAACAAAACCACATCACCTCCACTGGAATGAGAATATGCCGCTGAAACCGCGTCGCTCATGCTTGCGGCGTAATATATTTTAGCATCGTCGCCCAAACTAGACCCTAACTCGATGGCATCGATGCCTATAAGAATTACTTCCTTACACCAGCGATTGACTATAGGCGCCAGGCCCGAAAAGTCAGCACCTTTGGCAATGCCTCCCGCAATCAAGATGATTTTCCCGGAAATACGCTGACCCAGGCCATCGATTGCAGCTACTGTCGCGCCTACGTTTGTGCCCTTAGAATCGTTGTAAAAGTCCACCGCATTTTTCCGGTCGACCCACTGACAGCGATGCGGCAGACCTGCAAAGCTTTTAACACCTTGACGAATTGCAGCAAGATCAATATCTATTGCTAACGCTAATCCTATCGCTGCAAGCATGTTGAGGACGTTATGTCGCCCTACAACTTTTAACTCTGAAACGAACGCGATGTTTTCAGTTCCATAGGCCAGATACTCGCCACCATCGTTTTCTAATAAGCCAATGCCGTTTTCAGTAGGATGCCCAAAACCAAAATCCCTAGCAGGCGCGTCTAGGGAGCGACTTAATTCGCTAAATTTGTCTTCTCGGTTTATCAAAATCTGCTTACATCCATTAAAAATATTCGCCTTTGCTTTATAGTAATCTTCAAGGCCTTGGTATCGATCCATGTGGTCTTCGCTCAAATTCAGTAATACCGCGACAACCGCATTGAGCTGGTGTGTTGTTTCTAGCTGAAAACTAGAAAGTTCTAGAACATAAAGTTCTTTTTCTGGCTCAAGCAACATGTCTAATGCTGGCTTAAAACTGGCCCCATCGAGATTCCCCCCTAAAGCAAAACTAACTTTAGCTTTTTGCAAGATCTCAGCCAAAATCGCAACCACCGTGCTTTTACCATTTGAGCCCGTTACAGCCACAATCGGGGCGTTGACCCGCTTCGAGAATATGTCGATGTCACCGGTTATCAAAACACCACTTTCTTTTGCTGCAACAATTTCTGGTGTCAACAAACTCACCCCAGGACTAACCACCAAACAGCCTGCATTTATAAATGTTTCCTTCTTAAATGCACCAAGCTCTAAATCAACATCAGGTAGTAATCCTAATAACTGTTTAAGCCCTGGCGGATTCTCCCTACTATCTACGACTTTAAATTGCTGCCCTGTTGATGCGAAGTACCCTGCGCAAGAAATTCCTGTGCTACCCAAGCCTACTATTACGATTTTTTCGTTACCTGAATTAACCATCTTCGCCAACAACTCCGGTTATCGCAGCTTTAACGTGGCTAGCCCAAGTAGAACCAACATTACTGTAATAATCCAAAATCTAACGATTACCCTAGGCTCTGGCCAACCCTTCAATTCAAAGTGATGATGCAAGGGCGCCATTCGAAAAATACGTTTCCCAGTCAGCTTAAATGACCCTACTTGTAAAATGACTGAAGCAGTTTCCATAACAAAAACACCACCCATAATAAACAGTACTATTTCGTGCCGGGAAATTATTGCCATCACCCCTAACGCAGCTCCTAAAGAAAGCGCACCCACATCGCCCATAAATATTTGGGCTGGGTAGGTGTTAAACCAGAGAAAACCCAGACCGGCCCCAACCAACGCTCCGGCAAAAATTACTATTTCACCCGACCCAACTACATATGGAATATTCAAATATAAAGAAAATTCAGCATGCCCTGCCAAGTAAGCTATTGCTCCAAGCGCGCCGCCAACCATTACAGTCGGTAGAATTGCAAGCCCATCCAAGCCATCAGTCAGATTCACAGCATTGCTGAAACCCACAATCATGAAATAGCTAATCACAATATAAAAAATACCAATATCAATAGCCACATCTTTGAAAAAAGGGATTATGTAGAAAGTTTCTGCATCGCCATATGCTGTGGAATAAAGAGCGATGGCCGCTGCAGCACCAAAAATTGATTGCCAAAAATATTTCCATCTGGCTGGCAAACCAGCAGTGTCTTGACGAAACACTTTGCGGTAATCGTCCACCCAACCGATGCCGCCAAACAAAATAGTTACAGCTAAAACAATCCAAACATAGTGGTTGGTTAAATCAGACCAAAGCAGCGTACTCATACATATGCTAACTAAAATCAACGCCCCTCCCATTGTGGGAGTCCCCGCTTTGCTGAAGTGGCTTTCCGGTCCATCATCTCTAACCACTTGACCAATCTGATGATAATTAAGCTTTCTAATCATGGTTGGGCCAATTAGCAAAGAAACTCCCATAGCGGTTAAAACACTAAAAATGCCTCTAACGGTTATATATTGAAGAACCGCAAAATTGCTATCAAACTGCATTAAGTAATCAGAAAGCCAAACCAGCATTAGATAACCTCATTAATAAGTAATTCGTTGATGATATTTTCCATCATTGCACCGCGTGACCCTTTTACTAAAAAGACTACATCTTGATTTGCCCCAGCTCGGCAACGTTCTACTAATTCATCTTGGCTTTCAAAATGCAGGGCGCGCTCACCAAATGCATCAACTGCTAATTTTGACATGTCACCGGTTGCCCAAAACTCATCAACTCCCGCCTGCTTTGCAAAATGCCCTACACTTATATGAGACTCTTTACTTTCGCTGCCAAGCTCTTTCATATCACCGGCAATCACAATTCTTCGACCTGAGAAAGACATAAGTGCATCAATCGCAGAGAAGAATGAATCAGGACTTGCGTTATAAGTATCATCAATTAAAGTACAACCATTGATACCTGTACGAAGTTTAAGTCGGCCGTCAATCGAGTTTAGACTGGCTAGTCCTTTAACGACATCTTCAAGGTTTGCTCCCACCTCAAGCGCCAGCGCTGCAGCCGAGACCGCATTCGCAACATTATGTTGACCCATCATATTCAGTTGGATAGACGCAGACCCTTGAGGAGAATGCAGCTTAAAGGCAACCTCTCCAACGTTAGACAGGTCAATTTCTGAAGCAAAATATTGAGATCCAGCTTTTTCCAGCAAACTAAAAAGTATTATTTTTTTACTGCCTGCTCTGCGCAGCCATTGTTCAACGTTATCATCGTCCGCGTTAAGGACAGCGACACCCAAGTCACCAAGGCCATCTATTATTTCGCCCTTAGCTTCAACGATGCCTTGCAAGCTACCAAAACCTTCAATATGAGCAGCGCTTGCTTTGGTAATTAATACAATATCCGGCTCAGTTATTGCGACACTAAATGCAATTTCACCGGCACCATTTGCGCCCATCTCAATGACTGCAAATTGCTCATCCAAAAGCCGCAAAAGAGTCAACGGAACTCCGATGGTGTTGTTCAGATTCTTAGAAGTGATTAAAGTCTTGGCACGATTGCTTAAAATTGCACCTGTCATTTCCTTTACTGTTGTTTTACCTTGGCTTCCGGTTAGCGCAATAACCGTGGCATCACTTCTGCGTCGGTTAACATTCGCGAGGTCTCCTAAGGTCTTATGAGTATCACTTACCTGTAGAACAGGAATCGACGTTACCACCTCTTCGGACACAACCGCCGCTATGGCGCCCCTTTGCGCAGCCGCTTCTACAAATTCATGACCGTTAAAACGCTCACCTATCAGAGCAAGGTATAGATCACCAGGCATTACACTTCTGCTGTCTGTCGACACCTTACAAAACGTAGAATCAGCGCCAGTTAGCTCACCGCCTGTTCTGACCGCAAGTTCAGATAGCGTCATTTCCCCAATCACGATTTCTTCTCTGCGCGCGCCGCAAGGGCTAAGCGAACATGATTGGTATCACTAAACAACATTCTTTCACCAGCAACATCCTGATAGGCTTCATGGCCTTTACCAGCCACTAGCACTACGTCTCCTGGTTTAGCCGCACTAACTGCAAATGATATCGCTTTAGCTCTATCTCTTTCGATAGTAACTTTGGAGCGAAATTCGATTCCGCTCATAATATGATTAATGATTTCATCACCGTTTTCATTGCGCGGGTTATCGTCGCAAACAACTATATTGTCGGCATAACTTTCGGCAAATTCCCCCATTAGAGGACGCTTACCTTTATCACGATTACCGCCACATCCAAAAACGCACCACACGTTACCGGTGAAATGCTCTCTTAAAGCTACCAGTGCACTTTTTAAGCCGTCCGGGGTGTGCGCGTAATCCACAACCGCGGTGATGTCACCGGTGATATCCCCTACAATTTCCATTCGCCCGGTTACCGGCTTTAAGGAAGACACAACACTGCACAGTGAGTCGATAGTAAAGTCATCTGTTTTTGGCATATAACTGATAAGCGTTGTAATCACAGCGAGTAAATTGCTGAAATTAAAACTACCCAAAAGCTGCCCCCTGATAACACCCTGTCCTAATGGGGTAAAAATACGAGCTTTATATCCGTCTCTTAAAAACTCCAGCTCACTTGCATAAACAGTTGCAATTTTATTGCTAACACTAAAAGTCGAAATATCTACTTTATTGCAGATACTGTTAATGATTGATAATGCGTAGGGGTCATCCAGATTTATTACAGCGCTGCGCAGTCCATTAACTGTAAAAAGCTTCTTTTTACACTCTCCGTAATCTTCCATGGTGTTGTGATAATCAAGGTGATCACGGCTAAGGTTGGTAAAAATCGCGATATCAAAATTTACTGCCTCAACTCGCTTTTGGTGCAATCCCACCGAAGACACTTCCATAACTACCGGATCAACATTTTGCCCAACCATTTGAGCCAAAGCCATCTGACTAAAGACTGCATCTGGGGTGGTCAGCTGAGTCTCTTTTAATTCACCTTGAATGCCATAACCTAATGTACCAATGACGCCGCAACGACGCCCCATCTCGGCCATCGCCTGCGCGATGAAAAGGCTGCAACTGGTTTTGCCGTTTGTGCCTGTGATACCTATGACACTCAATTTTTTGCTGGGGTGCTGGTAGAACCGGGAAGCTATTTCACTCAGTTTCGCTGAAAGGTTGTCGATAGCGATTACCGGTGTATCTTTGATAATTCGAACGCCCTGCCACTGCCCTCCGGATTCAACAAACACGGCGGCAACGCCTCGGTTTATTGCCTCACCAATGAAATCGCGAGCATCATGATTTTTTCCAAAACAAGCAAGAAACAAATCGCCTGAATTCAATAACCGACTATCCAGCTGAACGCCAGCAATCATGACAGACGGCAAGTCGCGCACCGAATCGCTTGAGCCAACCATACCTTCCAAAAGCTCTGCTAGTGCTATTTTTGAATTCAAAGTTTGAGCCGTATTCATAGTCACAGTGACGTTAGTTCTAGAGATTGAGTATCAGGAATTGCATCGGGGTTTATGTTCAAAATTCGCATAGCGCCTGAAGCCACTTTTGAAAAAACCGGTGCCGCTACTTGACCGCCATAGTGCTCTTTGCCTTTTGGCTCGTTTATCACAATAACGATGACTATTTGAGGGTCCGAGGCTGGAACCAATCCAACAAAGAAAGAGTTATGTAAATTTGCCTCATAGCCAAATTCGCCAACTACGTGAGCAGTACCTGTCTTACCGGCTACGCTATAAAAAGGAATATTTGCTTCCACCGCACTACCGCCGCGCCGAGGATCAACGACAGTTTCAAGCATTTCTACAACGCGCGTTGCTATTGATTCGCTCAGCACCTGCTCTCTCGGTAGCTCGGCTATAGATTGCCCAGACAGCCGCAGAAGAGAAACTGGTTTTCTAACCCCACCATCCGCCAACACTGAATAAGCTTGAGCTAGCTGTAAGATTGATGCGGATAATCCGTAGCCAAAAGAGAATGTTGCTATTGAATGACGACTCCAGCGACGCGGATTTGGCAATACACCACCTCGCTCACCCGGAAATCCGGTAGCTAGCGACTGACCAAAACCCACTCTCTCAAACAAATCTCGAATAGGCTCAATTCCAATATCCATGGCAATTTTGCTTGAACCGATATTGCTTGATTTGGTGATCACCCCTTCTACTGTCAGCGTTCCATAATTGGCAATATCTTTCACTTCATTACCATTAACCATCATCCAACCTGGGCTTGTTTCGACAATAGTCTCGGGAGAATAAACGCCAGTTTCTAATGCTGCGGCAATCGTGAATGCCTTAATGGTGGAGCCAGGCTCAAAAACATCAGTTATCGCTCTATTTCTAAGAACACTGAAGTCCGTCATATTGGTTTTGTTATGCGGGTTGTAAGAGGGCTGATTGACCATTGCCAAGACTTCACCAGTATTAACATCCAACATTACAAGAGAAGCACTTTTTGCCCTGCGTTTGATGAACTCAGACTTTAGCTCTTTGTATGCCAAGCTCTGCAATCGAAAATCGATACTCAGCTCGAGGTTCTTTCCTGGTTCGGCAGTTTGAAGAGTGTTCAACTCTTCAATAATATGACCGCGCCGATCTTTCATTACTTGACGTCGCCCAGGAATACCACGAAGCCAATCATCGTAAGTTAACTCCAAGCCTTCTTGACCAACATCATCCACATTACTGAAACCCACAATGTGAGCCGCGACTTCGCCCTGTGGATAAAAACGCTGGTACTCTAACTGCGCATAAACACCCGCAATATTCAAAGCCAAAACCTTCTCAGCCTCAAAAGGAGGAAGCCTGCGCTTTAAATACAAGAATTCTCGACTCGCATTTTTTTTAACATTGGCAACTAACACCTCTGGATTCATATCCAAAGCCTGCGCCAGCTCATAAATATCTAACGATGAATCAACAAGCTCTTTCGGATTTACCCATATTGACTGTACAGGCGTGCTCACAGCCAAAGGCTCTCCATTTCGATCTGTAATTAGTCCCCTATTCGCCATCAAGGGCACCGT
>JBLHTH010000007.1:0-40200 GCA_047627195.1 Pseudohongiellaceae bacterium | reverse complement strand
CTATCAAGTTTTCGCCAAGTGGTGCCACGCGTGTTGATAAGATCGTTATGGCTAAAATTTTCTAAGAAAACCTTTACCAGCGAATTTGGGCAGCCCAACTTCTTATAGTCATGGAATTGATATTCTATTCCCTGTGCATCGAAAAACTTTTGAGTCTTTTTAATTGTGTCGCAATTAGGTATACCGTAAAGGGTCAACATGGCTTTAATGATTCTTTTTTAATGAGTGAGGTCAATACTGCTTCTAGTTATCGCGAAAATGCGTTTCTAGCTTGGCCTTAATATCTTCTTGGAGCTGGTCGGAGAACTCGGAGCTGGTAATAGGCTTATCGTGTTTATCTGTTATGAAAAACAAATCTTCAACCCTTTCCCCTAACGTCGTAATCCGAGCGTCTTTGAGATTTATTGAATAATCAGCAAAAACTTGGCCTACACAAGCAAGGATGCCTGGCTGGTCTGGGCAGTTAATTTCCAGTGTGGAATAAGTGCGGTTGGGAGGATTTATTAGGCTGACTTTCACTGATTTGGCGAAATATTTCTCTTTACGAGTCTTTCTGAAAGCTGCTAAAGCTACAGCTTTTCGACCTCGGTTTCCACGCAGTAAATAGCTTCCTAGAACAGATTCAATTTCAGCCCTGCGGCGTGGGTTATTGCCTACCGGGAGCCCTGAATCCTCAAGAACAGAATAAGTGTCCATGCAGTAGTCGTTGTTGGACGTGAATATGCGAGCACCTTGAATATTGAGATTAAGCTTTTCAAAGGCAGCGGTACTGTTGGCAAAAAGAAAATCTGCATTTCGTGTGTAAATAAATACCTGAGTTGCACCTATTTCACCATTACTGTCAGTCACCTCCTTAATCGAGACCAAAGGGCTGTCGTTAATATGGAGCGCGATTGCGCGAGAATGCCAAACTATATTCTGGATAGACTCTCTGACGAAATACTCGTCTGAAGTGTGCTCCCAAACATCTGTAATTTGATCTAGCTTTAGCCCAAGAGAGCGGAGTCGCTCACGTGCAGAATCTTTTTTATCGGCAATTCGGTCATCTTTGTTTACCGTGTTCTCTAGCCCTTGGGAAAACAATTTTTTGGTATTGCTATAAAGCTGATGCAGCAGTGAGCTGCGCCAGCTATTCCAAAGACTTGGATTAGTCGCGCGGATATCGGCCACTGTCATTGCTAACATATAGTCAAGATGTAAGGAATCTCCCATCTGATTGGCAAATTCTTGAATGACAGCTGGGTCGGTTAGGTCTTTTCGCTGTGCGGTCATAGACATCAACAAATGTTTGTCGACCAACCACGAAACAAGCTTGCCATCCCACTCGCTCAGACGGTGGCGACGGCAAAATTCGATAGCATCTACTTTGCCAAGTTCCGAGTGATCCCCGCCACGGCCTTTGGCGATATCGTGATATAGGCCTGCGATATAGAGCAGTTCGATCTTAGGCAAGCGACGAGCCACATCAGACGCAAATTTATAGGTTTCATGGCCCTCTGGCTGAAGAAACAGACGCATGTTCTCAACAACTTGCAGTGTATGTGCGTCTACCGTGTAAATATGAAAAAGGTCATGCTGCATACGACCAGCTATCTTGCCAAATTCGGGCAGGTAACGGCCCAAAATTCCATACCGAGACATGCGGCGTAACTGTAGCGTTAACTCATGAGGGGAGCGCAGAAGTTCCATAAATAGGCTGACATTGCGAATGTCGTGGCGATACTCTTCGTTGATAAGTCTTCGATTGTCTCGAATCAATCTGATGGTGGATGCCCGTACACCTTGAATCTCTGCATTTTGAGCCATGAACATAAAAATTTCTAGCAAGGCAGAAGGGCTTCTTTCAAAAACATTTTGAAATTTCGCTTCGATATACCCATTGCGTATTTGGAAGCGGTTATTAATTGGAACTATGCGCTCCTTTTCGCCTGCACGTAAAATAATTTCATCAAAGTATTGTAAAAGAACATCGTTAAGCGAGCGCAGGTTTGCCACGGCGCGATAGTACTGCATCATCAGCTTTTCGACACCTAGGCTTTTCTCGTCATCTTCATAACCAAACATTTTGGCTAATTCTCTTTGCTTATCAAAAAGAAGTCGGTCTTCACAGCGTCCGCTTAGTAGATGAAGTCCGTAGCGTAATTTCCAAAGAAACTGCTGGCCACGGTTGAGCATGGTCTCCTCAGACGCCTTCAAAAAGCCAAGCTTCACTAGGTCGTTAAAGGAGCTCGCCCCAAAATGCCTTTTACTAACCCAGGCGATGGTCTGAATATCTCTCAGCCCGCCAGGAGAGGTTTTAACATTAGGCTCTAAAGCGTAATCAACGTCGTTATATTTTTTATGCCGGGCTTTTTGCTCATCGATTTTTGCTTGTACAAATTTCTTAATCGGCCAGATTTTGCTATCACTTGTCGCTTTAATCATTTCTTTGTGCAGCGATGCCGACCCAACCAAGGTTCGAGACTCCATGAGGGCGGTGGCAACGGTTATGTCTATTTTAGCTTCGCTAACACACTGGGATATGGAGCGAACGCTCTGACCGACCTGCAAGCCAATATCCCAAAGTAGAGTCAAGAATTGGCTTATAGAGTCTTTGTATTCCTTATTGTTGTCTTTAGTGGTGAGAATCAATAAATCTATATCAGAGTGAGGGAGGAGTTCGCCACGGCCATAGCCCCCGACAGCGATTAAGTTTATATCACTCGAATCGGGCCAGCTTTGGGTATTCCAGGCTAGGGTAATTATTTTATCTACTGCTTTGGCGCGATCAGCAACAATATCTGTGATTGCTAGATTTTTTTTATAGCGAGAATCAAGCTCTTCACTAGCTGATTTAAGTGCGCTGCTGAGTAAGTTGATGATGTTGCTGTCTGGCTTTGCCAGTTCGGTGGTTAGTGTTTCGAGATCGATAATCTCATACAAATCATCATGGTAATTATTGCCGGGGGTGCTAGCCATTTGAGTTTTTGTCACAGATTTTCTTCAGACCTCAGAGTTAATATTTCGACTCCATCCGCAGTTACGGCAAGAGTATGTTCCCACTGGGCGGAGAGGCGACGGTCTTTTGTGGTCACTGTCCAGCCGTCCTTATTAGATAATTTGGTATAGCGAGAGCCAGCATTTAGCATAGGTTCTATAGTAAATGTCATTCCCTCTACAATTTTCATGCCTGTCCCTGGTCGTCCGTAATGCAAGACTTGGGGTTCTTCATGAAAAATACGGCCAATTCCGTGCCCACAGTACTCTCTGACAATGGCGTAATTATTCGCTTCGCCGTGCTGTTGGATAATATGCCCAATGTCGCCAAGGGTGATGCCTGGTTTAACGATATTGATGGCTTTGTACATGCACTCTTGAGTAATGCGGATGAGGCGCTGAGCGTGGCTTGGTGTCTCGCCGACGCAAAACATTTTGCTGGTATCGCCATGGAAGCCATCTTTGATAACGGTGACATCAATGTTAATGATGTCGCCGGCTTTCAATATTTTCTCATCACTAGGTATACCGTGACAGATAACATGGTTTACGGATGTGCAGACTGATTTTGGAAAACCATTATAGTTAAGGGGCGCTGGAATGGCTTGCTGAGTCTGAACTATGTGATTATGACAAATTGTATCCAATTCGCCTGTACTGACTCCAGGTTTTACATAAGGGCCAATCATTTCTAGAACTTCGGCGGCTAATCGACCAGCAATCCGCATTTTCTCAATTTCGTCTGGAGTCTTAATATGAATAGTCATAATTCCACTTACTCTAGCCCCAATTAATAAAGGCAGAAAAGCTAAGCATTGTAAATCACGACGACGGCCAATAATAGGGGGTGAGGCCTTACGAATCCCAAGTTTGAGGCCTTGTCAGAGTTGTTTAGATGCGCTGGTCTTTATCTACTGTAGGAATTATGGTATAAAGCGGCGCGTTCTGAATGAGGTGAGTTTTAATTTTACTAATTTCTTTACGTGGCTAACGTTAAATTAACGATAGACCAACGATAATCGTGGCAAAAGCCGCTGATTTTAACTTTATTGCACCACAACGTCGCACACACATCGTCACATATGATCTGGGTGCCCAAAACTGCTTGTAAAAGAAGATTTTGGGTTGATCTATGGGATGCGTGGAGGCCTAACCCGTATAGGAATTAAAATGACTGTAAGCATGAAAGAAATGCTCCGTGCAGGAGTACACTTCGGACACCAGAGTCGCTACTGGAATCCAAAAATGGCACCGTTTATCTTCGGTGCCAGAAACAAAATTCATATTATCAATTTAGAGCACACCGTTCCCGCGCTCAATACTGTTCTTGACGTCGTCACTGCTATGGCTGATAAAAAGAAGAAGATTCTTTTTGTGGGCACCAAGCGCGCCGCTTCAAAAATTGTACGCGAAGAAGCTGAACGAGCAGGTATGCCTTATGTTAACCACCGTTGGTTAGGTGGAATGTTGACGAACTACAAAACTATTCGCGGCTCAATCAAGAAACTCAAAGATTTGGAAGCCCAAGAGCTCGATGGAACATTTAGCCGTCTAACCAAGAAAGAAGCATTAATGCGCACTAGAGCAAAAGAAAAGCTTGAGCGCAGCATCGGCGGAATCAAAGACATGGGCGGATTGCCTGATGCGCTTTTCGTGATCGATGTGGATCATGAGCGTATCGCAGTCACTGAAGCTAATAATCTTCGAATTCCAGTTATCGGTGTTGTTGACACTAATAGCAACCCGGATGGCATTGACCATATTATTCCTGGTAATGACGACGCGATTAGAGCCATCCAGCTTTACGCCTCAGCTATTGCTGACGCGTGTGTTGAAGGCGCTAAACTAAACGCGCCTGCTGGCGGCGACAGTGAGTTTGTTGAGGTAGACGACACACCAGTTGCAGCTGAAGCAAAGGTTGAAGCGGTTGCAGAGGTTGCAGCACAAACTGCTCCTGAAGTACCAGCTGCGGCGGTTGCTCAAGCAGCGCCTGTTGCTGACGAAGCTCCTGTCGAAACTGCAGAAGCGGCGCCGGCTAAGAAAGCTCCTGCCAAAAAGAAAGCTCCTGCAAAGAAAAAAGCAGCTGCCCCGGCTAAAGATGTCGAGGGTGAATCCTAACGTCAGCTTTTCTTCAATCTGACTCATTTAAAGTTAGTGGGTAGATTAAATATCTTTTGTAAGGGGGCTAATAGCCCCCTTTTTTTAAAACACTGACAAAGCTAAAGATAGCTTTGAAGCTCTAGAAAGTGAGGCATTAATCATGGCAAATATAACTGCGGGAATGGTCAAGGAATTGCGTGAGCGAACTGGCCTTGGAATGATGGACTGTAAAAAGGCACTGTCGGCATCTGAAGGCGACATGGAACAGGCTATTGAAGATCTTCGCAAGTCTAGCGGCATGAAAGCGGCGAAAAAAGCAGGTCGAGTAGCTGCTGAAGGCGTAGTAATGACAAAAATTGCTGAAGACGGCAATTACGCTGTTATTTTGGAAATTAATAGTGAAACCGACTTTGTTTCCAAAGATGCAAATTTTCTTGATTTTGCCCAGCAAACGCTTGATTTAGCATATGCGAACAAGGATGCAGACGTAGCTGCATTGCTTGATGCTGGCGTTGAATTGGCGCGTGAGAAATTGGTCCAAAAAGTTGGTGAAAACATCAATGTTCGCAGAGTAGATCGTCTGACATTTGAAGATGCGAATCAGGGTATCGTTGATAGCTATGTTCATAACAATAACCAAATTGGCGTCATAATAGCGCTGCGCGGTGGTGATGAAACTTTGGCTCGTGATATAGCAATGCATATTGCGGCGGTAAACCCTATGGTTATCCGTAAAGAAGACGTGCCTGCTGATGTGATTGCCAAAGAGTCGGAGATTTATTCAGCCCAAGCTCGTGAGAGCGGTAAACCAGAAGAAATTATCGAAAAGATGATCAGTGGCAGGCTAAATAAATTTGTCGCCGAAGTGAGCTTGATGGAACAGCAGTTTGTTAAAAATCCCGATGTTAAAATTTCTGGATTGCTAAAGGACGCTGGTGCGGATATTGTAAACTTCATTCGTTACGAAGTCGGTGAAGGTATCGAGAAAGTAGAAGTGGATTTTGCCGACGAAGTAGCCGCTCAAGTGAAAGGAGGCTCTTAATCGAGTCTTAAGTGTAATTGGTTAAAACTATGCCCAAACAAGATCGCAAGTACAATCGTATACTGCTCAAACTAAGTGGGGAAGCACTAACCGGTGACGCCGAATTTGGCATTGATCCAAAGGTGTTAGACCGCATGGCGGTTGAAGTGGGGCAGCTTGTAGGTTTGGGCGTGCAAGTGGGCATGGTCATTGGTGGTGGCAACATTTTTCGTGGTGCGGCGCTCCATGCCGCAGGAATGGAACGAGTTACTGGTGACCACATGGGCATGCTGGCAACGGTGATGAATGCTCTAGCGATGCGAGATGCGCTCGAGAGGGCAAACATCCCGACACGCGTTATGTCTGCAATTCAGATGAGTGGTGTGGTTGAAGACTATGACAGGCGCACCGCGATTCGCCATTTAGAAGCTAGTGATGTCGTTATATTCGCAGCTGGTACTGGGAATCCATTTTTCACCACAGATTCCGCCGCCTGTCTGCGAGGCATTGAAATTGATGCTGATCTAATTATGAAGGCTACTAAGGTAGACGGCGTTTACTCAGCTGATCCAGAGACCAACCCAGATGCTGTAAAGTTTGATCGCCTGAGCTATGACGATGTGATCGATAAGCAGCTGGCAGTTATGGACTTAACTGCCATATTTTTAAGTCGCGACCACCAGGTACCTATCAAAGTGTTCAATATGAACAGACCAGGTGCTTTGCTAGAAAACATTATGGGTGCTTCTGACGGGACTCTGATCGAGTAAGTCGCCGCCACACTCAGGCTAATTGACAGGGAATAAGAAAATGATCGATGACATTATTGATGATGCTGCGCAGCGTATGCAGAAAAGTGTTAACTCGCTAGGTGACGCATTCAAGAAAATTCGTACAGGTAGGGCGCACCCAAGTATTCTTGACACTGTCATGGTCTCGTATTACGGCTCGGACACGCCCCTAAATCAGTTAGCCAACGTGAATGTAGAAGAGGGCCGCTCGCTTATTATTTCGCCATGGGAAAAGGCGGCGATTGGTGAGATAGAGAAAGCAATAATGAAATCAGATTTAGGTCTGAACCCCTCTAATAATGGGGATACTATTCGTGTGCCGATGCCTCCATTGACCGAAGAAACCCGCAAAGAATATACAAAGCAGGCAAAAAACGAAGCTGAAAATGCGCGTATTGCAATTCGCAATATTCGGCGTGATGCGAATACAGACTTCAAAGATCTGGAAAAAGAAAAAGCAATCAGTGAAGACGAGCAGCGCAAAGCTGAAGATCGAATACAAAAGCTTACCGATCAGTTTATCGCTGCTATTGAATCGGCCTATCAAGTTAAAGAAACTGAATTGCTGACCTTTTAGAAAGTGCCTCCTTATATTACTTGTTTAAAGATTTCCATTTTGTCAGCTATTTACCGCTACCTATCGCAATGAAATTCGATGCTCCGCCTTGTGTACCTCAGCATATTGCTATCATTATGGATGGCAATAATCGCTGGGCGAAGGCCAATGATCTTGCTGCAAGGGCTGGGCATCGACAAGGTGCCGAGGTTGTTCGCAATATCGTAGACGCTTGCATAGATAGAAATATACCTTTTTTAACTCTTTTTGCTTTCAGCAGCGAAAACTGGCTGCGACCGGCAGAAGAAGTCCAGGGCTTGATGGCGCTTTTTTTGTCGGTCCTGAAACGAAAAGAAATCAAACAATTTCATGATAAGAACGTGCGAATAAAATTCGTAGGTAGCCGTGATTCATTTTCTGAAAAGCTACAAAGAAATATGGCCGCGGTAGAGGCTCTTACGCTAAATAACTCCGGTCTAACAGTAGTCGTAGCAGCTGACTATGGTGGTCGTTGGGATATTGCTGAAGCGGCTAAAACAGTTGTTTTGAAAGCGCTCAGTAAAGAGTTTTCCGTCAGTGATATTGACGCAGATATGATTGCTGAGCACTTGAGTCTGTCGTCACTTCCAGATCCAGACTTGTGTATCAGAACTGGGGGTGAAAGACGTATTAGTAACTTCCTGTTGTGGCAGTTCGCCTACACTGAATTATATTTTACAGATTGCTATTGGCCAGATTTCGACGATGCAGAATTCGAATTAGCATTGAGAGATTATGCGCAGCGACAAAGACGATTTGGCGGACATAATCAAGGAGCTGGCGCTTGATGTTAAAGCAGAGAATTGCAACTGCAATAGTTTTGCTCTTAGGACTTGTTGCTGCAAGTACGTTAATGTCTCCTTTTCTGTTTTCGTTGTTTACAGCGGTAGTTGTTCTTCTGGCTGCCTGGGAGTGGGGCGGGTTTATCGGTCTTGAAAATCTCACCACCAAAGTCGCTTATATAGTAAGCATAATGTTGTTGCTCGGGGGTTGTTTTTTCCTCTTGGAGCTTGGTCCGGCAACGGCAAGTTTACGGCAGGATCACGCGCTCACTTTGTCGTTTTTAGGCTTGCTTTACTGGCTTTTCGCGTCATTCGTAGTGTTGGATTATCCGACAAGGAATAATCACTGGAATAAAGAATCTAGAATCGCAACCATGGGCATATTTTCTCTACTGCCAACATGGGTAGGAATTACCCAGCTTAAATATTTAGAGCCTAATGGTATGTTGGTTTTGGTGTTGATTATTTTGGTCGCAGCTGTCGACATAGGTGCGTTTTTTACCGGAATGAATTTCGGTAAAACAAAGCTGGCGCCGGAGTTGAGCCCAAATAAAACATGGGAAGGGGTATGGGGTGGCTTTGCTCTATGCCTATTGGTGAGTGTGGGTTTTGGTGTTGTGCTGAACCTAACTCTTTTTCCAGTTGGCTTTTTTGAGATGACTGTTCTTATTATTATTGGTGCTCTAGTGACTTTTTTTAGCGTGACCGGAGATCTGGTTGAAAGTATGTTGAAGCGAAATAGAAAAATCAAAGATAGCGGCACAATACTTCCGGGACACGGAGGCGTTCTCGATCGCATAGACGGTTTGATCGCAGCCACACCAGTGTTTGTGCTTGGCATGACCTTTCTCGTATTAACGGCGCGATAGACCATGAGTAATTACCCTAAACGACTTTGTATTCTTGGTTCCACCGGCTCAATCGGTCAGAGCACACTTGCCGTTGTCGATGCTAATCCTGAATTCGAAGTGACTGCACTTTCCGGCCATCGCAATATCGATTTGCTGCTCCAGCAATGTTTGAAATACCAGCCGAAAATGGCGATTGTGTCTCGTTCTGAAGATGCAAAAAGCTTAGCCCAATCGCTAAGGTCCGCCGGCAGTCAAGTTGAGGTCATGTGGGGCGCCGATGCGCTGTCGAGCGCGGCAAGCGATGATTCGGTCGATATGGTTATGGCTGCGATAGTTGGCGCTGCTGGCTTGGAGTCGACTCTTGCTGCTGCGCGATCTGGTAAGACTTTATTGCTGGCTAATAAAGAGTCTCTGGTGATGAGCGGGGATTTGCTGTTTAGAGAAATCCGAGCGTCGGGAGCCGCCTTGATACCTATTGACAGTGAGCACAACGCTATTTTTCAATGTTTACCGCAAAACCTTGCCGGCCAAAGCGAGGAAACTACCAAATATGTAAGCAAAATTGCGCTAACCGCTAGTGGCGGACCTTTTCTGGACAGGCCGCTGAATGAGTTTGGTGATATAACGCCAGCGCAAGCATGTAAGCACCCAACTTGGTCAATGGGGCGGAAGATTTCAGTTGATTCTGCGACCATGATGAATAAAGGGCTAGAGTTCATAGAGGCTAGTTTGCTGTTTGGGCTTGCACCCCATCAAATTGAAGTGCTCATTCATCCGCAAAGCACGGTGCACTCGTTGGTTTATTACAAAGATGGGTCGGTTTTAGCCCAACTAGGTTCGGCGGATATGCGAATCCCGATCGCCTATGGCATGGCTTATCCGCGTCGTATCGAGTCGGGAGCCCCGCCTTTGGATCTTATTGCCGCGGGTTCACTTGATTTTTTTGAGCCCGACTATGCGCGCTTCCCTTGCCTTAAGCTTGGTATTGACGCGGCGAAGCAGGGTGGAACAACGCCTACTTTGCTAAATGCCGCCAATGAAATTGCCGTTGAGGCGTTTCTTGCTGGTCAAATTAAATTTATCGAGATTGCCGAGCTTAATGAGCAGGTTTTATCGAAAATCCCTTGTGAATCGGCTTCATCTCTCGCTATCATTCGTGACGCCGATTCATTGGCTAGAAATATTACTAAAGAGCTGATTTTAAAGAAAAATTAATTAGTGTCTCTGACGTGCAACACAGAGAATAACAGGCACCAAAATGATTCTTGAAATACTAACAAATGTACTAGCTTTACTCGTAACCTTGGGCATTCTGGTGACCATTCACGAATTTGGTCATTTTTGGGTAGCTCGGCGCTGCGGTGTAAAGGTGCTGCGCTTTTCTATAGGTTTTGGTAAAGCGATAAAAACCTGGATAGGAAAGGACGGTGTCGAGTATGTAATCGCGCCCATTCCTTTAGGCGGTTACGTTAAGATGCTTGGGCAAGAAGACACCACGGTGTCCTCGTCTACTGAATTACCCGCGAGTCAGCGTCATATGTCGTTTGCGTACAAGCCTCTTTGGCAGCGCATGGCTATAGTGGCAGCAGGGCCGGCGGCAAATTTTTTGTTGGCTATTTTTGTTTTTTGGTTGATAAACATTGTCTATGGCCTTTCTGGTATCGCGCCAGTTATCGATGGCATTAAAGATAACTCGCCAGCTCAAATGGCGGGACTTAACGAAGGCGATGAAATTCTGGCCGTTGATGGCAAGGAAACTATTATTTGGCAGCAGGTGACTCTGCAAATGCTTGGAAGAATGGGGGAGACCGGAGAACTGCGCTTGACCATTGATCCTGCAGCTGGAGGCGGCGCAAGAGACGTGATGCTGCCTATCTCATCATGGCTTAGCAGCGACACCGCGCCAAATCCTATTGCTAGCCTTGGCATCGTTCAGATAGAAATCCCGGCCATTATTGGCGGTTTAGTAGAGAGTGGTCGTGCTGAGCAGGGTGGTTTACTTTCCGGAGATGAGATTCTTAGCGTAAACGGTCGGGCTATTCGGGGTTGGACGCATTGGGTTGAAGTAATCCGAGCTAACCCGGAACTAGATTTAGAAGTAGTGGTCCAACGAGATGTTGAGCGGGCCTCGCTTGGTATACGGCCCGCAGAAGTTGTTTCTGCAGACGGGTCGGCCATCGGCAGTATCGGTGCTTATGTAAAGCAGATGAGTCTTGCTGAAATAGTGCCTGAGTCTATGCGGCGTGAAGTGAGTTATGGCCCGATTAGCGCCATCCAGCCGGCGTTAATTGAGACTTGGGATAAATCGCTATTTGTTCTCGACTCAGTTAAGAAAATGGTTGTGGGCTTGATTTCTGTAAAGAATATTAATGGCCCAATCACCATTGCTCAAGTGGCCGGCGACACAGCCGCATATGGGCTTAATGTTTATTTGGGATTTTTAGCTTTGCTAAGTATCTCACTGGGGGTGTTAAATTTGCTGCCGATACCTGTTCTAGACGGAGGACATTTGCTCTATTACAGCATTGAAGCGGTTATTCGGCGTCCGGTGCCAGAGCGTATCCAATCGTTTGGATTACAGCTCGGTTTGTTGTTGATATCAGGAATCATGGTTTTAGCTGTTTATAATGATGTCAGCCGTTTACTTTAAAATAAAAACATTCTATTGCCCGGCTTACATCGTCCGACGCCAATATTAAATTTTGACTCTGTTTAAATAAGATACTTGAATGAAAAAAATCATTTTGGGTTTGCTGTTGACCTTCGGTCTTCCTAACCTCCTGCATGCTCAAACCTTTACTGTTGCGGATATCATTGTTGATGGCTATCAACGGATATCGCCTGGCATAATTTACAGTCTGTTGCCTGTTGGAATCGGAGACACTGTAGATGCTTCAGTTCCTGCTTTAATCATCCGGGAGTTATCTCGGTCGGATTACTTTGATGAGGTTGAAGTCTCTCGTGAAGGCAATATCCTTGTTGTCACTGTTCTTGAGCGTCCGTCTGTTGCGGAGATTACCGTTGAGGGTAACAGTGTTCTGGAAACCGAGGACATTATCGAAAATATGGCTACGGCAGACATTGCTGAAGGGCAGATATTTACCCGGGCTGCATTAGAGGCCATCAGGCAAGGTATTCAGGATGTCTATTCTGGGCGCGGTCGTTACGGTGCTTCAGTTGAAATAGAAGTAGAGGAGTTGCCAAGAAACCGGGTTGCTATTCGTCTCGAGATTAATGAGGGCGAGGAATCCAGGATTCGCCATATCAACATCGTAGGTAATGAAGCCTTTGAAGAGGAAGATTTACTTGCACTCCTTGAGCTTGGTCTCAAGCCTTGGTACATGGTCATGAGTCGGAAGGATCGCTATTCTCGCGAACAATTTTCTGGCGATCTTGAGCGTCTAGAATCTTTCTATTTGGATAATGGCTACGTTGAATTCAATATTGATTCCACGCCTATATCGATTACCCCGGACCGCAAAGAAGTTTATATCACTGTCAATATTTCAGAGGGCAGTCAGTACATCGTCAGCGGTGTCGATTTGGCGGGCGATCTAGTCGATGCTGAAGCCTTATTACGGGCCGCTATTTTTGTGCGTCCCGGACAAATCTACTCTCAAGGCCTAGTGACCGGCACCGAAGAAATAATGGTCCAGTTTTTAGGAAATTTAGGCTATGCCTTTGCCGAGGCAACTGGTGTTCCTGAGGTTAGCGAAGATGAAGATACCGTTGAGGTCACGTTTTTCATTGAGCCCGGCAAGAGGACCTATGTAAATCGCATTGGATTTAGCGGAAACTTAGCCACAGCTGATGATGTTCTGCGCCGAGAAATGCGCCAGCTAGAGAGTGCACCAGCGTCCAGCCTGCAGATCGAGCAATCTAAAGTCAGGTTGCAGCGGCTCGGTTACTTTGAGACCGTCGAAGTGGACACTGTCGAGGTGGCTGGCACAGAAGATCAAGTCGACGTTAATTACGATGTGCTTGAACAAAACTTTGGTGCCATAAGTTTTCAGGTGGGTACTGGCGGTGGCGGTAACTTCTTTCTCAGTTCTAGTTTACAAGCGCAAAACTTTCTTGGAACCGGGCGGACATTGGGAGTGGGGGTTAACCGCTCAAGATTCCAGCAAGGTTTAAACTTTCGTTATGTTGATCCCTACTTTACTCCCGACGGCGTAAGTCGAGGATTTAACCTTTTTGCTCAAGAAATTGATTCGCCATTTAACGTATCAAACTTTAACACCACGTCATACGGTGGCACTCTTAGTTTTAGCTATCCGTTGAGTGAAGTCCAACTTCTTGGATTTGACCTTGGCTATACACACACAGAGTTGAGTGCTGGGATCGGCTCAGTGCAGGAGATTGTTGCTAGCCCTACCTTGTTCGAGGGTGTAGACAGCTTTGTAATTACACCTCTTAACGCTAACCCTTTCGATGGGGCGGTGGTTGATTCGGTATTGGGCAATGTTGGTGACCTCCGACCAGATCAGCTGCAATCAAATACAGATTTAGGTTTCGTCGACAAATTTGGCGATACCTTTGATAATTTCACCTTCACCGCAAATTGGTTTGAAAACACCTTGAATCGTGGGCAGATGGCAACCGCTGGCTCGTTTCACAGCTTGGCGCTTGAAGTAACGCTGCCAGGAAGTGATTTGGAATATGCCCGTTTGAATTACAATGCCCAGGTCTACTGGCCATTAACGCAGAATCAAGAGTGGGTTGTGTCTTTGAAGGCCAATCTCGGCTATGGCATTGGCTACGGTGATACCGGAGAGCTACCGTTTTTCAATAACTTTTTTGCTGGAGGGTTGATCCAAGGTGGCGGGCAACTGCGTGGGTTTGAAGAAAACAGCCTAGGCCCGAGAAGTACACCTGGTGCGCGATACCTAACCGATAGAGGGATATCTTTACAAAGAGATGAGAATGGCGAAATTATCCGTCTAGAGGATGGTTCCGCGCTAATTGAAAACTCGGTGGGTTATTCAACCACGCCCTTAGTGGATGGACTGGGAAACATAATTCTGGATGCTGATGGTAATCCTGAGGTTGCTTTAGCCGTACAAAACTTCTTTCTAGATGAGGATTTCGACAGTTTTGGTGGTAACATATTAACCACAGCGACGCTAGAACTGTTGTTTCCGTTGCCATTCATACCGAATAAAAATCAGGTGCGCTCGGCATTCTTTATTGATGCGGGTAACGTTTTTTCTTCAACCTGTTCTGATAGGCAAAAACTGCTGCAGAACTGCGTAGATTTTGATCTCGGAGAAATGCGCTACTCAGCAGGTGTGAGTGTTACTTATTTGTCGCCATTTGGACCGTTGACGTTCTATTTGGCTAAACCATTTGGTAAAGATGGTGATGATACGAAGCAGTTTGACTTTACAGTCGGACAAGGTTTCTAGCACATTACAAGAATTACTTTTCGCCAAGACTGCTAAGAAATAAATCAAAGCAGTTCTTGAAGTTTGATTTTGGAGATATAACGTGAAGACATTTAAAAATTTATTTGCCATTTTGAGTTTGGTTTTGGTTACACAGGGAGCCTTTGCTCAAGATACTAAGATAGGAGTGCTAAACGCTATTCAAGCACTGTTTAATTCTGATGCGGCTGGGGTGATTCAGGCCGAGTTAGAGTCAGAGTTTAGTGCAGATCAAGACAGAGCAAATACACTCACCGAGCAGCTAACTGCACTTCGCGATGAGTTTCAACAAAATGAAGCCGTGATGAGTGAGGATGAAGTCCGTCGCATGAATTCCAATGCGCAGGATTTGAACGTCCAATTGCAGCTAATCGGTGAGCGTATCCAGGCAGCTATTCAAGAAAAAAACCAAAACTTTGTCCAGCTCATGCAACCAGATCTCGCAACGGCTGTTACTGATATTGTCGCCGAAGGTGGTTTTGATCTTATTTTAAATGCTGATTCTGCTCCGTTTTTCTCTCCGGTATTAGATATCACTGCACGAGTCACAGCCAAACTTAATGAGAACGCTAAAACCACACCATAATAACCAATTCAAATTTTGGACAAGTGCCAGGTGAAGCAGAATAAGAGCTATACACTTGGCGAGCTTGCTGAATTATTGAAGCTGGATTTAGTTGGAGATGGCGACTGTGTTATCACTGGCATTGGCACGCTTAAAAACGCGGGAAGTGGTCAGCTAGGCTTCTTAAGCAATGCCGCTTACGTGGATCAGCTGGCTGATACCAGAGCATCCGCAGTAATTCTCCTAAAACGACACGGACCTGTCTGTACAACAAATAAACTGATCAGTGAAAACCCGTATGTAAGCTTCGCGCAAGCTACTGCTTTATTTAGCGACACTCCAAGTTTAGTCTGCGGTGTGCACCCGACTGCGTGTGTAGATCCACATGTTATCGTACCAAGTGATGTTGGTATTGGCGCAAATGCAGTCGTCGAAAAAGGAGTGGTTATAGGCGGAGGCACCTCTATAGGCAGTGGCTGCTTTATCGGGGAAGGCTGCGTCATTGGCGATAACGTGAGGCTTTATAGCGGTGTCACTCTTTACCATAAGGTTAAGCTTGGCTCGAGAGTTACGATACATACAGGAAGTGTCATCGGGGCTGATGGTTTTGGCTTCGCCTTTGATGGGAAGAAATCGGTAAAAATCCATCAGCTTGGTGGTGTAAATATCGGTGACGATGTAGATATCGGCGCAAACACCACAATCGACCGCGGTGCAATTGAAGATACGATCATTGCAAACGGTGTGAAGATCGATAACCAAGTTCAGATCGGACACAACTGTAGCATAGGCGAGCATTCGATTTTATGTGGCTGTGTAGCTCTGGCTGGCAGTGTAACACTCGGTAAATATTGTATTATGGGGGGCGCTTCTGGGGCCGTTGGCCATATTACGATCGCGGATCAAACCCAAGTCAGTGCGATGAGTTTAGTTAGCCAATCTATATTGGACCCAGATGTGTACTCATCAGGAACGGGACAAATGAAGACATCAGACTGGAAGCGAGCCATTGTTCGCTTTCAGCAACTCGATAGCATTGTTAAGCGAGTGAAGAAGTTAGAGCGCAGCTCTAACGATAATAACGATAGCTAAGCTTAGAGAAAGCAGCAGCTATCGCCCGAATAGAGAAGAATATGTTATTAGATATTGAAGAGATTAAAGAATACCTACCTCAGCGCTATCCGTTTCTACTTGTAGATAGAGTGGTGGAAATGGAGATGGGCAAATCGATTTTGGCCTATAAAAATGTATCAGTAAACGAGCCGTTTTTTGAAGGACATTTCCCCCACCAGCCTATCATGCCCGGTGTATTAATAATTGAAGCGCTCGCACAAGCCGCGGGTGTTCTTGGTTTTAAGAGCCAAGAAAAAAAGCCGAAAGACGGTTATCTGTATTATTTCGTTGGGGCTGATAATCTTCGCCTCAGACGGCCAGTAGTGCCGGGAGATAAACTTATGCTATACGCCGAAATCATTACGCATCGTCGTGGTATCTATCGTTTTGCAGCTAAGGCAAGTGTCGGTGACGAAACAGTGGGCACTATGACTATTCTTTGTGCTGAGAGGAAAGTCGATGTCGATTGATGACAGCGCGCGAATTCATCCTAGCGCGGTTCTAGGCGAAGGTGTGTCGGTTGGTCCGTGGAGTATTATTGGGCCAAATGTCATCATCGGCGCTAACAGCGTGATCGAATCTCACGTAGTAATTCGCTCGAATACAACTATCGGCGAAGGCAATCGAATCTTTCAATTTAGTTCGGTCGGCGAAGATCCTGCTGATAAAAAGTTTTCAGGCGAAGATGTATGGCTTGAAATTGGCCATAACAACATTTTTCGTGAAGGGGTAACTGTTCATCGTGGCACTGAAGTCGGTGGAAGTTACACTCGTATCGGTGATAACAACCTGATGATGTCATATGCTCATGTGGCACACGACTGTATCGTTGGTTCTAATACCGTCTTTGCAAACAATGCGGGTATTTCAGGTCATGTTGAAGTGGGTGATTGGGCGATTTTAGGTGGTCTGGCGGGAGTTAATCAATTTATAAAAATTGGTCCTCATGCCATGGTTGGTGGCATGACTCACATAGATCATGACGTGCCGGCATTTGTTATCGTAAGTGGCCAGCCAGCGGCGGTGCGAAGCGTAAATACTATAGGCCTTGAACGCAGAGGCTTTGATAAAAGCGCTGTTAAAGAAATCCGCAAAGCCTTTAAAATTCTCTATAAACGGCAGCTATCCTTGCGAGATGCGATTAGCCAGATAGAGGTTTTGGCTGCAGATTGCCCCGAACTTGCTCCATTGCTGCAATCATTAGCGACATCTGAAAAAGGCATCCATCGCTAATTCCAACTCCTTTTAGCAGCCCCGGTTATTACCTATGAGTAAACCTCTAATCTTTGGAATAGTCGCCGGCGAAAAATCTGGCGATATTCTTGGGGCGAGTCTAATTCTGGAAATGCGCAAGCGTTACCCTAGCGTTCAGTTTGTAGGTATTGGCGGTGACGCTATGATTGCAGCAGGCTGTCGCTCCATGTTTAAGATGGACCGCTTATCTGTCATGGGGTTTGTAGAGCCTCTTGGCCGCTTACCCGAGTTGTTTGGGATTAAGCGCCAATTGCGCGAGTATTTTGTAGCCAACCCGCCATTAGCATTTATTGGTATAGATAGTCCTGATTTTAATCTTCGTCTAGAGTCTGAACTTCATAATGCGGGTATAAAGACCGTCCATTATGTAGGTCCTAGCGTTTGGGCATATCGTGCTAAACGCATTGTTGGGATAAAAAAGTCAGTGGATTTGATGCTGACCTTATTCCCCTTCGAGACGCAGATCTATAAAGACCATGGCATAAAAGTCGCCTGCGTTGGTCATCCCTTGGCTGATCAAATAGGGTTTACAGATTCAAAACAGCAAACACGTGTTGAGCTAGGTATTGCGCAAGATGCTCAGGTTATTGCCTTGATGCCAGGGAGCCGCAGTGGCGAGATTAATCGGTTGGCGCCGGTTTTCTTAGCAGCGGCAATTAAATCCTTGCAAAGGAATCCTAGGTTACGGTTTTTGATACCTTGCAGTAGCACCGATAATAAAAGACTTATAAGCGACATCATGGACCGGCTGGGTCTTCTTAGTGGGGAACAGTTTTGCTTGTTAGATGATTCGCGCCTAGCGATGAGCGCAGCTGACTTCGTTGTAATGGCATCTGGAACCGCGACATTGGAGGCATTGCTGCTGCGAAGACCAATGGTGATTTGTTACAAATTGGCAGCACTGACGTTCGCTATAGCCTCAAGAATGGTTAAGATTCCTAACGTAGGTCTGCCAAATTTATTGGCTGGCAAAAGGCTTGTCCCTGAATATATGCAGGGACAAGTCACTGTTGATGCGGTTAGTGCCGAAATAACTAATTTTGTGTCCGAGCCAGAATCAACGGCGGCGATGCTAGAGGAATTTACTGTTATCCATAAGAAGATCAGGTTGGACGCTTCAGTGCAGGCTGTCAATGCAATCGAATCTTTGGTGGGTATGGCCTCCTGAATTTAGAAAATCAACCCAAGGTAAAAAATTATCGAAATAATAACGTCTTACTTGTCGGGTGCTGCGGGCACGGACGAAGTCGGCCGTGGTCCTTTGGCAGGCGATGTAGTCGCTGCCGCGGTTATTCTGGATCCTCGAAGACCAATCATTGGTTTAAAAGATTCTAAGAAATTGTCCGAGAAAATGCGAGAACGTTGTTTCGAACAAATACTATTGAAGGCACGAGCTTTTGCTATCGCCAGGGCGAGCGTTGCTGAGATTGAAGATCTCAATATTTTACAAGCGAGCTTGCTGGCCATGACGCGTGCGGTTAGTCAGCTCAATCCACAGCCACCTTATGTTTATGTTGATGGCAATCGCTCCCCACTATGGCATTACCCCTGTGAGACGGTAGTGAAGGGCGATTCACTTGTACCCGCTATCGCGGCGGCCTCGGTTTTGGCTAAAGTCACCCGTGACCGGGAAATGGCGATAATGGACTTAGAATACCCTGGCTATGGCTTCGCGAAACATAAAGGTTATCCAACTCCAGAGCATTTAAAGGCGCTAGCTTTGCTGGGAGTTTGTCCAATTCATAGAAAAACATTTGCACCGGTTGCTCGCTTAACCGGCTAAAATTTTATAAAAAGTGGTATATTAGTTTCTTTAATTGCTAGCAAAACCCAAGACTTTCATGCCTGAAAATTCACCAGCGCAAACATTCGCCCACTTAAGACTCCATACTGAATTTTCCATTAGCGATGGACTCGTCACTATCGCGCCGTTAATCGATCGCCTGCTTGAACTTGAAATGCCAGCCGTTGCGATTACCGATATTGCCAATTTGTTTGGTCTTATTAAGTTTTACAGCAAATCGATTTCCAGCGGCATTAAACCGCTTTGCGGCTGCGATGTTCTTGTTCGTGATCTAGAAACTGGGCTGGAGTCACATCTGGTTTTGCTAGTAAAAGATAAGCAGGGTTATCTAAACCTAACTGAGCTCATATCGGAGATTTATACCGATGCTAACGGCTTGAGCGATACTGTCTTACTCAAATCAAAGCTTGAAGGGCGAACCGCAGGCTTGATCGCATTGTCAGGGGCCCAACTAGGCGATGTCGGTCGTGCCCTCTTGGCCGGCGAGCTTGATGACGCAAAATCTTTGCTCGGTGATTGGCAAAAGCTATTTCCGAATCGTTTTTATCTGGAGTTGCAGCGCCTTGGTAAGCCTGACGAAGAAGACTATATTGAAAAAGCCTTAGAGCTTTCGCTGCTGACATCCTGTCCTGTTGTTGCCACCAATGATGTTCGCTTCCTTAATCAAGAGGATTTCGAGGCTCATGAGGTGAGAGTCTGTATTAACGAAAGGCGATCTCTCGATGACCCGCGTCGTGTGCGGACCTATACCGATCAGCAATATCTCAAAACCCAGCAGGAAATGAGCGCTCTGTTTGTAGACATACCAGAGGCGTTAGAAAATGCGTGGGAGATTGCGAAGCGCTGCAATATAGAATTGGATCTTGGGACTCCATGTTTGCCAAACTACCCCACGCCGGCAGGGGTAAAGTTGGAAGACTATCTGTCGCAAGTGTCGGCGCAGGGGCTAGAAGCTAGGCTAGAAATAATTCTCGGTAAAAACATACACGACCTGCAATCACGAGCTCCTTACATGGAGAGGCTCGAGACCGAGCTTAAAATCATCAACCAAATGGGATTTGCCGGTTACTTTTTGATCGTAATGGAATTCATTCAATGGTCTAAGGATAACGGAATTCCGGTAGGGCCTGGCCGGGGTTCAGGTGCAGGTTCCATCGTTGCTTATGCGCTTGGTATTACAGATATAGACCCACTTAAATACGACCTTCTATTTGAGCGCTTTCTAAACCCAGAGCGGGTTTCTATGCCGGATTTTGATGTGGATTTCTGCATGGATGGGCGGGATAAAGTGATCGCTCATGTGGCTGAGTTGTACGGTAAAGACGCAGTGTCTCAAATCATTACCTTCGGCACTATGGCGGCAAAAGCGGTAGTGCGAGATGTCGCTAGAGTTCAAGGCAAGCCTTACTCATTAGCCGATAAACTCTCAAAGCTAATCCCTTTTGAGCCAGGAATTACCTTAAAGAAAGCATTTGAGGATGAGCCGTTACTAGGCGAGTTTGTAGACAGTGATGAAGATGCCCAAGAAATTATGGAGATGGCATATAAGCTGGAAGGCATTACTAGGAATGTTGGCAAACACGCTGGCGGCGTTGTTATAGCTCCAACGAAGTTAACTGATTTCACGCCATTGTATTGCGACGCGGCTGGGCAAAATTTAGTCACTCAATTTGATAAGAACGATGTCGAAACAGCTGGGCTTGTTAAGTTCGATTTTCTTGGGCTAAGGACCCTGACAATTATCGATTGGGCTGTGAAAATGATTAACGCTGAAAAAGCGGATGGTGAGTCCCTTGTCGATATTAATGACTTGCCGTTAAACGATCAGGCCGTCTATCGGCTCTTGCAGCAGGGAGAGACTACGGCTGTATTCCAGCTAGAATCTCGCGGAATGAAGGAGCTTATCAAGCGTCAGGTTCCCAACTCTTTCGAAGACATTATCGCTCTGGTCGCGTTGTTTAGACCTGGTCCTTTGCAATCAGGCATGGTGGATGACTTCATCGATCGCAAACATGGCCGCACCCGAGTTGAGTTTCCACATCCTGAGCTAGAGCCGGTGCTAGGCAATACTTACGGGGTCATCCTTTACCAAGAGCAAGTGATGAAAATCGCTCAGGTTTTGGCGAACTACACCTTAGGCGGCGCCGATATCTTACGTAAAGCGATGGGTAAGAAGAACCCTGAGGTGATGGCTAAGCAGCGAACATTGTTCGTAGCAGGGGCCAAAGCTAGAGACGTGGATGTTGATTTAGCAGAGTCTATTTTTGATTTAATGGAAAAATTTGCAGGCTACGGTTTTAACAAGTCACATTCCGCAGCTTATGCCCTCGTGTCCTATCAGACAGCTTGGCTCAAAACGCATTATCCCGCGTACTTCATGGCGGCAGTTCTTTCTGCTGATATGGACAATACTGAGAAAGTAGTCACGTTGATTGAGGAATGTCGATCAATGAAGTTGGAAATAGTACCGCCGGATATTAATATCGGGCAGTTCAATTTCACTGTCAATGATGCTGGTCAGATTGTGTATGGTTTAGGCGCAATCAAGGGTTTAGGCGAAGGTCCCGTGGGCGGTATTTTAAAGGCTAGAGAAGATGCCTTGTTCTCTACTTTGCTGGACGTCTGCCAGCGTGTCGATTCACAAACTGTCAACAAGCGAACAATGGAAGCTTTAGTTCGTTCTGGAGCGATGGATAGTTTGGTAGAGGGTAGCTGTGACTATGTTCGTGCGCTGATGAGTTATAGCCTTCCCCAGGCCATGAAAGCCGCGGAGCAGAGTAGTCGCAATCAGGCCAGTGGTGTGGAAGATCTATTCGGGGAGATTGCGCCGGTCGGCGCTACAAGCGAGCTTGATATGTCGGCGACCGATGCGTTTCAGCCTTGGCAAGAGCAGCAGCGCTTGTTGGCTGAGAAAGAGACTCTTGGGCTGTATTTGTCAGGGCATCCTATTGACGAGTTTTTGCCAGAGTTATCCCACCTTACCAAAAATCGGCTATCAGATTTGAGGCCCGAGCGTGGCCATCAAATTACCGCTGGTCTTCTGCATGCGGTACGAACCATGAAGAGCAAAGCGGGCGATACAATCGCTTTCCTTACTCTAGATGACCGCAGCGCCCGTTTTGAAGTGGCTCTATACGGAAGAGAATATGAGAAGTTCCGTGAGTTATTGCAAAAGGACGTAATTCTAATAGTGGAATGTAATATCAGTGTAGATGATTTCTCCGGTGGTATGCGCGGCAGGGCAAAAGACGTTATGACTTTAACGCAGGCCCGCAAGAAATTTGCAAATAGGCTGTCTCTAGACATAGAAGCTTCGAATTTAACGACTGGATTTAGCGATAAGCTAGCCGCCATACTAACTCCGTATCAACTTGCACTGCAGTCGGCGCAGCAGCCTACCATTATGGCAAACTCAGTGGACTACATCCCTGAGGAGGCGGTGGCTGAAGCGGTGGAAGGCTGTCAAGTTATGGTGAATTATCGACGAAATAACTCAAGAGGGTGTATAATTCTCGGCTCACAGTGGAAAGTCTCCCCTGCAGATGACTTAATTAAAAGGCTAAAGTCCGAGTTTGGCAAAGACAAGCTAGAGATAAAATATAGCCGACCATCAACTCTTAGTTAGTGCAGTAATAGTGAAAAATATTGGATAAAAAATGGATCCGAATTATTTAGATTTTGAACAACCCATTGCCGAACTTGAGGCGAAAATAAGCGAGCTGCGTCTTGTTGGCACGGACAATGACATCAATATCAATGAAGAGATCCAAAACCTTCATGATAAAAGCACCAAGCTAACGAAAAAAATCTACGCTAATCTTTCTTCGTGGCAGGTGTCTCAAGTAGCAAGACATCCTCAGCGTCCTTATACCTACGATTTTATTCGCCATATTTTCACCGATTTTGATGAGCTCCACGGTGACAGACTGTTTGCAGATGATCAGGCTTTGATTGGTGGTTTGGCTAGACTTGATGGCAAACCGGTAATGGTTATTGGTCATCAAAAAGGCCGCGGCACCAAGGAAAAGGTTAGGCATAATTTCGGCATGCCAAGGCCCGAAGGCTATCGAAAAGCTAGGCGTTTGATTAAATTAGCTGAGCGCTACAAATTGCCAGTTTTCTCATTTATAGATACACCTGGCGCTTACCCTGGAATAGATTCAGAAGAAAGAGGCATTAATGAGGCTATTGCTGAGAATATGGCGATGATGTCTCGCGTTAGAACTCCATTGATAGCGACGGTTACAGGCGAGGCTAACTCTGGTGGGGCAATAGCCATCGGCGTTTCTGATCAGTTAAACATGCTGCAATTTTCAACCTATACGGTAATCACTCCAGAAGGCTGCGCGACTATACTTTGGAAGTCTGCCGATCACGCGGCAGCGGCGGCCGAAGCGATGGGGGTTACGTCAAAGCGGCTAGAAGAATTAGGGATAGTTGATAATACAATCCCGGAACCACTGGGCGGCGCGCATCGAGATGTGGCTGCGGTATGTGCCAGTATCAAAGCGGCATTAATAGAACAGTTAGAACGGCTTAGCCAGATGCCAGAAGACGAACTTGTCAGCCGACGATATGAACGCTTAATGAGCTATGGAATTAGTGGCTAGTGTTGGTTTAATAATTAAATTAGCATCGGGCAATAGCGGCTTGGTGCTGACTGGAGAATGACAGGCCTAGGCAGCAGTTAGTGGCTAGACAGGTCGTTACTAAGGCGCTAGTTAAGTATCAGTTAGGCATTGGTCAGCGTCGTATCAGCCAAAAGACTAAGTTATATTCTAAAATTGAGCCGGTGTGCGCTCTGAAACACCCATTCCTCCAAGCTCGCCGGTGTACTTTTCCATGGTCTCATTACTAAAAAGCATCAACGAAAGCATGCATGGGCTTTCCAGCGATGCGCCGCTTTGTGTGGCTCTAAGTGGTGGCATGGACTCAGTTGTCTTACTTCACTGTCTCGTCCTGCAGAAAAGGTTTCAATCCATTCGGGCGCTACACATTAATCATCAGCTAAGTGACAATGCTGATCGTTGGCAGCGCTACTGCGAATCTCTTTGTGCTCATCTTGAAGTACCTCTTACTTCCATAGCTGTTGACGTACGCTCAGGATTAGCAGGCAATCAGGACGGGCTCGAAAATGCGGCGAGAAATTGTCGCTATCAAGCTTTTGAAGAAAATATTGTGGCTGGAGAGACCTTGCTGCTCGCTCATCATGCTGACGATCAGTATGAAACGATGTTGCTGCGCTTGATGCGTGGTGCGGGCGTAAAAGGTTTGTCTGCTATTCCTTCCGGACGAACGCTTGGGCTGGGCTATCTGTTTCGGCCCTTGCTGGCGATACCTCGTCAGCGGCTGCTCGATTATGCTCAAAACTCTCAGCTGTCTTGGATTGAAGATGAGAGTAATCAAGACTCGCAGTTTGATAGAAATTTCTGCCGTAATGAGGTGTTGCCACTGCTAGCCACGCGCTGGCCTAATTATCGATCTTCTTGGGCTAAAAGCAGCCAGCTGCTGAGCGAAGCAGATGAGTTAATGCGGGTATTGGCAGAGCTGGATATGGCTGCAGCGGCAACCGAAGAGGACTCGATGCTCAATCTGGGCGCTTTGCAACTATTGTCCCCAGTCAGGCTAAAAAACACTATTCGCTATTGGCTGCTTCGTTTGGGTTTAGACGACATCGGCTGGGGCAAGCTCAATGCTGTCGTTGATGCTTTTGCTTCAACTCAAAAAAACACTAGAACGCTGCTAGAAGTTAACGATTTCAGACTTGTAGTGCATGGGGGCAATCTCCACGCGCTGCCTCCCAAGCAGGCATTGATAGAGCAGGTTTTAGATTGGCCGCTAGACAAGGAAGAGTGTGTACTACCTGGCAATGGATGCCTGCGTCTCGTTTCTTTAGTCAATAAACCGGCAATGAGTATTGATAGGGCGAGGATGGCTGAAGTTCAAATCCGTTATCGCCAAGGTGGAGAAGAATTAAAGTTACCTGGGCGGCCAACCAAATCGTTGAAGAAACTTCTCCAGGAAGCAGGTATTCAGCCGTGGCTGCGGATGCGGATACCGCTTGTCTTTGTCGCGGACCAGCTAGTCTTTGTCCCCGAAATTGGAGTTGCAGAGAATTACTCTGCAGACACCGTTATCAAGCAGGGGGTTACTGTGCAATGGCTGAGGCCGAACTTTAATTGGCCTCTAAACGAGAAATCCAATTGAGCTGACGGAGGCATTCCAGTACCATGGTTGTCCATCTGCAAGTGTCAGCGCAAAGCTGATTCGCAAACACAAGATGGGGCCCTAATGACACGTTTTATATTTATTACCGGCGGTGTAGTTTCTTCGCTGGGCAAGGGCATAACCTCTGCTTCACTTGCCGCGATCCTTGAGGCTCGTGGCCTCAAAATCACCATGCTTAAACTGGATCCCTATATCAATGTAGATCCCGGCACTATGAGCCCGTTTCAGCATGGCGAAGTTTACGTGACCGAAGATGGCGCGGAGACTGATTTAGATCTCGGCCACTACGAGCGCTTTAGCCGCATCACCATGCAGCAGAAGAATAATTTCACTACCGGCAAAGTTTACGAGGAAGTTCTCAAGCGCGAACGTCGAGGTGACTACCTTGGCGCAACAATCCAAGTTATTCCTCACATCACCGACGAAATTAAAAGACGAATCATTGTCGGTGCTGGTGATGCCGATGTGGCGCTTGTGGAAATAGGCGGCACGGTTGGTGATATCGAATCTCAGCCCTTCCTCGAGGCTGTGAGACAGCTAAGAGTCGAAGTTGGCCCCGAGCACGCTTTATTTCTGCACCTTACCCTTGTGCCTTACATCAGCACTGCCGGAGAGACTAAAACCAAGCCAACTCAGCATTCGGTAAAAGAACTGCGCTCTATCGGAATACAGCCAGATATTTTGGTTTGTCGCTCCGAGCAGGCAATTGATGAGTCGTCCCGGCGTAAGATTGCATTGTTCACTAATGTTGAACTGCCGGCGGTTATTTCGCTACCAGACACAGATTCCATCTATCGAATTCCAGCGATGCTTGGCTCTGCTGGTTTAGACGAAATTGTGGTGCGCAAATTCAAACTGGAATGCCCAAAAGCAGATTTTTCTGAATGGGATAGGGTGGTTGATTCCCACTTAAACCCTGAACGGGAAATTAACTTGGCGATGGTGGGTAAGTACACCGAATTATTAGACGCTTATAAGTCTCTAAATGAAGCTATTATTCACGCGGGCATTCAAACTCGAACAAAAATCAACGTAAGCTATATCGACTCCAATGATATTTTGGCCAATGGCATCGATTCCCTTGCTGGCCATGACGCGATACTGGTGCCTGGCGGCTTTGGTGAGCGTGGCATTGAGGGCAAGATTTCTGCTGTTAAATATGCCAGGGAAAATAAAGTACCTTATTTGGGTATCTGTCTTGGTTTACAGGTCGCTGTTATTGAATATGCGCGAAACGTCGCTGGTCTTAAAGGCGCTCATAGCACAGAGTTTGATAAAAAAAGCGAGAATCCAGTCATCGCTTTAATTAGCGAGTGGGTTACCTCCACCGGCAGTACAGAGACCAGAAGCGAGAATTCTGATCTTGGCGGCACAATGCGCTTAGGCGCACAGGCCTGCATATTAGATAAAGACTCGAAGACTTTTGGATGCTATTTGTCAGAGGAAATAACTGAGCGTCACCGGCATCGATACGAATTTAACAACGATTATAGAGAAAGGCTGGCGGCTACAGGTCTAAAGTTGGTCGGAAATTCCGCTGATGGCATGTTGGTAGAAGTGATTGAGGTGCCTGATCATCCTTGGTTTGTAGGATGCCAATTTCATCCGGAATTCACCTCAACCCCTAGAGATGGTCACCCATTGTTTACAGGCTTCATAAAGGCGGCGATTGCCAAGCACGAAGAGCTTAATGGCCCGGGATCGGCCGATAAATTGGCAAATCGCTCCGAAGGCAATGCAAAAAATAGTGCAGTCACCCCAACCCCACAGGGAATAGCCTAAGCCCGATTTCTTCGGAAGCTGTGGCCTAAAATCATCATGAAATCTAAACAACTAATGATTACTGATATCCCTTTGGCGAATGAATTGCCGTTCGTGCTCTTTGGCGGTATGAATGTTTTGGAATCTAGAGACTTAGCGATGAAAGTTGCTGAGAACTTTAAAGAAGTAACGGCTCGCTTGGGCATTCCTTTTGTGTTCAAAGCCTCTTTCGACAAAGCCAACCGGTCCTCGCTTACCTCCTTTCGCGGGCCTGGATTGGATCAGGGCTTACAGTGGCTCTCGGAAATCAAAGAAACCTTTAGCGTGCCTATTATCACCGATATACATAACCCAGAGCAGGCCAAAGCTGTCAGTGAGGTAGCTGATGTAATTCAGCTGCCTGCATTTTTGTCTAGACAAACGGATTTGGTCGAAGCGATTGCGAGGACCGGCGCGATTGTCAATATCAAGAAGGCGCAGTTTCTGGCTCCCGAAGAAATGCGCCATATAATTAACAAATGTGAGGAGGCCGGAAATAGCAATCTCATTCTTTGTGAGCGGGGAACGTCCTTTGGCTATAACAATCTCGTGGTAGATATGCTCGGCTTTTCGGTGATGAAGCAATTTGGCTATCCGTTAATGTTTGATGCCACACATGCTCTGCAACGCCCGGGTGGCTTAGCGGCAAGTGCTGGAGGGCGACGCGCTGACGTGACGTCCCTAGCAATGGCAGGATTGAGCCAAGGATTAGCAGGGCTATTTATTGAAGCCCACCCTGATCCAGATAGTGCGCTATGTGATGGCCCTTGTGCGCTGCGCTTGGCAAGCCTATCGGCTTTTCTCACTCAAATGCGCGACCTCGATTCGCTTATCAAGTCATTCGAGCCAATCGACACGGCTTAAAAAATAATCTACATTATAAAAACTATTCAAGGTATTGAAATGGCTGAAATAAAGTTTGTAAAGGCTCGTGAAATTTTGGATTCTCGAGGCAACCCGACGGTTGAAGCCGACGTTGTATTGGCAAGCGGGGTGATAGGCAGTGCCTGTGCCCCATCAGGTGCGTCTACAGGTTCGCGGGAAGCATTAGAGCTGCGAGACAAAGACCCTGAGCGTTATTTGGGTAAGGGAGTTTTGGGCGCCGTTCACAATATTAATACCAATATCCGCGATGCTTTAATCGGCCGGGACGCGATGGATCAGGAGTCGCTAGATCAAATCATGCTCGATCTGGATGGCACCGAAAATAAGTCAAAACTGGGTGCTAATGCAATTCTAGCGGTTTCGCTTGCGGCGGCCAAAGCGGCGGCCAATGAATCGGGGATACCGCTTTACAGTCACATTGCTAGGCTCAATGGCAGCGATGGTCAATTTTCATTACCGGTGCCAATGATGAATATCATCAACGGTGGTGAGCACGCAGACAATAATGTCGATATTCAAGAATTTATGATTCAGCCAACCGGTGCCCCCAATTTCAGTGAGGCTCTGCGGTATGGCGCTGAGGTGTTTCATGCGCTCAAATCGGTTTTGAGTGAGCAAGGGTTGAGTACCGCGGTCGGAGATGAAGGGGGTTTTGCACCGAACTTGCCATCAAATGCCGCAGCTTTGGATGCAATATTAGTAGCTATTGAGAAAACGGGCCTTAAAGTTGGCAAGGATATTCACTTGGCGATGGACTGTGCTGCCTCCGAATTTTATGAGAACGGCAGATATAATCTTAGAGGTGAAGGGAAGACCTATTCTTCGGCGGAATTTGCTGATTATCTGCAAAATCTATCTGAGCAATACCCTATTTTGTCTATTGAAGATGGCATGGATGAGAGTGATTGGGACGGTTGGGCTAAATTATCTGCTCAAATAGGCGATAAAGTTCAGTTAGTAGGTGATGATTTGTTTGTTACCAACACAAAAATACTGAAGCGAGGCATCGACGAATCCATAGCTAATTCAATTTTGATAAAATTCAATCAAATCGGCACGCTCAGCGAAACCCTTGCCGCTATTAATATGGCGAAAGATGCGGGATATAGTTCAGTTATTTCTCACCGCTCAGGTGAGACTGAAGATACGACGATAGCTGATTTGGCGGTAGCTACATCAGCCGGACAAATCAAGACCGGCTCACTGTGCCGCTCAGACAGGGTGGCTAAGTACAATCGGCTGTTACGCATTGAAGAAGAGTTAGGGGTTAATGCGGTATATCGGGGTTTGTTTGAGTTTTCCCGCTTCGTAAAATAAAGGCATGATAGAGATACACTAAGTCACTATGAAAGTACTGCTCAGCACACTGGCGCTCATGTTTGTCATTCTCCAATACCAGCTGTGGTTGGGGGAAGACAGCGTGCGCGTTCTGAACAGCTTGGACAGTGAATTAGAACAACAGCGACAGTTAAATGGCCAGCTAGAAGAACGCAATAGGTTGTTGGAAGTTGAAGTTTACGATTTGAAAAACGGCCTCGAAGCCGTCGAAGAAAGGGCGCGCTCTGAACTGGGGATGATTGCGGAAGGTGAGACTTTCTTCATGGTAATCGACTAACCTAGGCACAGTCATCTCCTCGCGGATATCTAACCGAAGATATCGCTATTAACTGAAGAAACTGCTTTAACCGAAGAAACAGCTTTTAACCGAAGAAACAGCTATGACAATTTGGGCTATCTTACCAGCCGCTGGTATAGGTCGGCGGATGGGTGCCACCATTCCAAAACAATACCTCCAGCTCAATGGCTTAACCGTCATTGAACATTCTTTGAAACTATTGTCATCCTTGCCCCAGCTGAAAAAGATCACGGTGGTTATCCATCCAGACGATGAGCACTGGCAAAAAATAGAGTCGGAATGCTTTGCTAGTGAAATTGTAACGGTCGTCGGCGGTGACGAGCGCGGGCAATCGGTATTGAACGGCCTTCTAAGTATCGATGCAGGCCCAGATGATTGGGTTTTGGTGCACGACGCGGTTAGGCCCTGCACGAGCTTGGAAGACATTCAACAGCTCATCAAAGAAGTTACCGAGTCTACTGACTATTGTCACGGGGGCATACTGGCAACTCCCATTAGCAGTACCGTCAAGCGAGTTAATCAAGCGAATGAAATTGAGGGAACTGTAGAGCGAGAAAGACTTTGGAGTGCATTGACACCTCAACTGTTCCCGTTAAAAAAGTTAATTCAAGCTATGGAGATTGCAATAGCTCAAGGCCTTCCTATAACTGATGAGGCCAGTGCAATGGAGCATTTTGGATATTCAGTAAAAATAGTGCCCGGAAGTAGCCATAATATAAAAATCACTCACCAAGCGGATTTAGTTTTGGCTGAGTTGATCCTGAAATCACAGGAAAGTAGGCAATGATAAATACCAATGTTCGAATCGGCCATGGTTTTGATGTACACAAATTCAGCGCCGAATTCGATGCAAAAAAACCGCTTATACTGGCCGGCTATCAGTTAGATTCACCCTATAGCCTTATCGCTCATTCAGACGGTGACGTTGTTTTGCATGCGCTATGTGACGCGCTATTGGGCGCTGCTGCTTTGGGTGATATTGGAGAGCACTTCCCAGACACTGACCCCACGCTCGCTGGTATTGATAGTAAAGAGATTCTTAAATCTGTGTTGAAGCTATTGGAGGAGGGTGGGTTTGGTATTGTGAATATTGATATTACTGCTGTCGCGCAGGTTCCTAAGCTTTCGCCTAGTCGCCTTAGCATGGTGGAAAGCCTGTGCCGACTGACCGGTCTTGATCGCGATAGGGTGAACCTGAAAGCGACCACAACCGAGCGTATGGGTTATGTTGGCAGAGAGGAAGGCATTGCCTGCCACTGCGTTGTTTTAATTGGACTGGTTTAGTTTGATCGCCAGAGCCTTATGCTGTCTCGCAAACGCCGATAGCGACAGTACAATTGATGGAAGTAAGCTATGCGAGATTTAAGCTATGTTGGCGGTGAGCCTAAACTTGAAGCGATTTTAAAACAAGAATTTAGCGACTTTCAGGTCGACGAAGAGCTCGGTTTTGAGTTGGCTGGGGCAGGTGATCATCTATGGTTAAATTTAAGGAAGACAGACCTCTCAACCACCGATGTGGCGAGAAGGTTAGCTGAACGCTGTGGGGTACAGCTTAAAACTATTGGTTACTCCGGAATGAAAGATCGGCGTGGGGAATGTACTCAGTGGTTTAGTCTGCCGCTTAGCAGCCAGGATGAAGCAAAGCTCGGCAATGTCGAGGATGACTTTCTAGAAGTATTGCAAACTCAGCGTAATACTCGAAAACTCAAAATAGGCAGCCACAAATCCAACCATTTCAAGATTCTCTTACGTAACTGCGTTGGTCCTCGTTCAGATTTTGAAGGCCGCCTGAACTCAATTAAATCTACAGGTGCGCCGAATTACTTCGGGTCTCAGAGGTTTGGCCGCAACATGAGCAACATGGCCCAAGTAGGGGCGTTGATGGAGGAGGCGCTAAAGCCGGAAGCCGATACTGTTGCTCTGCGCGGACAAATGGGCAGGGCCAAAAGAGGCATGTTGTTCTCGGCTGCAAGGTCCTATGTATTTAACCAATTGCTTTCTAAGCGAATAAAAAACGGCACCTGGAGTACCTATGTGTCCGGAGACGTTCTAAATTTGGACGGGACAAGTCGGTTTTTTACACCTCAAGCACCGGAAGTTTGGGACAGTGAGCTAGCGCGGCGTCTTGAAGAGTTTGACATCCATATCAGTGGTCCGCTTGCTGGTAAGAAAGATTCTAAAGACAGGTATGCAAGCAGCGGCGAAGCTGCCGATATGGAAGGGGTGGTATTAAAAGAATACGAACTTTTGGTTGCCGGCTTAGCCCATTTTGATGTTTTAGCGGCAAGGCGTTCGTTGCGTTTTTTGCCAGCGGATTTACGTTGGAACTGGGTGGACTGTGCTACTTCGGATTTGCTTATCGAATTTAAATTGCCGCGAGGGACTTATGCCACAAGTTTGTTGAGAGAGGTCTGTCTCACCAGTTAGTCTTAAAAAGCACGCAGGGTCAGTTGAGCCGGGGCTGTTTAAGTAAAATAGCACTTTTGAAATTAAGAGCATGAAAATCAAGATCATGAAAATCAGGGTCATAGTCTGTTTTAAAGAAGGGTTGTTTTGAATACTAAATTAAATTTGAGTGGTATAGGAATGACCTCCCAGCGAACACGTGAGCGTTTGCTTGGTAGGTTGATGGATCAGGGTATCACTAGTATGGAAGTGCTAGATATTATCCGATCAACCCCGCGGCATATCTTTTTAGATGAAGCTTTGTCTCACCGAGCTTATGAAGACGTGGCATTGCCTATTGGTTTTAATCAGACGATTTCCCAGCCGTATGTGGTTGCCCGAATGACCGAGGCGATATTGAGCACTGGATCGATGAACCGGGTTTTAGAGATTGGAACAGGCTGTGGTTACCAGACGTCTGTTCTTGCTCAACTTAGTAAATCAGTTTTTTCGGTGGAGCGAATTAAACCTCTGCAAGAAAAGGCGAAGAAAAACTTACGCCTGATTGGGTTGCGAAATATCGAATTCAAACACGATGACGGTACGCAGGGCTGGGCAGAGCGCGGTCTTTATGACGCGATCATAGCAACAGCTGCCCCCCAAAGTATTCCGCGTGAATTGCTCCAACAGCTGGCCGACGGCGGAAGATTGGTTATTCCGGTGGGTGGTGAGTACAACCAAGAACTGACTTTGGTTACTCGCAAAGGTAATGAGTTTTCATATCAAGTATTAGATGTAGTACGTTTTGTTCCCCTATTGCAGGGTCAACTTCAACACTAAGAGCAACCCAGACGAAGAGTGCTCAAGATTTCATGCAAAGGACAATTAATGTCGGGTGTTGACGGTAAAATAGAGAGGAAGCAGCGATTTTTACTGTCGCTGCTATTGTTTGTCAAAGGCATAGCAATGGGCGTAGGTGACTCCATCCCTGGCGTATCAGGCGGCACTATAGCGGTGATTACTAATATCTATGAGGAGCTAATTCAGTCGCTCAGTAAAATAAATATAACAGCTCTAACATTATTTTTTAGCGGCTCTTTTAATAAATTCTGGCTTCATATAAACGGTAAATTTCTATTCACTTTGGCCCTTGGGATCTTAGCTGGATTGCTGGTGTCCGCGAACACAATTCTTTATTTGCTAGAAAATAGATTCGAAGTATTAATGGCATTTTTTATAGGGCTAGTATTTTCTTCAGTTTGGTTTTTAAAATCAGAGGTGGATTGGAGAGCATGGAAAAATGTTGGGGCCGCGTTGCTAGGGTTACTTGTTGCGATCGCAGTTTCAATGATTCCACCGCAGCTGACGGCAATTAATTACCTTACTATTTTTTTTAGCGGCATGATCGCGATCTGTGCAATGATTTTACCTGGTTTGTCGGGTGCCTTTATCCTACTGTTACTGGGTGTTTATGAATTTATACTATCTGCGCTTACAAGCATTCAGTTAGATTTTATTTTAGTTTTTGCCGCTGGTTGCGCTATCGGGCTGCTTAGTTTTACTCATTTACTGGCGTGGTTACTCAAAAATTACCACGCTCTAGCGTATAGCGCGATCTGCGGTATGCTTTTGGGGTCGATTAATTCACTGTGGCCTTGGCAAAAAATTAATGCTAGTTATTCCGATAGCGCAGGTGAGCTACAGCCGCTAACAAGCCAAAATTTATCACCCTTTAGCTATAGTGAGCTGACCGGAAATGAGCCTTATTTCTGGGCCGCATTGGCGAGCTTCTTTGTCGGCTTTTTAGTCGTCGTAACATTACACAAGAGTTTTGAATCCCGGTCGGGGGATAATTGATGTCGCTGTTAATTAAAAAATTTAAACGTTGGACCGTGGGCTTAGCCTTTTTAGCAGTTGTGATTTTACAGATGAGCTGTGGCGGAAAATATCAGGCCCCAGTTAGAGATCAAGGTGAGCAACAGGTAAGTCGAGCTCCGATTATTGCGCAAAGTAGCAGCAATGAAAGTGGTGGTCGGGTAATTGAAAGAGGCAGCGCGAGCACAGCGGGCGTTTCATCAAGCTCGATGGCTTCCGCAAATTCCTCCGAGCCTCAACCATCGCGCTCTGTGTCCTCTTCAGCGTCGGCCTCAACTTCATCCCCTGGCACAACAAGGCGAGTGCCAGCGGTGCGCAGAGCGGCTGATGCTCGTACTCATACCGTGCGAGCGGGCGAGACTCTTTATTCAATTGCATTCCAATATGATTTAGATTTTAGGTCTTTAGCATTAGCAAATAAATTGCGGGCGCCTTATACAATTTTTGTTGATCAAGAGTTAAATCTAGCTGTTACGAATATAAGTTCTGGTAGCCGACAAAGTACTATTAATTCATCGGCTGGAATAGCCGTGAGTGACAATTCGGTCGCCCAATCTCAAGGAGGCTCGTCCCGGACTGGCGGTGTCTTAAGGCAACCGATTCAAGCAAGTAATTCTACTCCTGCATGGGCGTGGCCTCACGCAGGTAGAATCGTGCGTGATTTTCGTGACGCCGGCAACAAGGGCTTAGATATTGCTGGTCAACTCGGTGATTCGGTTTTGGCTGCTAGTGCTGGTGATGTTGTCTACTCAGGGAGAGGCGTCCAGGGCAGCGGCAATCTCATTATAATTCGTCACAACGATCGGTATCTCAGTGCCTATGCTCACAATAGCGCAATGCTAGTTGGTGAGGGTTCAAGGGTTGTAGCTGGTGATAAAATTGCTGAGGTGGGCCTAAATTCTGCGGGGGTAGCCATGCTTCACTTCGAGATACGATTAGAGGGTAATTCAGTAGACCCGAGTGAGTTGCTGCCTAGCCGGCGATAGACTCGTTGCTCATTTTCTTTCAAGCCGGTTTTTTAATAGAACAAAATCTTCTTAAATATTGCAGCCCATCCAGTCGCTACAGTAAGTATTGAAAGGCTAAGTCGTTATGTTCTTCAGGATGAAGAGCAGGCCAGAAATTCGGATCAAGGAAGAGGAGTCTGCATCATGGAATCGTTAGAGTTAGAATCACCAGCGAAACCAGCCACCAAGAAGTCTGGCACTACAGCGAAGCTACGAACACCTAAGCTACGAACACCTAAGTTAGTTGCTTCACCAAAGAACTGGGACGACTACAGTACGGCGGCCTCTCAGGAGTCAGAGAATAATCCTAATCTCGATGCCACTCGTTTGTATCTGAACGAGATAGGCTATTCACCCTTGTTGACTGCCGGGGAAGAAGTGTTATTCGCGAGAAAAGCTCTCAAGGGTGATGAGCCGGCGCGCAAGCGTATGATTGAGAGCAATCTTCGACTGGTCGTAAAAATTTCTCGCCGTTATATCAACCGCGGACTGTCATTGTTAGACATTATCGAAGAAGGCAATCTTGGTTTGATTCGGGCTGTAGAAAAATTTGACCCTGAAAAAGGGTTTCGTTTTTCAACCTATGCCACATGGTGGATTAGGCAAAATATAGAGCGTGCGATTATGAATCAGACCCGTACGATTAGGTTGCCTATTCATGTTGTTAAAGAACTTAACGTATACCTCCGGGCGTCTAGAGAGCTTTCTCAAAAGCTCGATCACGAACCAAGTCATCAAGAAATCGCAGATCTGCTTGATCGTCCGGTAGCAAGCGTCAAAAAAATGTTAACTCTAAATGAGCGAATTTCTTCTGTAGATATGCCAATGACAGTTGAATCGGAAACGTCCATTTTGGAAACGGTGCCAGACACTTCCCAATCTGACCCCTGCGAGATGTTGCAAGAAAGCGATCTGCTAGCGAGTATTGAAGATTGGTTGGATGAGCTCTCAACTAAGCATAGAGAAGTTCTCACCAGACGCTTTGGTCTTAGAGGACACAGCATTGGGACATTGGAAGATGTAGGCAAAGAAATAGGCTTGACGCGCGAAAGGGTGCGCCAAATTCAGGTTGAGGGGTTAGCTAGAATGCGCCAACTGATCGAAACCCAAGGCCTGTCGATGGAAAATGTGTTGGGGTAGCACCTTCCTCTTACGCGGCCTGAAGTAATGAAGGCCGCGTTGGTTATAGAGCTAACGCTCTAAGTGCTTGATCTTCTGAGGTTTATCGGTCCAATCTTCGAAGCCTGGCATCGGATCTTTTTTCTCAGTAATATTTGGCCATTTTTCCGCTAAATCAGCATTAATCTGGAGAAACTCTTGTTGATCTTCAGGAAGTTCATCTTCGGCAAAGATGGCATCAACCGGGCATTCCGGCTCACACAACGCGCAATCAATACACTCGTCAGGATGAATAACTAAAAAGTTAGGGCCTTCATAAAAACAGTCCACAGGGCATACTTCTACGCAGTCTGTGTGTTTGCACAGAATACAATTATCACCAACAACGAAAGTCATGCAGTTTATCCTCAGTACCACTTCTTAGGGGCACGTATTCTAGCAGATATTTTGTTCCGAATTCCAATTAGGACTGGGTTTTCTTCTTTAACTCATAAAGTATGGATAGGGCTTCTTTGGCGCTTACTTCGTCTGGATCCAGACGCTCCAAAAATTCAACAGCAGGGTGTGGCTCGGAGTTGAACATTTCATTTTGAAAAGGCTGCTGCGAACCTTTCGGTTTGGTCTCGAAAGCTACCGATTCAGATTCCAAGAGTTCCAATTTTTGTCTTGCCGAGGCTATTACAGAGCTAGGGATTCCCGCTAATTGAGCCACCTGTAAACCATAGCTTTGATTTGCTGGGCCTGATTTAACGGCATGCAAAAACACAATGCCATCGCCATGCTCTATCGCATCTAGATGTACATTCCTTATGCTGCTGTAGCTTTCTGGCAAGCTGGTGAGTTCAAAATAATGGGTGGCGAAGAGTGTGTATGCCCTTATTTCTTGTGCGATAAAGACCGCTGCTGCCCATGCCAGCGAGAGGCCATCAAAGGTGCTGGTGCCGCGGCCAATTTCATCCATCAATACTAAGCTGTCTGCGGTGGCATTGTGGAGGATATTGGCTGTCTCAGTCATTTCAACCATAAACGTAGAGCGACCGCCCGCCAAATCATCTGAAGATCCTATGCGGGTAAAGATGCGGTCTATAGGCCCCAATGTCGCGGACTTGGCTGGTACATAACTTCCACACAACGAAAGCAAGACGATGAGTGCCGTTTGCCTCATGTAAGTAGACTTGCCGCCCATGTTTGGGCCGGTAATTATCAGCATGCGAGATTCGTCATTGAGCTCGACATCATTGCCGACAAAGCTGTCACTAGAGACTTGCTCCACAACAGGGTGGCGGCCACCATCAATAGAAATACCGGTTGTATCGCTAAGTGTAGGGCAGCAGTAATCAAGATTGACGGCGCGTTCAGCAAACGATAACAGTACATCGAGCTCGGCGGTTGCTTGAGCGCTTTGCTGAAGAAGGCTCAACGAAGCGGCTAGGTTCTCAAGTAGCTCTTCATAGAGTTGTTTCTCTCGCGCTAGAGATTTGCCCTTCGCGCTGAGAACTTTGTCTTCAAACTCTTTTAGTTCGGGCGTGATAAAGCGCTCAGCATTTTTTAAAGTCTGCCTACGAATGTACTCGGCTGGAAATTCGATTGACGCTTGGCCTTTACTGACTTCGATATAGTAGCCATGGACTCGGTTGTAACCGACTTTTAGGGTGCTAATCCCGGTTCTTTGTTTTTCTTTGATTTCTAGGTCGATTAAAAACTGGCCGGCGCTGCTGCTGAGGTTTCTAAGTTCATCAAGCTCTTGGTCATAGCCTGGCGCGATGACGCCGCCTTCTCGAATAACCACAGGGGGGTTTGCCTCTATTGCGAGCTGCAATAATTCGGTTTGTTCAGGAAATTCACCAATAGTCTTGGCTAAGCATTCCAGTGGCGAATTTTTAATTTTAGCCAATAGCCGCTGCAAGTCTGGTAGCAGGGAAAGTGAATCACGCAGAACAGCTAAGTCTCTGGGTCTGGTGGAGCGAAGGCCCAAGCGAGCCAAAATACGCTCAAGATCGCCAAACTTCTTAAACAGCTCCATCAGTGCCTCGAAATGATAGTTTTCGATTAGTGCGGCGGTGATCTGCTGACGAGAGCTAAGGACTTGGTGGCTGCGTAGCGGCCGGTTCAGCCAGCGAGAGAGCAGGCGCGCGCCCATCGCTGTCGAAGTTGTGTCTAATACGGATAACAAGGTGTTGGATTTGCCGCCAGTTAAGTTGGTATCGATTTCAAGATTGCGGCGAGTTGCTGCATCCAAAATTACGCTGTCGCTCAAATGCTCGACTTTTAAAGTTTGTATATGAGGCAAGCTCGATTGCTGGGTTTCTTTCGCATATTGAATAAGGCAACCGGCTGCGGCAATGGCAGCGGGAACATCCATGCAATCAAAAGCCGATAGATCGCGGGTATTGAAATGTTCAGTGAGAGTTTTGATAGCGTTTTGGGTATCGAACTCCCAGTTGGGACATTTATGTTTTGCAGGATGAGAAATAAGTTGATGAGCGCCGGTTAAAGACTCTTCAATGAGAATTTCAGCTGGTTTAATCCGTTCGATCTCATCTAACAAGGACTGGGTGTTGTTGACTTCGCTCAATACGAAGCGCCCGCTGCTAATATTCATTAAGGCGATGCCATAGCCAGGTTCTTCTGGGTTGCCGCCAGCTTTACGAGAAATTGCTAGCAATCCGTTTTCTCGCCCGGCGTCCATCAATGCCTCATCACTTACCGTACCGGGGGTGATCACTCTTACTACTTGTCGCTCAACTGGTCCTTTGCTTGTTGCCGGATCACCAATTTGTTCGCAAATTGCAACCGAAACGCCGGCTTCTACGAGCTTTGCCAGATAGCGGTCAGCGGCATGATAAGGAATGCCACACATAGGAATCGGCTCACCGCCTGACTTACCCCTAGCCGTTAAGGTGATACCTAAAATGGCAGCGGCATTTTTTGCGTCATCAAAGAAGAGTTCGTAAAAATCACCCATTCGATAAAACAATAAATTATTTTTATGCTGGGCTTTGATGCGCAAAAATTGCTGCATCATTGGTGTGTGTGTGGGCATAGATGTAGTTGAAGCGGTCAATGGTTTGCAGATTTTTATTGATGAATGTTATTAAATTCTACACGCTTTCAAATGGTTTCGGGAGGGAAAAGCCTATACCGTGACATTCGTTTTAAAATAGATGGGCTCGCCGGATCGGCAAAGCTTGAATGTGCGCTGTATCCCGATATCATTGCGCTATGAAAACTGAATCTGACTTGGATAAAGCTCTTGAGCTGATTGCGCTAAACTTAAGCCACCTGCTGATCGATGGAGACCTCGTAGTATCTACAGCTGAGTCTTGCACTGGCGGTTGGATTGCCCAAGTTTTAACTTCTATAGCGGGAAGTTCGGCTTGGTTTGATACCGGTTTTGTTACGTATTCAAACGGAGCTAAACAGCGGTTACTTAATGTGCCTGCTGATTACTTTTACGAGGATGCCTTCGGCGCGGTAAGCGAGGAGACTGTCAGGGCAATGACCCACGGAGCCATTAAAAACAGTCTCGCGCGAGTTGCGGTTGCTGTAAGCGGGGTTGCCGGTCCTGCCGGCGGCAGCATTGCGAAGCCGGTAGGCACAGTTTGGATTGCATGGCAGTGGGATGAAAAAACACGAACGCAGTGTTTTCAGTTTCCCGGTGATCGCAGGCAGGTAAGGGAAGCCGCTGTAGCTAAGGCCCTAGAGGGTCTTGTCGATTTGCTCTCTTAGAGCGGTAGGTGGTTTAGCTGGTGGACAGTCCATGGATAGATCGATAGACAGCCAAGCAGAGATTATTTTTAGGCCGGTGAAGAAAAGACTAAAGTATTCAGTTTTTTTGCCTATATACTGGTTGTATGTACAGTAGTTTTCTGATTTAATAAGCACTGTTCGTATATACAGTAGTTTATAGAAAAGCGTTTTGGCCGAACTCGATGTTTTCTTACAATGTTTTTTCCGTAAAGAGTTCAGATATCGCGGAAAACATCGAGT
>JBLHTH010000006.1:0-45642 GCA_047627195.1 Pseudohongiellaceae bacterium | reverse complement strand
CAACCACTGAGACAAAACAGTTTAAAGGCTAAAAAAAGACTGAGTGTAGATGTTATTACTCGGATTTGGCCCACACGAGTAACTGATTATTGGCAGGCATTGAATTATCTTCTCTTAAGATAAGCCCTGCATTTTGCGCGAAGTCATTCACGCGCTCAAAGTCTCTAACACCACTCCAAGAATTTCGATCCTTCAGCCAAAGGTCAAAGTCAGCATTGCTTGGTGTAGTAAATTCTCCCGCATATTTAAATGGGCCATAAGCCAAAAAGACGCCGTTTGACTTGAGATGGTTACTGATTTTTGCAAACAGTTTTTCCACCGACTCTAGCGACATTATATGCAAACTATTTGCTGTAAAAATAACGTCGTATTCATCAGCATCCCACTGTGAGTCATTTGCGTTCAGTGAGAATGCGGCAGGTACGTTGTTTAGATTTGCGTTAGAAATCCTGAGATTCAACGTTGAAACATTCTCCGCGACATCGGTGGACTGCCAAGTTAAATTGGGGAATTTTTCTCCAAAGAATACTGCGTGCTGACCTGTGCCTCCACCGATTTCGAGAACGGAATTCTTGTCTTTTAGCTTTTTTACAAAGACATCAAGAAGAACGTGTTTATTATTTTCACTTGCTTGGCTAAACGGTAAAGCTTCTTTCATCAGTGGCAGAGCCTTCAGCTTTGTTTGCGAAGAAAAACCGGTTTCGCAGCAGTAGAATCCGTTTCGCTGTAGCGGTATCCATTAACGTCGAAACCCAGCAATTCATCTGCCGATTCGATACGATTATTTACGATATAGGTAACCATCTCTCCGCGGGCTTTTTTAGCGTAAAAGCTAATAATTTTATACTTGCCATTGGAGTAGTCTTTAAAACTTGGTGTGACTATTTCACCGTCCACACTTTTGGCATTGACTGCACTGAAGTATTCATTAGAAGCGAGGTTGATAAGTAATTTTGTTTTAAGTGGAGCCAGTTCAGAATTTATTCTATCAGTAATTTTTGAGCCCCAGAATTCATATAAATTCTTGCCTCGCTCGTTAGCAAATTTGCTGCCCATCTCAAGCCTATAGGGTTGAATAAGATCAAGTGGTTTTAGCAAACCATAGAGGCCCGATAAAATCCTTAAATGCTTTTGGGCAAAATTTAATTCCGCGGCTGAATATCCTTCCGCTTTCATTCCTTGGTAGACATCCCCGCGAAATGCGAAAACTGCTTGTTTGGCATTTTCTGGTGTAAACGGTGCCTTCCAATTTGCATTGCGGGCAAAATTCAATTCCCCCAATGCTTCACTCATATGCATCAGTTCGGAGAGCTGCTCGGGCTGATATTTTTTCAATCCCCCCATCAACTCTTTGGAATCGGCCAGAAACTCTACTTCGCTAAATTTTGTAGTATTGGCAGGAGAATCGAAATCAAGAGATTTAGCTGGAGAAATTAGAATAATCATAAATGCGCCTAATAGGTTTTACTTTAGTCTTGGGAGTCTATTTCTAACCACCAGTTCAAAGGTGTCTCGCCGTCTTTAGGGTCGTAAACATTACCATAATACCAAACCGTATCGGGATAATCTGCGATGCATTCGTTCAAAATATTTTCAATAGTTTGAAAACCGATCGTGTAGTGGATGCTGTAAACTAAAGCCCTTTCATTTTGTAGGTCTAAGCTACCATCTAATTTTTCAATCGCTGGCGTTAACCTATCAGATAGTCGCTGTAACTGATGTTTACGAAAAACCCGAATACATAGATTGCCACTGCGCTGAATCAGCTCATATTGAGCTGTACCTGGGTTTACTAGCTTTACTTGGTCACCAGCGGCTAAATTACGGGTCAAAAGCGGCGAGTTGACCAACCTGTAGACATCTTGCTCGTCGCCGAAGGGTTCAACCTGTAAACTTTCAAACACCGGCTGGCCCTCTGGGTCAGCCCCGGCAAGAAAAGGAACGTCTATTTTCATAATTGATTCTATGGCCGTATTATTAGTGAATATGAATATGAAACTAATATCAGGGCTGAAGGTTAACAAGCCAAGTATTTTAATGATCGGATTATCTCATGCTTGAGCGTCTCCAGACTATTGCAAAACTGTTTTCTCGACTTAAATGGCTGTTAACGATGGTTGCTCTAACCGGACTTGCGGGATTTGGCTTAAGTTTGTTTGAATCGCAGATATTGGAAGGTTATCAGTTAATGATGCCGTCCTTGGTCGCACTATTTTGGGCGACAGCCGGCCTTTGTTTTGCGGTATTGTTTGAAGATATTCCCCCAGTAGCAAACCTTGATGCTGGATATCGTCAACGATGGTCTACCGCACTGCGTCGTGGTGGTTATTGGCTGCTTGGTAGTTTTATGATTCTGCTCAGTCTCAGTCTTGTAGTGCTTAGCTACCAGCTAATTCGAACTTGGTTTATGCTTTAGCCTTCGGATCGCGTTGCAAAGCCCCCCTGTGGCATAATCACGCTTTTTGGTCATCCATGGCTTATCCAATAACACCACCTATAAAGAGCCGAGTCCTGACTTGTTCATGAACCTTTCTTCACTTTTAAAAATTTCAGATGCTATTGATAGGCTCAATGACTTCATTGGTCGCAGTGCGGCTTGGTTAGCACTTTTGATGGTAATGACAACGCTTACTGTGGTTGTGCTTCGCTATGGGTTTCAGATTGGCTCGATAGCGCTGCAAGAATCGATCATGTATATAAACGCGCTAGTGTTTACCTTAGGTGCCGCTTACACACTTAAGGATAACGGGCACGTTCGAGTCGATATTTTTTACAGCAATTTCACTCAAAGAACTAAAGCAATCGTGGATATCATTGGCGTTGTTTTTTTTCTATTCCTGACGTCGCTATTTGTAGCTTGGTCCAGCTGGGACTATGTTTCAGTTAGCTGGCGGGTTTTAGAGGGTTCGCCAGAGACCAGCGGCCTGCCTTTGGTCTATTTGTTGAAGTCCACTATCTATGTGCTGATAACGTTGATGTGTTTGCAAGGAATCTCAGAACTAGTTAAATCTATCAGCATAGTGATGAAGACAAAATAATGGAAATAGCCATACCGTTCATTTTGTTTGCAGTAATTTGTTCAGCACTGATGATGGGTTATCCCGTTGCGCTTACATTGGCAGGGGTGTCCCTTATATTCGCAGGAGTTGGCAGCGTAACAGGCGTGTTTGATTCGGCTTTTATCGCGCTTATTCCGAATAGAATTTACGGAATCCTGGTCAATCAAAACTTATACGCGGTGCCACTTTTTGTTTTTATGGGCGCTATGCTTGAGAAGAGTAAAATTGCTGAGGACTTACTTTCCAATATGGCAATTGTTTTCCGCGGTGTGCCGGGCGGACTAGGGCTCTCTGTAGTCTTGGTTGGAATGCTTTTAGCCGCTAGTACCGGCATTGTCGGAGCGACTGTCGTGACAATGGGAATTCTGTCATTACCAACAATGATAAAGGCCGGTTATAAACCGTCTTTAGCTGCCGGCACACTCTGCGCGACGGGCACTCTCGGGCAGATAATTCCCCCTTCTATTTGTCTTGTCCTGCTCGGTGAGGTTATGTCCAATGCCTACCAACAGGCACAGCTTAACAGCGGCAACTTTGCTCCGGATTTTATTTCAATAGGGGATCTGTTCGCTGGCGCAATTGTGCCCGGGTTTTTACTTGTTCTGTCTTATGCTTTGTATATATTTGCTACCGCAATTCTAAAACCGGCTGATGCACCGGCGACAGAAAAAAGTGTCGACGAAAAACAAAAGGGCTCTATAGTTCTCGCCCTAATCAAAGGTCTATTGCCCCCAGTATTTTTAATGGTAGCAGTTCTTGGTTCGATACTGAGCGGCATAGCTACCCCCACAGAAGCCGCGAGTGTGGGTGCGTTTGGCGCCATATTTCTAACGTTGATACGAGGCGGACTAACTTTAAAAGTGCTTCATGAAGTGTCCATCGAGACTATGCGAGTAACCTCAATGGTCTATCTTATACTCGTCGGCGCAAGCATATTCTCATCGGTATTCAGGGGTTTCGGAGGCGATGAGCTGGTTGAGTCACTGTTATTAAATCTACCTGGCGGGGTCTTTATGGCGATGCTCGCGGTGATGTTACTAATTTTTTTACTGGGCTTTATTCTAGATTTTATAGAAATAACTTTTATGATTGTGCCGCTGGTGGGCCCAATACTTTTAGGTATGGGTCTGGATCCAATTTGGCTAGGTATCATGATTGCTATTAATCTGCAGACGTCATTTTTGACTCCGCCATTTGGCTTCTCATTATTTTACTTAAGAAGTGTTGCTCCGGCAGAAATTAAAACCAGCGATATTTACCGTGGCGCGATTCCGTTCGTTATACTGCAGTTACTCTTACTTTGTGTATTAGCTATTCAACCGGGCATAGTGACTTGGCTGCCTGAATTGTTAAGAAACTAAGATAGTTTTGGCGTTATACTAGGACTCATTAAGTTTAACTATGACTACAGCGGTGACCGAAATCGAAACTAATGCCGACAGAGAAATTCCAGATGGAATGCTGGCACTGCAAACACTAGCAATGCCTAAAGACACCAATGCCAGTGGCGATATTTTTGGCGGTTGGCTTGTGTCGCAAATGGACCTAGCGGCTGGTATTGCTACTAAAAGTGTTGCTAAGGGTCGAAGTGCTACGGTAGCTATTGAGCATGTGAGTTTTATAGCGCCGGTAGTGGTTGGCTCAACGGTTAGTTGCTATACCAAGCTTATAAAAAAAGGCACCAGCTCTATGCATTTTCAAGTGCAAGTTTGGATGTCGTTGCTAGTTGAAGGTCAAAGAAAAAAGGTTGCAGATGGGGTATTTGTTTTCGTGGCGCTTGATGATAACGGTAAGAAAAGAGCAATACCCGAATAAGCCTTAACAAATATATTGAGCTCGTTAGTTCAAAGCCTTCTAGCATCGTCAAAAGCTTCTTCGCTTACTAGCTTATAGTCGAGCATGGTGTCCTGAAAACTTTTATAGGACTCATACACTCTACCTGCAGTTTCGTCTTGAGCGGCTAGCTCTTCTACAACTTCTTGTGAAATTCGCTTGAGCTCACGCAGCACATCATCAGGCAGTTTTCTTAGTTCAACTCCTTCGCGCTCAACCAGCACTTTCATAGATTCACTGTTTCCGGCAGTAATCTCGTCGATCACACCTTGATTCATGACCTCGGTTGCAGCCATCAAAATGGCCTGCAAATCACCCGGTAAAGATTCAAAAGCAGTTTTATTGAAAAGTGTTTCTAATGCACTGCCAGGTTCGTGCCAGCCTGGATAATAGTAGTACTTAGCAACAGTGTGATAGCCAGCGGCAAGATCATTGTAGGCGCTAACAAATTCAGCCGCATCCAATGCCCCGGTTTGCAAAGCGGTAAATACTTCACTGGCCTGCATGGTCACAGGGGTGGCCCCAGCTCGACGCAGCACTTCACCGCCCAATCCAGGAATGCGCATCTTCAAACCTTGCAGATCTTCAACTGAGTTTATTTCTTTGTTAAACCAGCCAAACATTTGGGTTCCTGAATTACCGCCGCGCACAGGAATTAGATCGAATGGCTCATAAATTTCTTTCCACAGCTTGGCTCCGCCGCCATGAGTTAGCCAGGCATTCATCTCAACTATTGTCATCCCAAATGGAATTGAAGAGAAAAAAGGTGCTCCTGGTACCTTCCCTTGCCAATAGTAAGAAGCCGTATGCCCGATCTCCGCAATTCCTTGAGATACAGCATCAAAAACTTCCAAACCACCAACAAGCTCATTGGCCCCATATACGCGAATATTTAAACGACCACCGCTCATTTCTTTTACTAAATCTGCGAACCGCTCAGGATTAGTTCCAAGAGCAGGTAAGTTTTTAGGCCAAGAGGTAATCAGTTTCCAGCTATAATTCTGGACATCGGATGTGGCAGCTGGAACGCTAGCCTGCTCTGCGCCACAGCCTATTAGGGCAAGTGCTAGGCATGTCATGATCAGTGCTTTAAATTTTGACAATCTATTCATTTAGGGCTGACCTAGTGTTAATACTTAGTGTTTAAACCTAATTCTGGGAGTCTTGCTGTTAACTCTTTTTAAGGTAGCTTCTAACGCTCCCTCAACATTTACCAGATAGTTCGCTCTAGTTCTTTTTATTTTTTGTACGATGTTCCGATTAGCCGATTACTTCTAGCTTGGCATAAGAGAGTACTAACCACTTACTACCGACGTCGTCAAAACTGACTTGCACGCGAGCATTAGGGCCCTGCCCTTCATAGTTTAAGATCACTCCCTCGCCAAACCTGCCATGAGCAACGCGCTGACCCAAGGACACCTCGGTTTCAGGCACTTCGATATTGCCACTCATTCGGCTTATGGACCCACTGCCAAGCTGGGATCCCCCAACGTTAGGTCTGGTGATAGTGGATTTTAGGCGGATGGCATCTATCAAATCCGCGGGGATCTCTTTTATGAATCGGGATGGGCGGCAAAGATTAACATCACCATGAAGTCTTCTGGATTCGGCGTGACTTAAATAAAGCTTAGTTCTTGCACGAGTAATCCCGACATAGCACAGGCGGCGTTCTTCCTCTAAGCCGGACAAACTATCCATCGACATTTTGTGGGGGAACAAACCTTCTTCTAAACCGGCCAAGAAGACTAATTGAAACTCCAAGCCTTTAGCGGTATGTAAGGTCATAAGCTGAACGGCGTCTTCAGACTCTTCTGCTTGAGTGTCGCCGGCATCTAGTGATGCTTTGTCAAGAAAGGCCGCTAACATTGCGTTTGATGTAATATCGACAGCTTCTTCGCTATTTATTTCGTCGAAATTACTTGCCGCGTTAATTAGCTCTTCCAAATTTTCTAGTCGTCCGCGGGCTTTCTCACCACCTTCTTTTTCATGATGTTGGATGAGGCCGCTGTTTTTTACAATATGCTCGGCTTTTTCATGCAGTGGCAGGGTTTCACATTCGGCGGACATGCAATCAATAAGTTCTAAAAATGCTAGCACCGAATTAGCGGCACGGGCGGTGAGAAGTTTATTATTAACGCTGTCTATGCAGGCCTGCCAAAGTGAAATACTTTCACGGCGAGCTAGGTCGCGAATCAGATCAATGGTTCTGCCGCCTATACCGCGGGTGGGTACATTGATGACTCTTTCCATTGCTGTATCATCATTGCGGTTAACAAGTAGACGTAAATATGACAGTGCATTTTTAATTTCTAAACGTTCATAGAAGCGATGCCCGCCGAAAATGCGGTATGGCATTCCAACTCTTATTAGCGCCTCTTCCAGCTCACGAGACTGTGCGTTAGATCGATAAAGAATTGCAGCGTCACTGCGGCGATTGCCAGAGTTAAACCAATCGTGAACTCTATCAACTATAAAACGGGCTTCGTCTTGCTCGTTAAATGCCTCGTACAAACTAATGGGTTCGCCTTCACCATCGTCTGTCCAAAGGTTTTTACCCAGTCGGCCTTGGTTGTGTGAAATAAGGCCGTTTGCCGCTTTGAGAATGGTGGAAGTGGAGCGATAGTTGCGCTCCAATTTGACAACTTCAGAGCCCTCAAAGTCAGTATTGAACTGCTGGATATTTTCAATTTTAGCGCCGCGCCAGCCATAGATAGACTGATCGTCATCACCAACAACCATAAGATTGTTCTGGTCGCCGGCTAAAACTCGAAGCCAGGCATATTGGATTGAGTTGGTGTCCTGAAATTCATCGACCAAAATATGCCTAAAGCGTTTTCTGTAGTGGTCTAAAATTTGTGGACTACGTAGCCACAATTCATGTGCACGAAGCAAGATCTCTCCAAAGTCGATCATGCCCCCGCGTTGACAGGAGTCTTCATAGGCGCGGTATATATCCAGCATGGTTTTGATGTAATCGTCATTTTCATGATCGATATTACTAGCTCTTAGCCCTTCATCTTTCTGACCATTTATATACCACTGGCACTGTTTTGCCGGCCAGCGCTCTTCATCGATGTTAAGTGAGCGATTAATTCGTTTTATTAGACGCAATTGATCATCTGCATCCAAAATATGGAAGTCTTCCACAAGTCCGGCTTCATGCCAGTGAGCACGTAGTAATCGATGGGCTAAACCGTGGAAAGTACCCACCCACATGCCACCGGCGGAGTGACCTAACAGTGACTCAATTCGCCCGCGCATTTCTCTTGCGGACTTATTGGTGAACGTCACCGCGAGAATTGCAAAAGGAGAGACTTGCTCAGCTTGCAACAACCATGCAATTCTGTGGACTAGGACGCGTGTTTTACCGCTGCCCGCCCCGGCAAGTACCAAAAGGTTTTTCGTAGGACTAGCAACAGCATTGCGTTGTTCGTCGTTTAAAGAGTCGAGTATGTGGGAAACATCCATGGGGCCGTATTCTAGCAAATCGGGGCTGAGAATCTTAGGTTATTAGCGCTGAAAGTGAATTAACAGCTTATGGTGACAATTAGCTGCCAAATCTGCTGCTAAAAATGCAATGTGCTTTAGAGAAAACCCAAACAATTTGCTAGTATAGAGGGCTGATTTGGGTTGCTTGATGGAAGTAATCGACCCGCTGGGCTGCCACCGGTACTAGAGTTAGTATTAGTTCGATAGTTATTTTGGCAAACTAGGGAGAGCCTGCTCTATTTTCAGGCGAGAATTAATTTAGGAGAGACCCATGTCGGTTAGATCGGACAATATACCATTCAATTGGCAAGATCCTTTTTCTATGGAAGAGCAACTTTCTGAGGAAGAGCGTTTAGTGCGCGATACAGCGAAGCAATATGCGCAGGCAAAACTGGCACCAAGAGTGCTTGAGGCCTACCGAAATGAGACTTCTGAGCCTGAAATATTTCGAGAAATGGGTGCACTAGGCTTGCTGGGGTCAACAATAGAAGGCTACGGCTGTGCCGGTGTGAACTACGTTTGCTATGGACTTGCTGCTCGAGAGGTTGAGGCTGTCGACTCTGGATATCGTTCAATGATGAGTGTTCAATCCTCATTGGTGATGCATCCGATTAATGAATTTGGTAGTGAAGAGCAAAAACAGAAGTACCTGCCTAAGTTGGCAACGGGTGAATATATTGGTTGTTTCGGGCTTACCGAGCCCGACCATGGATCTGATCCAGGTGGAATGATTACGCGAGCCCGCACTGTTGATGGTGGCTATAGTTTGTCGGGGTCCAAGAACTGGATAAGTAACTCCCCCTTTGCTGACGTTTTCATCGTGTGGGCTAAAGACGACGATGGAGTGATTAAGGGCTTCATTCTCGATAAAGGCATGAAAGGCCTTAGCGCGCCCAAAATCGAAGGTAAACTGGCACTGCGCGCATCGCCTACTGGCATGATTGTGATGGATGAGGTTTTTGTTCCTGAAGAAAATAAGCTGCCTTTGGCATCAGGACTGAACGGGCCGTTTAGTTGCCTTAACTCGGCCCGGCTTGGTATTGCTTGGGGGGCTATAGGCGCGGCTGAAAGCTGCTGGCATGCTGCTTTGCAGTATACCCTTGATCGAAAACAGTTCGGACGCCCTCTTGCTGCTAATCAGCTTATTCAAAAGAAGCTGGCTATAATGCAGACAGACCTCAGTCTTGCTCTGCAAGGATGTTTACAAGCGTGTCGATTACGTGATCAGGGTAAGCTTGCACCGGCGTTGATTTCTTTACTTAAACGAAATTCTTGTTTGAAAGCATTGGATGCCGCTAGAGAGGCGCGAGACATGCTAGGAGGAAATGGTATTTCCGATGAGTATCCGGTAATGCGTCATATGCAGAATTTGGAAGTTGTGAATACTTACGAAGGCACACAGGATATTCATGCGCTGATCTTAGGTAGGACTCAAACTGGAATCCAAGCTTTTACCGGCGGCTAAGAACACAGCAAACGGTTAGAGTAGACTTAAAAAAGTGCCGGTGAAAATCGTCGCGCCTACCCAATTGTTGTTCAGAAATGCCTTAAAACAGGGGCCGGGTAACCGGTCCCTAATAAGAAACTGCTGATAAATAAGGAAGCCACTGGCGACTATTAAGGATAGATAATAGGGAAGACCAAACTGTAATTGTCCCCCAACTAGCCACATAGATAAAATAAATAAAACCTGCAAACAACCAATAATAAGTTTGTCAGCATTCCCAAATAATATAGCAGTAGACTTGACCCCTATCTTCAAATCAAATTCCCTATCAACCATTGCATACTGGGTATCGTAGGCAACCGTCAAAAGTACATTGGCCAAAAACAACAGGTAGGCGGTCTGTGGTATGGCGCCTGCCTGAGCCATAAACGCCATCAGTATCCCCCAAGAGAAAGTAACTCCTAGTACCACTTGAGGCAAATTAGTAAAGCGTTTCATGAACGGGTAGATTGCAACTAACGCGACGGCGCCAAAAGAAAGTAGTATTGTTTCGAGATTAGTAAATAAAACTAGAGTAAAACCAAGCAATGACAAGATTATAAAACAATAGAAAGCGTCTTGACGCTTTAGCAAACCGGTAGCAAGAGGCCGAGCCTCGGTGCGACCCACTTTGTTGTCAATTTTGTAATCCGCAAAATCATTTACACAGCATCCGGCTGAACGCATAACGATAGTGCCAAGTATAAAAATGATCAGCAGGTCAAAATCTGGAAAGCCATCAGCTGCTATCCATAGAGCCCCAATGGTTGGCCAAAGTAAAAGCGCGATACCAATAGGCTTATTGATGCGGGTGAGTTCTGCGAGCGCGGGCAGCTTACTGTGAAATACAGTGAAGTTAGCCCTCATCCATAGATTAGATTTTGAGAGCAGTTTTTGTAGTAAGTCCATTACATCCTACCGCAGAACGCCTTAATTAAAGCGTAGAGCGCGTAGCATAAAAGAATAACGCTCGAGAGTAAAAAGCTTCTCCACCAAATAGTGCACTGCGCCTAAAATCCGTGGAAGCCTTATTAGGACGGAAAGTTTTTCGCAATCGACGATATTTCGTCTGCAGATTCGACGACTTCTCTAACTTTTTCCAAAACATCTTCGCGATTTAACTGGTAGCGGGCAAACAGTTCATCAGGTACTTCTTCAAGTGGTGCGTCGCCTATGCCCTCTTGCTTAAGGAGCCGCAACGCCATGAAGATAAGGTTGGGATAGGCGCAGTGCCGCCCGCTGTAGTTAGGATCATGTTGAAATTGAATAGTTGCCTTAATCTCTTCTGGCATATTCCATAGATCCATCAGCCAGAGGCAAATTTGCTCTCGTGTAATTTGTAATAAGTGATTTTCAATTGCCATGTGGCTTATATGGGGGTTGGCTTCTATATAGCGGCATATCTGTGAAAAGTGCGGAGGGAATATATGCGCTAGTACTAAATAACCAAAATTATGCAGTAAGCCTGATAGGTAAGTGAGCCCTTTGCTTGGTTTTATCTCAGGGGGTATTAACGTCACAATAGCTTCAACAAGCGTTGAACAATAGATCGACTGGAGCCAATAAGGCGTCTCTCCATCAACTCTATCTTTGGGCAGTTCAAGAGTTTTACCAAGGGCTAGACCGAGTGCTAAATTGCCGACCAAGTCAAAGCCAAGAACTCGAACGATGGCATCTTGCACAGAGCGTATTTTTCCGGGTGCCGCGTAATAAGGGGATGCCGCCCAGCTCACTACCTGAGCCGCAAGGCTAGGATCTGATTCAACTATCTCTGCGAGGTCACTCACTACGGCGTTTGGGTTAACTCGTAACTCAATAATTCGTTGAGCGGTAGCGGGAAGTGTAGGTATCTCTAGGGTGTCTTCTAAGCGCTGCTTGATTCGAACTGATGTAAACGTCTTTAATGAATGGACAATCCTTGCGGCGTCTTCCTTGGGATTAGGCGGCGTGGGTGACAAGTCGTTAGGATCAACAGCAATATCAAGGGTCAGCATATCTTGGTTAAAAACTAGTAAATCTTTTTGCAGAACTGCCAGATCTAAAGGCTTTGTCTCGGGATTATCAGAACTGGAGATTATGATAAGTTTATCTGCAGCAACACTTTGATCCAACAATGTGGTTACGTTATTGAGCTCCGGTATATTAGCGAGCTTGGTAAGCCGTTCAGAACTGTAAAAAGCTTCAAGTTCCGCAGGACTAACTGCAACTAGGTCGCGCCCAGTTTGATCCTTAATACTTTTTAAATCTAAAAGAGAATGTTCTGACAATATGGCTTGAACCCTGCCGGTTTTGTCCTGTAGCAAGATAGAGCGAACAATTGTTTTCTTTTGAGCTGGCAAAAGGTTTGAGGTTGCAGCTTCCATATTAAGTCCATATCCTTGGAATGGTTGTGTCCTGTGGCACGCAAAGCTGAGCCAGCGTTGCGTGTCTAGCCACAAACACAGGTCTAAGCACATGTGTTTATGTGCATCACCCGTTAAGTATAGAGCGTATTTTCCAATCGATGAGATATCTTCTGAAGAGGGAAGGTAAGGGTTCGGGGCAATTATTCATCTAACGGGACTAGATGCTGACCTATAGGCCTACTTATACGTTGATATAGCTTTCGCTGCTGCCTATCCAGCGCTGTATTAGGGGTTCAATGATTTCTGGATGTTCACTCATTATTATTTCAGAAGCGGCTTGGACATTGTCTAATAGATCGGCATCTCGAGATAAGTCAGCAATTTTGAAGCTCATCATTCCTGTTTGTTGAGTGCCTAATACTTGGCCTGGTCCGCGTAGCTCGAGATCTTTCTCAGCAATATAGAACCCATCGGTGCTTTCTCTCATCACAATAAGTCGCTTTTTGCTGTGCTCGGACAGAGGTGTCTGATACAACATGATGCAATGACTCGCCACTTGCCCTCGGCCAACCCTGCCTCTGAGCTGATGCAGTTGAGCTAGTCCAAGGCGCTCCGGATTCTCGATCACCATTAGGTTGGCATTTGGCACATCTACTCCAACTTCGATAACGGTAGTAGCAACAAGTAGCTGAATTTCAGCTTTTTTAAAAGACTCCATAATAGCGACTTTTTCAGCTGGTTTTAGACGCCCATGAATGAGGCCTACCACTAGGTGTGGCAACTGCTCGCGCAGTTGCTGCCAGGTAACCTCAGCAGCCTGGCATTCTAGTTCTTCAGACTCTTCAATTAGCGTACAGACCCAATAGGCTTGATTGCCGGTGCTGCAGGCTTTTTCAATTCTGTCTACCACCTGGTCGCGGCGATCATTGGCAATTAATGCGGTATTTATTGGTATTCTACCCGGTGGTAGTTCGCTAATTACCGAACAATCTAAATCGGCGTAGGCACTCATAGCTAGCGTGCGCGGTATTGGAGTTGCGGTCATAACAAGCTGATGAGGAGTGATTTTGTCTTTAGCCGCTTTTTCTCGCAGCGCAAGTCTTTGGTGCACCCCGAATCGATGTTGTTCATCAATTATGATTAGTCCCAGCCGACTGTAGATAACTTGATCTTGAAACAACGCATGTGTGCCTACGAGAAGCTGTGTTGCCCCGCTCGAGACCTCTGAAAGCTGTTTGCGTCTGGCGGCGGCTTTGGTTTTGCCACTTAGCCACCCAACATTTAAGCCCAGCGCACTAAACCATTGTTGGAAGTTTTTAAAATGCTGCTCCGCGAGAATTTCAGTAGGAGCCATTAGCGCAACTTGATAGCCATTGTTAATAGCATTCAATGCAGAAAGTGCAGCCACAACAGTTTTACCAGAACCAACGTCGCCCTGTAATAGCCTTAGCATCGGTCGACTGGTGGTCATATCACTATTGATTTCGCTGCTGGCGAGCTGTTGCCCTTGGGTTAATGTAAAAGGCAGTAAAGCGAGGAAATCTCTACTCAACGTGCCATTGAGCTTCAACTGTGGAGCCAGCTTTTGATTTGAAGTGACCCGGCTTAAACGCATACATAACCGGTGGGAAAGCAATTCCTCAAAGGCTAGCCGTTTATGTCCTGGGTTAGATTCTTGTAGCAGCCACTGAGATGATGAATCTATAGATGGCTGGTGTATTAGACTAAGGACCTCTTCTAATGGCGCAAATCCAAATCGCTGACGCAGGTCAAGCGGCAAATAATCGTCGATTGAACTGTATTGCAATAGCTCGCGGGCTTGCCCAATAATACTTCTCAACCTGGTTTGTTGAAGCCCTTCGGTGGCCGGATAAACTGGCGTTAAGGTGTCTGCGACTGGCTCATTGGCTGGATCCTTGAGGACTTTATAGTCGGGATGGTACAGCTCAAACCCATTTCGCCCAAAACGCACTTCGCCAAAACATCGCACACTAGAGCCTGGCGCGAGTGCGTTTTTTTGAGCTGACGAGAAATGGAAAAATCGCAACCCAATGAAACCTGTTTTATCGGTAATGGTGCAGTGCAGACTTCGGCGTTTGCCAAATTGGATTGAACATTTGACGACTTCCCCTTGAATCTGAACAAGCTGGCCAACCTTTAGAGATCGAATTGAAAGTATCCGAGTTCGATCTTCATAGCGCGAGGGTAGGTGGAAAAGAAGATCTTGGACGTTATGAATGTCCAGATCGTTTAGCTTTAACGCAAGCGCAGGGCCAACCCCTTTTAGCGATGTGAGTTTAACGTTATTCAGGGCTTGGCTGGTCGGCATGAGCGCAGAGTTTATTGGTGACGCAACGTCAATACGTTGTAGAGTGACTCAGTATATGGGTTTTTATACAGTGGTGCTAGAGAGCCATGATTGCTTCGATTTCTACTGCGACTCCTTTTGGCAGAGCGCTGACTTCAATGGTAGCTCGAGCCGGATAAGGCTCTGAAAAATACGTTGCCATAATTTTATTCACAACAGCAAAATCATTTAGATCGGTGAGGAAAATTGTCAATTTAGCTAAGTTCTCTAACCCGCCACCCGCCGCTTTAGTAACTGCAATCAAATTAGCGAATACCTGATGGGTTTGCCCTTCTATTCCGCCTTCAACAACTTCCATTGTTTCTGGGTCAAGAGGGATTTGGCCCGATAAAAACACGGTAGTGCCCACTTTAGTTGCTTGAGAATAAGGGCCGATAGCGGCGGGTGCGGTTTCGGTATGTATTTTTTCAAATGTCGACATAGGGGTTCTCCTGCCTAATGACTGCCAATCGTACTTTTTATCACTTTTTTAACTTTCCGGCTCTTCACTCTAGTAACGCGAGAAACAGCCTTGATTAGTCGCACTCTTTTCATCACTCGTGCCAAGTGTATTCTATTTTTAACATTAATCAGCAGGTTTACTATGCTGAACCGCGCATCGCGCTCAACAGTGCTGATTTTCTCTATATTAGCTTCCGCTCGAGTGATGGTAGTTGCTAATGTAGCGACAATTCCTCGCTCGTTCTCTAGTTCAACTCGCAGCTCAACACTAAACTCACCTTCCACATCAGGGTCCCAACTAACCGCTACACATTTGTCAGTGTTGTCCCTTATATCAGCAACGTTATTGCAGTCGCCGGTATGAATAACCATTCCTCGTCCGGAGCTAATATGACCTACAATTGGATCACCAGGAATTGGATGACAACATTTCGCGAAATTCATCACCATGCCTTCCGAACCGCGAATATCCAAAGTGCCTTGTTGCTCGGGCTGGGGGTCAGAGGACTCCGAGGCACCTGCATTTGCAGTAAGGCGCTGCGCAATCATATAGGACATACGATTACCTAAACCTATTTCCTCAAGCAGGTCATCCATAGATTGGAGATTGGTTTGAGAAAGCACTGCATCGATGTTTTCCTGACTGACCGAATTTAGCTCGCTACCAAATCCAGCCAAAGCTTTGTTTAATAATCGTCGGCCAAGAGATACTGACTCAGAGTGCTTTTGGTTTTTTAGATAGTGGCGAATATTGCTTCGGGCTTTGCCGGTGACAACGAAACTTAGCCATGCCGGGTTTGGCTGGGTGCCCGGTGCTGTTATTATTTCCACTGTTTGGCCGCTTTGAAGCGGTTCGCTTAATGGAGCTAGGCGCCTACTTATTCTGCATGCCACACAAGAGTTGCCGACATCGGTATGAATAGCATAGGCAAAATCTACTGCGGTTGATCCAGCAGGCAGTTCGAATATTGTGCCCTTAGGTGTGAACACATAAATTTCATCAGGGAATAAATCGATCTTAACATTTTCAATAAACTCTAACGAGTTACCAGCACGGGCTTGCATCTCTAATAGACCGTGTACCCATTCACGAGCACGCACGTGAGCATTGCTTGGCAGGTCATCGCTGGATTTGTATAACCAATGAGCCGCGATACCATTGTTAGCCATTGCTTCCATTTCCTCGGTACGAATTTGAATTTCAATTGGAACACCATGCATTCCAAAAAGAGTCGTATGAAGGGATTGGTAACCGTTTGCTTTCGGGATGGCGATATAGTCTTTAAAGCGGCCAGGTACTGGTTTGTATAAGCTGTGCACAGCGCCTAGCACTCGATAGCAAGTATCCACTTTGTCGACGATAATTCGAAACGCGTACACGTCCATAATTTCAGAAAATGACTTGCGCTTACTACGCATTTTTTCATAAATGCTAAACAGGTGCTTTTCACGACCGAGCGTTCTTCCTGGCAGCTCCTCTCGTTCGAGACAAGCTTCGATTGAAGTTTGAACCTGAGAAAGTATTTCTCTACGATTGCCACGAATATTTTTAACTGCCGCACTTATTCTTCTCGAGCGCATTGGAAATAAAGCTTCGAAACCCAATTCCTCAAATTCGATGCGAACGTTATTCATGCCTAGTCGGTTGGCAATTGGCGCATAAATGTCGAGCGTTTCGCGAGCGATACGCCGGCGCTTATCTGGGGTCAATGAACTGAGTGTGCGCATGTTGTGCAGTCGGTCGGCAATCTTCACCAGAACCACACGGAGATCTTTCGCCATGGCCATCGCCATTTTCTGAAAGTTTTCAGCTTGGGCTTCTGCGCGGCTGCTAAATTTAATTTTATTAAGTTTGGACACCCCGTCCACCAGATCGGCAACTGTATTGCCAAACTGCGCTTTGATTGCTGTTTTTGTGATTCCAGTGTCTTCAATTACATCATGCAGCATCGCGGCCATAAGGCTCTGCGGGTCCATGTGCATTTCACTGAGTATCGAGGCAACTGCGAGGGGGTGTGTTACGTAAGCTTCACCGCTGCGCCGGAACTGGCCCTCATGGGCCTGTTCGGCATAGAAATATGCGCGCCTAATATTATTTATCTGATCATTGCCAAGATAGCCACCTAGATTGGTGGCAAGAGAGTCAATGGTGTTCTCAGAGGCAGTTTGCAAGCTGTTTGTGTGTGCTTATGCGTCTGCAGCCGGTGGGGTTTCTTCCCCAACGCTTGCTTGTGCCGCGATGGCTGCAGTTTCGGCAGTATCAGTTTCAACGTTTTTCGGTTCTTCAAAGACGTCTTCGAGCTCGACGCTCGGCTTCTCAATCAATATTTTCGCATCAATAAGTCCGTCCGCAATTTCTCGCAGAGCCAAAACCGTAGGCTTATCATTGTCCAGAGAGACTAAGGCATCTTTGCCGCCAGTCTGAATCTGTCTTGCTCGCTTGCTAGAAACCATCACTAGTTCGAAACGGTTATCAACATTTTCCAAGCAATCTTCTACTGTAATTCGTGCCATGAGCTTTCCTTAAGGTGGCCCCCATACCCAGAATCGAGGAGCAAAATTGGCTATGAAAGAGGGTTTTTCTCTAGCCATAAATCAAGGGACCGAGGATTTTACTGAATTTCAACACAAAAAGCAGCCTTTATAGGCAGTTTTTAAGCTCCGCTCCTGCGCCGCCCAAGCTAGTTAACAATTCCGCTCTATTGAATTGTTGAGATATGACGGTTAAACGCCAGGATCTGACAATTGCTCGCATATCGTTTAGTGCAGTATCAAAATCGTCATTTACAACGATATAGTCTGCCTCGGCAACATGATTGATGTCACTTACAGCTTGTTTCATTCGTCTATCGATAGTGTCCTTATCATCTTGGCCTCGGTTTTCTAGCCGTTGGCGAAGGGTCGTTAAAGAGGGCGGTAAGATAAAAATAGAGCAAGCATCAGGATTTAGGTTACGTATCTGTTGCGCTCCCTGCCAATCTATCTCCAAAATAACATCTTTGCCTGCTTCAAGCTGCTCTTTGACCCAAAACTGTGATGTGCCGTAGTAGCTGCCATAGACCTCAGCGCTTTCGAAGAAAGCCCCCTGACCTAGCATGTCCATAAAATGATCTTTGCTGACGAAGTTATAGTTAATACCGTCATTTTCCCCCGGCCTAGGAGGCCTAGTTGTGTGAGATACCGAGACACACAAGTCGGCTCGCCCTTCCACCAGCGACTTTACCAATGAGGTTTTGCCTGCCCCCGAAGGGGCAGTGACTATAATTAAATGTCCTTTGGTCATAATTTAAGTTTACCTTAACTAGCACGGCAAGCGGCAATGAAGAGGCCTATTCAATGTTTTGAATCTGCTCGCGCATTTGCTCAATGAGCACTTTTAATTCGACCGCGTTTAGCGTCGTTTCGATGACTATAGATTTCGAGGAGAGTGTATTCGCTTCGCGATTTAGCTCCTGCATCAAAAAATCTAGTCGTCGCCCTTTTTGACCTTTGGTATCTAGAACCCTTTTAACCTCAATTAAATGGGCGTCAAGGCGGTCCAATTCTTCGTCGACATCTGCTTTTTGTGTAAGCAAGGCGACTTCTTGCTCTAGCCTTGTGGGTTCAATCTCAGCTTTGAGCTCGATGATTTTAGCCACTAATGACTGGCGCTGTAACGCAAGAATTTCCGGCAGCTTCGCTCGAATAGAGACAACAATTTCGGCTATAGAATCAAGTCTCTGCTGGATAAACCCTTTCATAGCTTCGCCTTCTCGTGCTCTACTAATTAAGTGCTCATCTAAGGCCAAGCCAAATGCAACAAGTGCCTGTTTTTCTATGTCAGTAGTATCAAACTGCTCTTCCTTAAGCACGCCTGGCCACTTTAATAAGTCTTTGCTAGTAATTTTTTGAGTATAGCCGGTGATTTGCTCAAGCTCGGTATTGGCGCGAATGAGTTTTTGCACTAGGTCAGTGTCCAGACTTATTTCCGACTTTTGGTGTTCAACAAATTGATACCGAAGTTGGCAGTCTACCTTGCCACGATTTAGTTTTTTACGCAGTGCTTCGCGCACGGTGTTTTCTAATCCTCTAAATATCTCGGGGAGCCTAACGCTGGTTTCTAAATAGCGATGGTTAACAGATCTTATTTCCCAAGTGACAGAGCCCCAGTCAGCACTGACTTGTTGACGCGAAAAGGCCGTCATACTGTGTGTCATATTGTATTATCCATAGGTTTGGCTAGCTATTTTAACCGAATGTCGAGTTAAACACAGCGGCATTTGCTTGCTCGCCATTGAATAGAATTTCAAGGATAATCTTGCCCCTCGACTAATTCTTTTTTAACCCGCTTGGAAAACCTTATGTCTGATTCATCATCATTTACCAGCCGCCCCAGTGGCAGAGAGCCTTCACAATTAAGAGACGTAAAAATTACGCGTCGCTATACAAAACATGCAGAGGGCTCGGTGCTGGTAGAATTTGGCGACACTAAGGTGATATGCACAGCGTCTGTAGAGACCTCAGTGCCACGGTTTCTTAAAGGCTCTGGCCAAGGGTGGATTACCGCAGAATATGGCATGTTGCCGCGCTCTACTGGTTCTCGGATGGATAGAGAGGCTGCAAGGGGTAAGCAGTCGGGCCGTACTCAAGAAATTCAAAGACTGATTGGCCGATCACTGCGTGCGGCAGTAGATATGAAGAAGCTGGGTGAGAATACGATCAAAATTGACTGTGATGTCATTCAGGCAGATGGCGGTACTCGCACAGCATCCATCACCGGTGGTTGTGTTGCGTTAGTAGATGCCATAGATTTTTTGGTTAAAGCTAAAAAACTGAAAGAAAGTCCACTCAAGCAAATGATTGCATCAGTATCAGTAGGTGTATGGAGAGGACAGCCAGTTCTAGATCTAGACTACGCCGAAGACTCAACCGCTGAAACGGATATGAACATAGTCATGACCGAATCGGGGGGCTTTATTGAGCTGCAGGGAACCGGGGAAGACGGCGACTTCAAGCGCAGTGAATTAGATGCGATGGTTCAATTGGCCGAAGGCGGTATCAAAGAGCTTTTTGCTCAACAAAAGCAAGCCTTAGTACAATAAAGGACACAACATGCGGCAGTTTCAAACCGATTTTCTAAATTTCGTAATCGATCATGACATATTAAAATTTGGAGAATTCACTCTCAAATCTGGCCGCGTGAGCCCGTATTTTTTTAATGCGGGTTTGTTCAATACAGGCGAGAAAATCGCCTTTTTGGCGAAGTCATATGCGGTCGCCATTGCTTCTTCTGGGTTAGATTTTGATGTCCTTTTTGGTCCCGCTTACAAAGGCATTCCCTTGGCGGCGTCTACCTCGATGGCGTTAGCAACAGAGCAGGGAATAAACAAACCTTTTTGTTTCAATCGCAAAGAAGCCAAAGATCACGGTGAAGGTGGCAGCATTGTAGGGGCTGAGCTGGCTGGGAAAACTCTTGTAATTGACGATGTGATTACTGCAGGTACCGCTATTCGGGAAGCGGTAGAGATTCTCACCCATAACGGTGCAGTTTTGTGTGGCATAGCAGTGGCAATGGATAGACAAGAAAAGGGCACCGGTTCAAAGTCGGCGATCCAAGAGATTGAAGATAACTATCAGGTCCCTGTTATCAGTATTATTAGTTTAGAAAATATAATCGACTTTCTCGCGCAGGCAAGTGATCCACACTTTCAAACTCATATAAGCGCGGTAAAAAAATATCGCAGTGAATACGGTGTAAGTTGAGAATAAACTAGAGGCTATATCATCAGTTAAAGCGCTAAATTCTCATCAGCGTCAATAGCGGCAGCTGAATCTGCGTTATAGGGAGTAAATAAATTTCTACTTAGAAACTCCCACTGAACATCCCAATTTTCAAGCGGTGATTGCTTAAATTCACTTCTCACAAATTGCACTAACCTGCCCTCGCAAGAGGCGAGCAAGAGGTTTGCAAGCGCATTTGCGGAAGCTGTTGGCTTTAGGTTTTCACGGATTTGTGCCTCTCGCAGTACCTGTTTTAACTGAGACTCAAGACGGCCGAAAAATTGTGCAATACGCGTTCTGAGGCGCTCAGTTTCTCCCGCTAATGCGTCTCCGGTAAGTAGCCTGGTCATTCCAGGATTTTTGTCAGAGAAAGTAAGCAGAAGAGTTAGAATTTTTTGACAGCGAATCTCGGCGCTTTGTTCTTCATTTAAGATTCTTGAAATCCGTAGGAATAAGGTATCTTCAATAAACTTAATTAAGCCTTCAAACATGCGCGCTTTGCTTGGGAAATGGCGGTAAAGAGCAGCCTCTGAAACTCCGACTTCTTTGGCGAGCGCAGCGGTCGTGATTCGCTGTCCGGGTGCCGCCTCTAACATGTGAGCCAGTGCCTGAAGAATTTGGTCTTTTCTCGAGATCTTTATGCTGTTTTCCATAATCGTAATCTATCTTCATAAGTGAGGCCCAAACTTAATTGGGCTGCTAGATTAAAAGCTGACTCTATTTGTGTAAACCGTCTGTCGTGATGAGAGTACCAACGCCTTGGTCGGTGAATATCTCTAGCAACACAGCATGCTCTACCCGCCCATCGATAATATGTGCGCTGTTCACTCCCCCTTTAACGGCGTTCAAGGCACACTCGACTTTTGGAAGCATACCTCCCTGTAATGTCTTATCGGCAATTAGTGCATCAACTTGCTTAATGCTTAGACCGGTAAGGACTTTTCCGTCTTTGTCTTGGACACCTGCGACGTTGGTCAATAGAATTAGCTTCTCGGCTCCTAATACTTTAGCGAGCTCACCGGCCACAGAGTCTGCGTTGATATTGTAGCTTTCTCCATTTTCATCTGTGCCTATGGGGGCAATCACAGGAATGAAATCACTGTCTTTCATGACGTCCAGTATCTCGGTATTGATCTTCACTACTTCACCAACCTGACCAATGTCTAATGGGGGTTTGTCGCCGACATTTTTTAACCTTAGTTTTCTGGCTTTTATCAAATTGCCATCTTTGCCAGTGACGCCAAAGGCCTTTCCTTGATTGCGATTAAGTAAACTAACTATTTCCTTGTTTACCAAACCCCCGAGCACCATCTCTACGACATCCATGGTTTGGCTATCGGTAACCCGAAGCCCTTCAACAAAGCTCGATTGGATATTTAGTTTTTCCAACAGGCTGCCTATTTGTGGCCCGCCGCCGTGAACAATGATCGGGTTCATGCCAACCAGTTTCATAAGCACTATGTCTCTTGCGAAGCTTTGTTTAAGCTCAGCATCGACCATGGCATTGCCGCCATATTTAACAACTATAGTTTTGCCAGTAAATTTTTGGATATATGGCAGAGCCATGGTGAGGACATTAGCGATATTTTTGGCATTATCGAGGGAGAGCGACATGGTGCGATCCTGAACGAACACTTGGGTTAGTTAGCAGTCGGTAACTGGCTAAGCCAATGTTGTCGGCCGATCTGTCAAAAAAACTAGAAGTTTAGTTGTAAATTTTTATCTGCGTCGTAGAGTAAATCTTTAAATTGGACCTTAATTAACTCGATCTGCTCATCTGTATTTGCTTCAAAGCGAAGCAAAAGCGCAGGACTGGTATTAGACGCTCTGACTAATCCCCACCCAAACTCAAATTCCACACGTAGCCCGTCAAGTGAAATTATTTTGCAACCAGGAAAGTTAGCGTTGTGTTGAATGTGATCAATTAGCCCAAATTTATGTTCATCACTGACAGCAACGGTGATTTCATTTGTACTAATTGGGGTCTTATAAGACTCGAACTCAGCAGCACTTGAATGGTTCTGTTGGCTAATGGACTCCACAACTCTTGCCGCCGCGTAGAGACCGTCGTCGAAACCAAACCATCTGTCCTTGATAAAAACATGGGCGGCATATTCCCCGCCTAAGGGGGCGTTGGTCTCCAGCATTTTCTGTTTCATAAACGAGTGACCGCTGCGATGCATCACCGGCACAGCGCCGAGTTCAGCAATCAGCTGAGCTAGTGCAGCGCTGCTTTTGACATCAAAGATTATTGGTTGACCCGGGTAATGCGGAGCAATCGCCTTGACTAACAGCATCAATAGTTTATCAGTGGATACTGTTTCACCCTTGTTTGTAACTAGTCCAAGTCGGTCACCATCACCGTCAAATGCGATGCCGAGGTCGGCTTTTTGCCGAACAACTTCATTGGCAAGTTGTATCATATTTTTTGAATCTGTCGGGTCAGGGTGATGGTTTGGAAAGGATCCATCAAGCTCGCAAAATAGAGGTATGACTTCGCAGCCTAGGCGCTCAAAAAGTGCTGGTGCGATCATCCCTGGCACGGCATTGCCGCAATCAATAACGAGCTTAAGAGGCTTGCTGAGCTTTATTCTGGAACAAATAGCGGTTAAATAACTCTCCGATATATCCACTTCGCTATACTTGCCATTGCCTCTTCTTAAGCTGCCAGCTTTGATCCGAGATCGAATTTGCTGAATCTGATTATCAGCGAGACAGGTTTTGTTAAATACTATTTTCAAGCCGTTATAATTTGCAGGATTGTGGCTTGCCGTAAGCATGACCCCCGATGTGGTCTGGCAAGTGTGTGCTGCAAAATAGAGCATGGGGGTGGGAATCAATCCTAGACAGATCACATTGCAGCCTGTTTCTAGAACGCCTTTGATCAACGCCTTGGACAACGCCGGGCTAGATAGTCGGGCATCAAAACCTATTAAAAGCGTATCGATGCCAATATCTTGTGCTTCTGATGCGATGGCTCTGGCTATAAGCTCAACTATATCAGCTGTTAATTCTGAATCAGCAATACCCCGTATGTCGTAGGCTCTAAAAATTGAGGGAGGTATTGATAATTCTTGAGGTTCTGCTTCCTCAGCAAAGGAGTCGCTATGTACAGACATGGACTGAGTCTTCTATAAGGTTTAAGTCGATCGTTTAGATATTAGAGAAAGCATGCTTCTCGCTGCGACGTTCTTGTTTGAGGCTGGAAATTCTTGGCAACCTTGTTTGGAAATAGCCGTAACTTTGATGCAGTCGCTGTTGAAGGTTTCCACCGCATTATTAGCAAACAATAAATCGAGGTTTTTCTTCTCCAACTTAGCTGTACCATTTTCGATGAGGTTCTCAGTTTCTGCCGCAAAACCGACCATAAACGGCCGCTTTGGTAATTTCGAAATTTCACTGATTATATCGGGATTCCTAATTAGCGTGACTTCTAGCTGATCACTGTTCTTTTTAATTTTTTTAGTCTCAACTTTTGCAGGCCGATAATCAGCGACGGCAGCTACACCGATAAAAATGTCGGCATCGACAACTGCTGCTAAGCTTGCCTTAAACATTTCAGAGGCTGTGGTTACATCGATACGAGTTACCCCGTCAGGCTTGAAAAGGTTTACCGGCCCACTTATTAAAGTAACTCTGGCACCCGCATTGTGTGCCTCTTGCGCCAAGGCATAAGCCATTTTTCCTGAACTGTGATTAGTTAAGAACCGAACAGGGTCCAATGGCTCTCTTGTTGGCCCGCCGGTTATTACGACATGCTTTCCAGCAAGGTGGCCCACCTGAAAAAGGCTGGCGCAAGCCTCGGCTATTTCCAAAGGCTCGAGCATCCGACCAAGGCCAACATCACCACAGGCCTGCTCACCTGCCGCTGGGCCAAACATGAGAAAGCCACGTTGTTGCAAGGTTACTAAATTTGCCTGTGTGCTTTGATCTGCCCACATGCCCTGATTCATTGCTGGGGCAAGAGCTACTGGGGCAGAAGCGGCAAGGACAAGCGTTGTTAGCAAATCATCGGCCCTGCCATTTGCGAGTTTTGCCATGGAATTTGCTGTCGCAGGGGCGATTAGGATTAAGTCTGCCCATCGAGCCAATTCGATATGCCCCATGCCTGCTTCCGCATCCACATCTAGCAAATCTAAATGTACACGATTGCCAGACAAAGCTTGCATGGTTAACGGGGTCACAAATTCTGTAGCGGCTTTGGTCATTACAACGCGAACATCGGCGCCAGCTTTAGCGAAAAGTCGTGTAAGTTCGGCACATTTGTAGGCGGCAATTCCGCCTGTTATACCCAAGAGAATTCGTTTATTAGAGAGACTTAACATAATTATAAGGCTTGAATAGTTATTGGTCGTTATTGGTAAGTTGCTCGTTGTTTAAAAGGGATAGCTATAAAGTTTTTTAGCAGCCTTAAACGCAAATCCAGATTAGCAGCTAGGTTATGGTTAAGCAATTTCAGCACTTGTTTTGTGCTTAGTTCTAAAGAGTCTACGCTTAACCATTCTCACAGAGGAATGCGATGTGAATATTGCCAATTGGCCCTTACTAGAGCGACCAAAGGAGAAATTAATTTCCTTTGGTGCAGAAAAGCTTTCAGATGCTGAGCTCATCGCTGTTGTTCTTCAGTCAGGAGTTAAAGGGATGGATGCGATGGAATTGGCTCGCTCTTTGCTGGTTCGCTTTGATGGCCTGCGGGGGTTGCTTGCAGCCTCTAGGGATGATGTTTGTAGTGTCAAAGGAGTGGGGGATTCGAAATTTGCCCGTTTAGGGGTGATAGTAGAGTTAGGCAATCGCTGTAGGCTGGCAGCTTTGAAAAATCGTAGCGTCCTAAGCGGCGCCAAACGCACCAAAGAATATCTAAAAGCAAAATACCAAGGCCGAGATTCTGAGATCTTCAGCTGCTTATTTTTAGACTCTCAGCATCAGCTTATTGTCGCGGAAGAGTTGTTCACCGGCACAATTGATGGCGCCGCGGTTTATCCACGGGAAGTGGTAAAAAAATGTTTAAAGTATGCCAGCGCAGCGGTTATATTTGCTCATAATCACCCCTCTGGCATCGCTGAGCCAAGCCAAGCCGATATTGCAATCACCGCAAAACTGAAGGCTGCATTGGCTACAATTGATGTTAGAGTCCTGGATCATTTAATCATCGGAGACCCAAACATCACCTCCTTGGCAGAAAGAGGGCTTTTATAAGTCATTGATAAGGCTCGAATTGAACTATTTGGCTAATAGTTTATGTTGCTATTGAAAAGGTGTTCTGGTATAAAACGCAGCTCTTTTTTGGCCTTAGAAGAAAGTTATTTTGGGGTCAGTCATTTATAGCAGTATTTAGCTACTTAACAAACGAGGCAGCGACATGTCCAGGATATGTATGGTCACTGGTAAAAAGCCAGTAGCCGGAAACAATGTGTCCCACGCGAATAACCGAACTAAGCGTCGATTCTCGCCTAACATCCATACTCATCGTTTTTGGGTGGAGTCAGAGAAGCGTTTTGTAAAGCTTCGTTTATCCACTAAAGGCATGCGTATTATCGACAAAAATGGCATCGACGCCGTTTTGGCAGACATCCGCAATAATGGAGCTCGGGTTTAATCTGAGTTCGCGGAAATTGGGAGATTTAACATGAGAGATAAGATCAAGTTAGTATCAAGTGCCAAAACTGGTCACTACTACACTACTGACAAGAACAAGCGTACTACGCCGGACAAAATGGAAATCAAGAAATATGATCCAGTTGTCCGCAAGCATGTCATGTATAAAGAAGCCAAGATCAAGTAGTTCGACTGCACCGATCTAGCTTAGCTAAATAAAAAGCCGGCTCTTGATATTAAGAGCCGGCTTTTTCGTCTGCCTTAAAATTACTCAGGCGCGTTCACCCAGGAAAAGCTGGCCTATTTGGCTTTACTTAGCTGTTTGATCAGCTTTTCGGTCGCTGTCGATAATTTCGAATCCACTGCAAGTTCCTTCTTAAGCTTTCCAACAGTCGTAGATACTGTGCCGTAGCGTTTTAGTTTGAATAGTTTTGCAATGGCCTGAAGGGTCACCGCAGATAACTCTTGGCATAGATACATTGCTGCCCATCTTGGCACATTCTTCGATCCAGGTCCGCGGGCCGCCTTATAGATACTCTCTTCTGTTACCTTAAATTGTTTGGCGACCGCTGTAATAATCTGTTTGCACGATGGGCGCCATTTGGCGTTAGCGCCACGAGAAACACCTCTTGCTGCTGTTGAGGATCTCTTTTTAGCAGCTGCTTTCTTGAACTTTTCATCACCCATTATGGAAGAAAGATTCTTTTTGCCATAAAAATGCGCCAATTCTTCATCTACACCTTCGGACACATAGCTCTTATAGGCTGCCGCGCGTTTGGCTACCGGTGATTTGACCTGCTTGAGGGTTTCATCGCGGTTAAACCACACGGGGGGTTTAGCCTTGTGGGTGAAATTGGTGTAACTGCTCCAAGGGTAAGTATTCAGCTCCGATGCTTTCACTTTGCTATGTATAAAGCGAGACAAGGGCAGTAAATATTGATCAGCTTGAATTAGAACCGCTTTATAGCGGCCTTTAAAAAGTGAGCCGTTGGTCTTTTTCATTCGCTGAAATTGCTGAGTGTAGAGACCATCTACTTGCCGCATAAAACGGCTTAGATTAGCTTCAGGGGTTTTAATGACCAAATGGTACTGGTCTCGCAACAAACAGTATGAATGGACCTCAACATTAAGCCGAGAGCAGGTTTCAACTAAGCCCTCGATAAAGGCTTCAAAGTATTGGGCTGAAGGAAAAACGCGTTGATTGCTAATACCATAGTTTGAAACGTGATACATGGCATCTGGATATTCGATTCGTAGAGGTCTGGCCATCGTTTATTCTCTTTTTAATTGTTGTTAAAATAAAGTTGGATAGAATTAGAGCTGACCCTACCTGGATCTACTCTATGAATATAGTAATTGTAAACGAAGGTCAACGGTAATGAGGTTGATATAGCTCAATTAGATATGAGGTGGGTGGCAGTTTTTAGCGGTGTGTCACTGTACATTCATGGCTTTATGGCTGTAATTACAGCGCGCTTAGGTGCTGGGTATCCCTCAATCGTTTTTGAAGGATCGTCTGACAACACCGCATCATCTAGTGAATCGAAAGGCATCCATTGGGTTTTACGTTGTTCATTCCAGCTTGTAGTGCTCTCGTCAATCAGCCGTATATCAACGTATCCACATCTGTTAAGCCAATTGATTAAAGTAGGAATACTGGGCAGAAACCATATGTTTGTCATGCGCGCATAGCGTTTCCCCGGGGTTAAGCTGTAGCCTTCTTCGCCATCTACAATTATAGATTCAATGACAAGTTGCCCGCCGCGGCGAAGGCAAGACTTTAGCTGCATTAAATGATCTATCGGGGAGCGTCTGTGATAAATCACACCCATTGAAAAAACCGTATCGAAGTGAGGCAGCGAACTTGGGATTTGCTCCAACGTGAGCGGCAGCACATAGGCTTCTATCTGAGGAATGTACTTCTTGAGCAGCCAGAACTGGATCACGTAGGCAAGGTGTGGGTCTATGCCTATTACTTGTTTGGCCCCAGCTTCGACCATTCGTAAACTGTAATAACCATTCCCGCTGCCGACATCTAGTACTTGGCGGCCGTCCAGCGGCGCTATTTTATGTTGCAATCGAGTCCATTTAAGATTGGATTGCCACTCAGTGTCTAGCTCGATACCGAATAGATTGAAAGGCCCTTTTCGCCAAGGAATAAACTCAGTTAGTATATGTTCCAAACTGGACAAATCCTCACTTTCAGCATCTGTGCTCGTACCAATTCTTATTACTTCTGCCAGCTCAATCGAGCTAGGGGTCAATTCCGGGGCATCTTCAATCATTTGAAGCCACCGTTTTAGGTCGCCATGATTTAGTTTAGCTATGAAGCTCTCTTCAAGAAAAGGTAACAGAGGGGCTAAGGGGCTATTGGAGATAGTCTTGGCTAGAGTTAGTAAGTCTTTCATAGAATTATTTAAAGGCCACCATAGAGGCAAAGTTGAAGCACTGGAACCAAGCGTCAAAGGAGTGAAAACCAATGTCGTTAAGTCGCGCTCGATGAGAATCGAGACTTTCAGGTATTAACACGTTTTCCAACGCCTCTCGCTTCTGACTTATTTCTAGTTTGCTGTAGCCCATACTTTCCTTGAAAGAATGGTACATCTCAATGAAAAGCTGATTGAGTGTTTCATCAGGGAAAACGATTTTTTCCGAAATGATTAGAATCGCACCCGGCTTCATGCCTGCGAAGATTTTTTCAAGCAACAAAGCGCGGTCGGCCATCGGAACAAATTGAAGAGTAAAGTTGAGCACGACAACGGACGCATTTTCGATTGGAAAACCCAATATGTCATCACAGTGACAATTGATAATAGCGCCCATGGCGGGATCTGATGCTACTCGTCCGTGCAACCGTGAAATCATTGCCTGCGAATTGTCTATGGCCTCAATGGAGCAATTAGTCTTTTCGAGCCTGGACGCCATAGCGAAGGTGGCCCCGCCGAGGCTGCAGCCCAAATCAAAGAGTTTCGAGTCAGCTTGGCTATAGCGCTGGGCAAGGACGCCAATCATTTTGATAATGGTGCTATAGCCCGGTACAGAGCGATTAATCATATCCTCGAAAACACCAGCCACTTTATCATCAAAAGCGAAGTCTCCGGGTACCATCTGTTCTGCAAAAATACGGTCTTTGGTGAAATTGGAATTAGTCATTTGATGAAGTCCGAACCTAAATTAGTAGCATCCAAGGATTGCCTGTGTAGACTATTCATTATCCGTTAATTCTTGGCACATTCAATGACTCATGCTGCTCGCGTATTGGTCGAAAACCTAGACTTACTAAAACAGCTTTCAACACGCTATGGCGTACTGGATTTAGCATGTGGTTGCGGCCGAAATGGTCTGGCATTGGCTAAGCTCGGTATTCCAGTTATTTTTGCTGATTCTGACCAAGAAAAGTTAGGCGCCATCTCGGCACGGCTTGAGCAGGAAAAACTGCCCGGGCGCACATGGCTGGTTGACTTAGAAAATGCAGAATCAGACCCACTTGCGCAAATAAAAGTCGATGCTTGCCTTGTATTTAACTATTTACATCGCCCCGGTGTTAAGTCGATAAGGGATATGATTACCCCAGGTGGGCTGATTTACTATGAAACATTCACCAATGACAACCGAAAGTTCGGCCGTCCCAATAATCCAGACTATCTTCTGCATCCAAATGAACTTAAGGAGGCATTTAAAGGTTGGGAAATTTTGCACTACTTTGAAGGTGAACTGTCTATCCCAGCGCGAGCAGTGGCGAATATTATTGCAAGGAAACCATGAAATGGCAGGCATATGTCTAAAATAGTCCCACTAAATAGCAGTACAGGCCATACCATTGCCAAGGTTAAGCTTGGCGCGCCCTTTGAGTGTGAAATTCAACGCACCAAGCGCAAGACTTTGGGAATCTACATTTCTCATGAGAAGGTGGTTGTAAGGTGCCCTTATGGTGCTGGTAAGCGTGAAGTTACCAAGTTTGTTGAGAATAATAGGGAATGGATCGAAAACAGGCTCTATGAAGAGTCTCTGCGAGATAAAGAATTGCTTCGGATAGTAAGTGGAGGGAAAATTTTCTATCGGGCTAGAGAGCTGACAATCGTTTTTAAAGAGGGGCGAAAAAAGCGAGTTCTGATCACTGGCGACAAATTTGTCATACAGGGACATAAACTTAACGCTGAAAAGGCGAAACAACAGGTCGAGGAGTTTTTAACAGAGAAAGCTAGTGAATACTTGATCCCTCGGGCTAAGGGTCTGGCGAAACATTTAGGGGTAGATCACAAAATCACTCAAATTAAGCTTCGCAAGACTAAAACAAAATGGGGGCACTGCACCTCCACTGGTATCATCCAATACAACTGGATGATAATGCTGGCGCCTTATAGCATTATTGATTACATGATTACCCATGAAGTTTGTCATTTAGTACACATGAATCATTCGAGCAGGTTCTGGAATTTGGTAGAATCAGTTTGCCCAAATCACAAAGAATATGTGGAATGGCTCAAAGACCACGAGCACCGGTTTTGGTTCTAGTCTAAACGCTTAAATAGTAGGTCCCACACACCGTGGCCTAACTTTAATCCACGTCTCTCAAACTTTGTTTCAGGTCTTTTCGGTGCGTCCCAAAAGCCCTGTAAACCCACGCAGTTTTCAAATCCCTGCGCACCACTCATGACTTCCATCATATGTTCGGCGTAATGCTCCCAGTCCGTGGCCAAGTGAATTTCAGCGCCTATTTTTAGTCGCGAGCGTGCCAATTGAATAAAGTCGGTCTGCACAAGTCTGCGTTTGTTGTGGCGTTTTTTATGCCAAGGATCAGGAAAATAGATCAATAATTTGTCTATTGATTCGCCGGCTAAGCCGTTCTCTAATACTTCAACCGCGTCATGACTCACTATTTTGAGATTCTTTACAGCCTTCTCCTTGATACCATGAAGAAGCTTTCCGACTCCTGGTCGATGAACTTCGACACCCAAAAAATTAATGTCTGGCTGCGCGACGGCCATTTCGAGAAGAGAGTCGCCCATTCCGAAACCAATCTCCATAGTGACTGGATTTTGGTTTGGAAAGAGTTCTTTTAAATCCAACAGCTTATTCTCAAAAGGAACAACATAATCATCCCATAGAGTATCCAGTGCATTCTGCTGGGCAGCGGTGAGTCTGCTGGCTCTGATGACAAAGCTTTTTAGTGGGCGGTTACGGTCTGGGTGTTCGGTATCGGTCACGGAGTAGAGTTACCATTAGTCAGTTACAGAAGCTTATCGTGCATTGATTTTGCTAAAAAACCTAGCGCCGATCACGCTGGCCCACCAGCTAAAGAATTAGCAGTTCGACAATCGAGCAGCTCGGTGCTTGAACGGTTTGGTAATTAAAGGTTCTGCAGTTAAATCAATACCCAAGGTATTTTTGGCTCTCACATTAAGCCTTGCACTGACTAAATGGCCAGGCGGGTACTCAGGGCAAACCAACATAAGCAACCCCAAGCCACAAGAAAGCAGATGCCGCCGATGGGAGTGATTGCACCTAGCCAGCGGATGCCGGTAATGCTGAGAATATAAAGGCTGCCAGAAAAAAATAGGATGCCAGCAATGAACATAGAGCCGCTAATTTTAAGTGCCATACTATTGGGGGCATACAAAGTAAGGATGGCTACACCAAAGAGTGCCAGGCTATGAGTTATGTGATATTGAACAGCAGTTTGAAATGTTGCTAGAAGATCGGTTTCAATAATGTTTTTCAAGGCATGAGCAGCGAACGCGCCTAGAGCAACAGAAAGAAAGCCATTGATTCCAGTGGCAAGTATAAAAATATTAGTCATAGGGCGGGCATTTTGAAACGGCTTGGGCTACGAAGCAAGAGAATGTTGAGATGAGTTTGTGGCAAAAACTTCCGGCAAAAACTTCCGGCAAAAAAAAGCCGCGAGAGACTCACGGCTTTTTCGAAACTAAGCCTTAAGCTTGCATCTGTGCTTTGATTTTATTCATAGCATTTTTCTCAAGCTGTCTAATACGCTCAGCCGATACACTATAGCGATCCGCTAACTCATGAAGAGTGGCCTTGTCATCGGTTAACCAGCGGCTTTGCAAAATGTCTTTGCTGCGCTCATCAAGACCGGACATTGCGCTATGCAAACTCTGGCTGGTGATTTCTCCCCACTGATCGTCTTCGACGCCTGTTGCAAGGTCTGAACTTTGATCCTCTAAGTAGTAAGCAGGGGCTCTGTAAACAGCATCATCATCGCTGTCAGGCTCGGCATCGAAGGACGTATCATAGCCGCTCATTCGGCCTTCCATCTGCCTCACAACTTTTGCATCTACGCCCAGATCGTCAGCAACTGCTTGCGCCTCAACGTTGTTGAGCCAGCCAAGGCGTTTCTTGGAGCTGCGTAGATTAAAAAACAATTTCCTCTGAGACTTAGTTGTCGCAACTTTGACTATGCGCCAATTGCGTAAGATGAACTCATGCATCTCAGCTTTGATCCAGTGCACAGCAAAGGATACCAGTCTAACGCCGAACTCTGGGTTGAAGCGTTTTACGGCCTTCATCAAGCCCACGTTACCTTCCTGTATTAAATCGGCTTGTGATAAGCCATAGCCAGAGAACGTTTTTGCCATGTGTACGACAAAGCGTAGATGCGCCATGACCAGTTGGCGAGCAGCATCAACGTCGTCTTCATAATAATACTGATTGGCTAATTCTCTTTCGAGTTCAGGGGTGAGCACAGCTATGCTGTTCACTGAGGCAATGTAAGCAGTGAGATCGCGGCCCGGAGTTGTAGGGCCAATAACCTGTAAGTTCTTTAAAGTATTCATAATCAATTTACTTGTTTACCAACTGTTATGACAGTGTGTTTAAAACCATGTTTTTCTAACACTATTCTTTAAACACTAGTCGATTAACTTTAAGACCCGATTATAGCATTTATTGCTTCATTTAGCCATATAGAGCCATATAGAGCCGTATCGAGGCAGATAGCTGTCTGTCGGGGCGAAAAACTTAATTCAATCCTTAATTAATTAGACGACACTAAAACAACGTTTAATTCTCTGATGTAGACCAAGTGTTGTGGTGATTTCAGAAAAAACAAGGGCGATTTCCTTTTTCAGAGCACTCGTTAGATGCTTGTTGGACTCGTTTTAAGGCTCTAGCTTGAGAACTTCTCGATAAGCCGAAATGCCGGCTGCTAAAAAGCCGATGGAGCTGCTTGCCAAAAGCATAAACAGGGTTTCCACAAGACCTAGGTTAAAGTCTATTTCCGTTGGGAAGGAGGTATTGTATTCCACTAAAAATTCGTCAACTAAGCTGACAAATGTAGCGATCATTGCTGACTGGAGGATAAGTGAAAAAACTGCCGCGCAAAGCCCATAGAGCAAGCCACTGTAAAGCAGAGGCCGCAAGATAAAGGCGTCAGGCGCGCCAATAAGTTTTAAGACTCGTATTTCATCTTCTGATTGTTGGACGATAAGTTTTGTCGTATTCGCTATTACTAAGAAAAACCCTATAAGTGCTGCTAGCCCAATTAATAGTCCGAGATTTCTCATAAGCTGGGTGAACCCTTGCAGGCGTTTGATCCACTCTACATCTAGTTGAACTAAATCAATTTCCGGGTACGCAGCTAGCTCTTTAGCTAGGCTTTCAAGCTTTGTGGGGTCTAATTCGAGGGCCAAAATAATCAAGGCATCGGGAAGCGGGTTGATTTCCAATTCTCCGAGCAAGCCATCGAAACCGGCGATGTTAGCGAATTCTGCAAAGGCCCTTGCCCTCGGGACGACTTCGACTACGCCTATGTCCTCTCTTAAAAGTAAGCGCTCACTTACATGTAAAATCATGTTCTCATTGCTCGACTCTACAAGATAGGCGGTCAGCTGGGGGCTATTTGAATACTGATCTAGAGTCTGCGCCAAGCTAGAGCTTATGATTAATAGCAAGATGGGTACTAGCAAGGTTGTTGCTATAGCCAACAAAGTTGCTAGCGTGGCAACCGGTCGAGCCAACATTCCCTGCCATGCTTGTTTTAAATCAACAACATGCTGTTGTAGCCGGTTAGATGGTGCGGAGAATGTTGAGGTCACGGCAATAACCTCCCATTCTCTAGAACTAGGGTTCTGCCGCCCATCGCATTTACCAAACTAATGTCATGGCTAGCAATCAGCAAAGCAACGCCGACTTTTTGAAACTGCTGAAATACCTGCATGATTTCCGCTGATAGGTCAGGGTCCAAGTTTCCAGTAGGTTCATCAGCGAGAATTATGCTTGGGCGATTTACTACCGCACGAGCAATTCCAACTCGTTGTTGTTCGCCGCTTGAAAGCATTGGCGGAAAATAGGAGGCCTTACTTAGTAAGCCAACTTTATCTAGCGCAGCTCGGACACGACGGTCAGCTTCGAACTTAGGGAAATTACTTATTTTCAAAGGCAATGCCACATTGTCAGCAACAGTTCTGCGCGCTAAAAGTTGGTGATCTTGGAAAACAGTACCGATTCGTTGCCGGAGTTTGGGAATCTGCCGACGAGAGAGGTTTTTTAAGCTTAAATCGGCAACTGAAATATTACCGCTACTAACCGATTCTAGCGCTAGGATTAATTTTAAGAGGGTAGTCTTGCCAGCCCCGGAGTGACCGGTGACGAAGGCAAGCTCGCCTTTCTCAACACTAAAGCTAACATCTGACAATGCCTCAAAGCCTCCTGGATAGCGCTTGAAGACTCTTTCAAATTTAATCATTCACTGAATAGTGCATCAATGAAGGCCGTTGCTGAGAACGGTCTTAAGTCGTCTACTTGCTCCCCAACACCGATAAACCTAATCGGTATGCCTAGCTTTTTGGCCAACGCAAATACCACACCACCTTTGGCTGAGCCATCAAGTTTGGTAAGGACAATGCCGGAAAGCTTGGCTGTTTTGTTAAAGCTTTCTGCCTGATTTAATGCATTTTGGCCCGTGGTTGCGTCTAATACGAGTAGGGTTTCATGGGGCAGGGATTGATCCTGCTTTTTCAAAACCCGAACTATTTTTTCTAACTCGTTCATCAGGTTTTCTTTAGTGTGCAAGCGACCTGCAGTGTCGGCAATAAGAATGTCAGTCTGCTTAGCTTTTGCTGACTGGTAAGCATCAAAAATAACTGAAGCGCTGTCAGCTCCACTTGCTTGTGCTACGACTGGCACGTTATTGCGCTCCCCCCACACTTCGAGCTGCTCGACCGCGGCTGCTCTAAAAGTATCACCTGCCGCGAGCATCACAGATTGCCCGTCAGCCTGAAATTTCTTCGCGAGCTTGCCTATAGTTGTGGTTTTTCCCACACCATTGACCCCGACCATGAGGATGACAAAGGGTTTATGATCGCTAAGCGCAACTAGAGGAACATCGCAGGGCTTAAGTATATTGAGCAATTCATTTTTCAAACTTTTGAGAAATTGCTCGGGTTCTGCAAGCTGAGAGCGACTGAGGCTTTTTTTCAAATTACCAATCACCTGGTCGGTGGCCTCTATACCTACATCTGCGACAAGTAGTTGCGTCTCGATGTCTTCTAAAAGGCTAGCATCGATGACTTTTTCACCTAGCACTAAACTAGATATCCCTTCAGTTAATCTACCGCGAGTTCGGCTTAGGCCGTTCTGCAGGCGAGAAAAGAAGCCAGCTTCACTTTTTTCAGTTTCGCCTGAAGGGTTTTTATCGGCCACTGGGGACGAGGCGGGTTTGTCTTTTTTGCCGAAACCAAACATAAGAGGGACAGAGTAATTAGAAGGATTTATAGCGTTATCTTACCACAAACTGGCAGTCCAATTGCACTCAAGGAATTGCGCCGCGAAAATACCTACGGCTGCGCCAAAATCAAGGACAAGGTTTGATCAGAATACTAAAGCTCAGAGCTAAAGAAATGATAAGATAGAGCCATCAAAAAAAGCAGTGAATTGATTGAAATGAGAACACTTAAAAACAGTATTCGAATTATCGGCGGTGATTTAAGAAGTCGAAAAATAGAGTTCCCGACGATTACAGGCCTTCGGCCTACATCGGATAGGGTACGGGAAACTTTGTTTAACTGGATCCAAATGGATTTAGCGGGCAATAGTTGTTTAGATTTATTTTCAGGAAGCGGTGCTCTCGGGATCGAATCCTTATCGAGGGGTGCCAGCTCCGTCACTTTTGTCGAAGAAAACGAAATTGCAGCGACATCAATTCAAGAAAACCTCAATCGTCTCCATCTTAGCGAAGGGAAGGTAGTTTGTAGTGATGCGCTTAAGTGGATTGATAATCAAAAATCATTAATTAAAAAATATGATGTGGTATTTCTAGATCCTCCATTTTCGTCAAACATCATCGCCAGCACTTGTCAGTGTCTGGATAGTAGCAACTTATTAAATAAGGCGTGTAAAATATATACCGAAACTAGCATCGACCCAAATAAGATAATTTTTCCGCAGGGTTGGCGAAGGCTAAAAGAGAAAAAAGCCGGCCAAGTATTCTTTAGCTTGTTCATCAACGATCTAGATATTTAAATATGACAAATGGCACTTTCGAAGACGTCTTCAAGCCGGCATGGTGGCTTCCAGAGGGTCATACACAAACTCTTTGGCGGAAATTTACCACTTTTGATGAAGCAAACCATCGGCGTGAGCGCCTTGATTTATATGATGGAGATTTTATTGATATCGATTGGTGTGAAAACTTTTCAGTAAATAATTTGTCGACAGAGATAGGTTCTGGAATAACAGTTATAATACATGGTCTGTGTGGATGTTCTAGCTCCCCTTACGTGGTTGCACTTCAGAAACGTTTAGCAAGTCATGGTAAGCGCAGTGTTGCTATAAATTTCCGCGGCTGTAGCGGCGAGATAAACAACTTGGCTCGAGCATATCACTCAGGTGTATCTGAGGATCTAAACGAAGTATTTACAAACTTGAGTGCTGCTTACCCAAATGAGAAATTTATGTTTGTGGGGTATTCATTAGGTGCAAACGTCCTCCTAAAATGGCTTGGTGAAAAAAAGCGAGATGACCGGATTATCAAAGCGGTGGCAGTTTCGACTCCTTTTCAATTAGATGAATGCTCTAAGGCAATGCTTCGAGGGCCAAGCCGGCTTTATGGGAATTATTTCGTTAATCGCTTAAGGAATGATGTTATTGGCAAAATGGATGGTTTTCAAAAAAGAGGATTACAAGAGCAATATGACAAATTAGCCAGTCTCGGAGATTTAGGCCGCATTAAATCACTTTTGGAGTTTGACGATCTTGTCACTGCGCCACTTCATGGTTTCGAAAACGCCGATGACTACTACAAAAAATGTAGCTCAGCACAGTTTTTAGAGCACATAGACACTGATACCCTGCTTATCCAGAGCAAAAATGACCCGCTTATTCCAGCATCAGCGCTACCAAGTACGTCGAGTCTATCAACTAGTGTACAAATGGAGTTAACCAGCAAGGGTGGTCATGTTGGCTTCATTTCTGGTAATAAAGAGAACTGGCTTGAAAAACGTATAGCGCACCATTTAATTGCTTGATTGTGACGAGGCGGGCAATTGGCTAGAATGCCGAGAATTGTAAGGTTACCGTAATATGAAAACAGCAGTTTACCCAGGCACGTTTAACCCCATCACTAACGGCCATACCGACTTAATCGAGCGTGCGGCAGGACTTTTTGATCACATTATCGTAGCGGTTGTTGACGCGAATCGACAAAAATCTAATACGATGTCGACAACCAAGCGAGTGGAATTAGCGAACGAAGTACTGGCGCATATAGACAACGTTGAAGTGACTTCGTTTGATACGCTGCTTACCGAGTACGTAAAAAAATGTGGTGCAAAAATAATCCTTCGTGGACTGCGGACAGTCGCCGATTTTGAGTATGAATTTCAATTGGTTGGTATGAATCGAGTACTGGAGCCAGATATAGAAACTGTATTTCTGGCGCCAGCTGAGCATTTGTCCTATATCTCTTCTACTTTAGTCCGGGAAATAGCTTCTTACAGTGGTGATATTTCTAAGTTTGTTCATCCATCGGTTGTGAAGGCGATGAGAGAGCTCTAATTTTTGCCCAACGTAGCTACTTTTGACAGGCGCTGCAGTAAACAGTTGTTCTCTGTCCGATTCTAATCTCGGTTAGGTCTTTCTTGCAGTTATTGCAGGGAAGTCGACCTCGCCCATAAACTTGTAGAGATTGTTTGAAGTAGCCAGGATCGCCGTTACTGTCGGTAAAATCCTTTAAAGTTGTTCCTCCTACTTGAATTGCTTTCGCTAGTACTTCCTTGATTGCCAAGACTAACTTTTCATAGCGAGCCTTTGAAATCGCACCTGCAGCACGTTTGGGGCTAATCCCGGCCATGAAAAGTGCTTCGTTGGCGTAGATGTTGCCGACTCCAACCACGACATGACTATCCATAATAAAGGTTTTAATTGGGGCCTTTCGCTTCCTACTTAGGCTGTGTAGGTAAGCGGTATCAAATTCTTCTAGCAGTGGTTCGGGGCCTAACTTGGAAAGTAATGGATGCTGCAGCGGGTCGTTTACTTCCCATAAGATGCAGCCAAACCTGCGGGGATCTGTGTAGCGCAGAATATCGCCATTGCTCAGCTCAAAATCCACATGATCATGTTTACCTACCGGGGTTGGGTTTTTGAGAACGCGTAAGCTGCCAGACATGCCCAAATGGATTATCACCGTGCCCGGCTTGGATCTTAGAAGTAAGTACTTACCACGCCTTATAACCTTATAAATAGTATGCCCAGGAAGATCTTTAGCTAGAGATATAGGGATAGGCCAGCGTAGCTTTGGTTGCCGAACGACAATAGTTTTTATTGACTGGTTGTTTATATGCGGCTCGATTCCGCGCCTTGTGGTCTCAACTTCAGGTAATTCTGGCAAACCAATCTCCGGTGTTGGGTATTTCTATTGGGCTCTAACTAGGTGACTCTATGCTGAAAGGTTACACTATCAGACTCGTGAGTCAGCCAGAATATCAGCGAGACGCCGTTGTCCAATAGAATTGTTTTAGGAATTGATGCGGGAGGAACATTCACCGATTTTGTCGCGGTGGAATTAGCGCCCAAGGTACGCATCACAATACATAAAACCTTATCAACTCCCCACGCGCCGGAACAGGCAATTCTTCAGGGTATGAAGTCTTTAGGGTTTGGTGAGGGGCTGGCGCGGGCGGCTTTAGTCATTGTCCATGGCAGCACGGTCGCGACTAACGCGGCTCTGGAAGGGAAATTCGCTCGCACAGTATATATAAGCAACAGAGGTTTCAAAGACGTGCTTAGCTTGGGCCGACAAACTCGGCCAAGCCTTTATGCCCTCGAATTTCCGCCGCAGCCTGAGCCGGTGCCCTCCCAGCTATGTTTAGAAACCGGAGGCAGGATCGCCGCTGACGGCTCCACTCTGGAAGACCTCACTGAATCAGATATAGAGCAGCTAATTAGCTCTTTAAAAGAGTTGAAACCTGAAGCGGTCGCCATCAACTTATTATTTTCCTTTCTTGATGAAAGCTTCGAAAAAAGAATTGCTGATGCGATCGCGATCGCAAGCCCTGGCCTTTTTGTTTCCCGCTCCTCACAAGTCCTCCCGGTCTATAAAGAATATGAGCGCGGAATTGCCACTTGGTTAAATTCTGCGCTGGGTCCAGTTGTATCAGGATACGTTGGCAGGTTGAAATCGGCGCTACAAATACCTATTCAGATTATGCAGTCCAGTGGCGAAACACTATCGGCTGACGCGGCTGCGAAATCGGCCGTCAATTTGCTTTTGTCGGGCCCCGCTGGAGGCCTAAACGCGATTAAATATATAGGCGAGCAAATAGGCGAAAAGAATTTTATTAGCTTTGATATGGGTGGGACATCGACAGATGTAGCTTTGATTGAAGGTCGGATAGCAACAACAAATGAAGGTTATATTGGCCCCTATCCAGTCGGTGTGCCTATGGTAGATATGCACACTATTGGCGCAGGCGGTGGCTCCATCGCCTATATTGACAGGGGTGGAATTCTTCAAGTTGGACCAAAATCTGCGGGCGCTGAGCCAGGTCCGGCTTGTTATGGAAAAGGCGGGCTTATGCCTACGGTTACCGATGCAAATTTAGTTTTAGGACGGCTGGTGTCTGAATCTAAGCTTGCGGGCGACCTTATCTTAAACGTCGAGTTTGCTAGAGCTGCGATAGACGCATTGGCCACGGCTTTAGACATGTCTGTTGAAGAAACTGCTCTTGGAATTATTCGCATTGCGAATCAGCACATGGCTAGAGCTTTGCGTTTAATTTCTGTTAATCGCGGCCATGACCCTAGAGATTTTCAACTTGTTTGTTTTGGCGGCGCGGGGGGTTTACATGTGTGCGAGCTTGCGGATTCCATGTTGATGGATAAAGCCATTGTCCCAATTCACGGCGGTGTGCTCTCGGCACTGGGCATGGTGGTTGCAAAAAAAGGCAGACAATTTTCCAAAACGGTTAATATTATTGAGCGTAACGCAGACTTGTCGTTTATCGAGAAAGCGTATTGCGATTTAGAAAGTAGAGCAATAGATGAGCTGCGCTCAGAGGGGGTAACCGAAGCGGAGTTAAATGGCATGTGCATCGAGCGACGAGCTGATATTCGATACGTTGGGCAGTCGTTTACCCTCAGTGTCGCCTGGCAAGGTTTAAAGCAAACCTTCGCAGGATTTTCGTCTTTGCATCAACAGCGCTACGGTTATGACCTCGATGCCAATACCGAAATTGTGAATATTCAAATTATGCCGAAGGTAGCAGGAAAGGAATTTGACCTGCCAAAGCTCGAAACATCGAAACAGTGTAATGTTTCTTCGAATGTAAGGGTCTATGGTTATGCGGATTACGTATCATGTTACGAACGAGAAGATTTGTCGGCAGGCCAAGTGCTACAAGGGCCCTGCATCGTTAAGGAGTATTCTGCGACTACTTATCTTAGTGAAGGCTGGGGCGGCATAATCGATGAGTTTGGAAATATTTGTTTGGGGCGAAGGAATCAGCAGGATATTTAAGTTGAGACTATGAGTGCAAAATAAGCTGAGGCAGGTTTACAGGTCAATTTCAGCGATGTTATAACCTAGTGTCTCCATGCTAAGTGACGGTATTTACGAGTGATTAGTTTTTTGTTTTTACCAACGTAATTCCCGCAAGACAATATTAATTGTCCCAAGGAGCCTCAAAAAATCTTAGGCGTAGCCATGATTGTAAAGTGTAAAAACCGATTTTTATCAATGAGCTGTCTAATAGCTGCAGTCCTTTATGGCACAGTATTTGGGCAAGAAGTAGATGAGGTCGCAGATGGCACTGGTTCCGAAAACAGGGAAAGGCGACCCAAGCTATATTTTATCGATAAACCAATTGAAATTGATACCGGCTTTAATGATCAAGTCGAATGGCCAATAACAACGGGCGAAGCCATTTCAGAAGACGACCCTCAGTTCATAAGGCGAACGAACAGTATTCGCGAGTATAGCCAGTCAATTCAAGCAATAGAGTTAGAAGGCGGAGTTTGGGACAGTGGTTTAATAGAAGACCTCGCAACTTTAGGAGAACTTCAGCAACGTCAAGGTGACCATGCAACCGCGATCGAAACGTTTGATCGGGTCGTGCATATAAGTCGAATCAACAATGGCCTGCATACAATGGATCAGATCCCTGCGTTAGAGCAGAAGATCGAAAGTTATCTAGAAATGGGTGATTGGGAGCAGGCAGACCTTTATTACAACTATATGTTTTATATTCAGCAGAAAACTTATGGCAACACTGACCCGCGTATCATTCCTATGCTCGGGCGCTTGGCGAACTGGAATCTGCGAGCTTTTAATATTGGTTTTGGGGAAGGCTTAGGCTCAAGACTTAGCTCCGCTCAGCTTCTATTTGATGCGGCTGCAAAGATGGTCGATGTGCACTTTGGTCGTTCTGATGCGCGCTATGTCGACTATCAACAAAGTATCGCAAATGCTGCTTATCTGCTGAGTCGCCACCCAGAATTATTGAATGAAATGACCACGCCGGAATTCCGCCTTGACCAAGATGCACTGCGAAGAAAGTTAATAAGGTCAGAACGTAGCGTGCCTCGGGGCTTTCAAGCAGGTGAAGAGGCACTTCTAAATATTGTTACTCAACGACAGATAGATGATGGAATATCGGTTCCTTTGGCCGAAGCGAACGCTAACTTAGGTGACTGGTACTTAATGTTCGATCGGCGCAAAGCCGCAGCACAAATGTATGCCAATGCCTGGCAAATTATTACTGAGCTGGAAGACTCTGAGGAACTTTTGAATGAGTTCTTTGGTCATGTAATACCTTTGCCCACTTTTCTCGATGCCCCCACAAGTTTGGTTTTTGCCTCAGGGGATGGAAAAGACACTCAGGATCTTAACGTTGGGTTCGTGGATTTACGCTTTGATGTAACCGAAAATGGCGTTGTGCGAAACCTAGAAATCGTTACGGGCGAAACTGAGGAAAACTCAATGATTTTGGGCAGACTGCAGCGCCAAGTTAGAAGTTCAGTATTCAGGCCTGCGCTCAAAGATGGGGCAGCTATTCGCTCTAATGGCAGTCAATTTCGCTACCGGTATTGGTACTAATGCACTAATAGAACAGTTAGCATTAATCGAAGTTTACTATCCTGTTAATACTGTGTTCAGCAGAGTTTGAAATACTGTAGCATGACACTGACTTAAATTTATTAGTGGTCTCCAAAATTGAATAGAAGGTGCCTTTTTGGGTGGTGGCGGGTGCTACTCACTATTAAAAGTCGGTGTTTAAGTAGGCCCTCAAATAGGTCCTAAAATAGATGCTTCAGTACCTGCTACAGGCGTCTAAACTCATTAAAATCTTAAAAGGCTAACAATGCCGCACTCTTGTTAGCGTCGATTTGGCGAAACAAATTATGCAAAAGTTAATAAATCAAATTCCACGTCTGGCCTTGGTCACGGGCTTAAGCCTTGCAATTGTTGGTTGCCAGTCGAGTCAGAGCCCCAACAGCAGCTCTTCCATGCCAATGCCGCCTAGCCCTACTTCATCTTCAAGTTCTGGCAGCCCTAGTCAGCCGTCCCAATCAAGCAGCCAGAGCCAGAGCCAGTCTCAATCTCAGAGCCAAAGCCAAAGCCAAAGCCAATCGCAAGGGCAAACTGGTTCTTCAAGTTCCGGCTCCCAAAGCCAGGGTCAAGGCCAGGCACAATCGAGCAGTGCGCAATCTCAAGGTCAAGCCGGTGCATCCCAATCAAGCCAGGGTTCAGCTAGTCCCTCTTCCGGTCAGGGTCAGGCGAGCACGGCCGGCGCTGGGCAGACGGGTTCTTCTAGTTCTGGCTCTAGCTCCGGTTCGGGCGGTCAGCAAAGAACTGTTTCCTTCCCTTCAGGACCCGAGGGTTCAAGCGATGGCCAGGGATCTCAAGGGCAATCGAAAGCTGAACAAGCAGGCACGGGGTCGAGTGCGAATTCTGGTCAAGGTGCTGGTGGGGAATCTCGTTTTCCTGGTGGCCAGCAAGGTTCAGGGCAAGGTCGCGATAGCTCAACAGGTGACTTAAGCGGAGAGCAAGGCAGTGGCAATAGTGGAAATCCTTCGGGAAATTTAGGTGTAAATGGCGGTCCAGGTGGTGATTATAGCCTAGAAACGCTTCCCGGAAGCTCCTCCGGTGGGAAAAAAGGGTCGGGAGCTAACGGTGCGCTAACTAATGCTGAAAGAATTCAAGTTCTCGACGAGAGACTCAGAGACGGTTACGAAACATTCGATGGCTATATTCTGAGCGAGCGTGAGCGTGCGCAGAGTGAGAGCAACGCTGCCGGTAGTTCAGCTCCAGGGGGGGCGTCAGGAGGAGCGGCCTCAGGAGGCTCGCAAGGCCAGCCTCAGACACTTCCCGCTGAAGGAGCGCCACCAAGTTCGGTGGTGACTACTGAGCGGGCTAGCCCAAACCAAGCCCCAACAGAGACGTTTCCGGCGCCAGATGATATTCCAAGTGGCAGAGACGATGATGTTGTCGCGAGGCAAATTAGAGAGCTAGCAATGAGCGAAACAGACCCAGAACTGCGAGAAGCGATATGGGACGAATATAGACAATATACGGGTATAGGTGAGCAATAATGACAACGCAGTTTAAAAACACGCTCGGACTTCTAGTGGCCACCCTCTTGTTAGTTTCCTGTGCGACACACACTGTTAAATCGACAAGCTATACGCCGGTTGTTCAGGGCGCCCAAGACACTCCCGAATATTTGTTGTTGGATGTTGGAGTGGCAATATTTGACCCAGGTCTGGATGAAATTAAGAAGAGTGAAGAAGAGGTAACTAATCATGAAATTCGTGTTGCTGAGTCTCGCTATGCGCCCTTTTTATTGTCTGAAACTTTGCAGCGCTCTGGAAACTGGGGCATTGTTCGAGTCATGCCAAACCAAGAGAGCCCGATGGATGTTTACCTTAACGGAACAATCCTTAGTTCCAACGGCGAACAGATGGTTGTCCGAATTGACGTAACCGACTCCACAGGGCGCCGGTGGTATACCAGAGAATATGAAGAGTCGGTTAGCCAGTTTAGTTACGAGGCCAGTGAACGGCAAAAAAACGATCCGTTTCAAGTTGTTTACAACACAATAGCCAATGACTTGCTTGAATACCGTAAACGAAATTTAGGAAACGATGAAATTACTGAAATTCGCACCGTTTCCGAAATGCTATTCGCGCAGAGATTCTCTCCGGATGTATTTGGAGAGTATTTAGCAAAAGATAGGAACGGCAATTTGGAAGTAGTCAGCTTGCCAGCAGAATCGGATCCGCTACTGGAAAGAGTAAGAGGGATTCGCGAGCGAGATTTTATGTTTATCGATACAGTGCAGGATTACTACGCGACCTACGTAAGACAAATGAGATTACCCTATGATTCATGGCGCCAGCAAAGCTATGAAGAAACTCTCGAAGTTGAAAAACTAAAAGCTTCCGCACGAAGACGTTTTATTGCAGGAACAGCTGTCGTTCTCGGCGGTCTTGCAGCGGCTTCTCAAGGCAGTACGTACGCCTCTCAGGTAGGCGGAGCCGTGGCTGTGGGCGCGGGCGCTGGGTTAATTAAAAGCGGATTCGATAAACGTGGTGAAGCTAGAATTCATATGGATGCTTTGGAGGAGCTTGGTCAGTCACTCGAGAATGTAGTGGCTCCGAGAGTTCTCGATCTAGATAATCGAAGCATTACATTAACCGGTTCGGTTGAAGAACAATACGCTCAATGGAAAGAAGTGTTGGCAGATCTCTATGCAGCTGAAGTCGGCGAACTACAGAACACACAAAGATAATTTGGTTCACCAGTGCAGTAAT